>JAGBXS010000070.1 GCA_017629175.1 Clostridia bacterium
ATCGTGAAAGCCGCCGTATTCGTTCATCAAGGTTTCAATATCAAGTTCATTTTTTATTTCATTCCACATATAGCACCAAAACTCCTTCTTATATTCTTGCGATAGGGATTCGTCGAATTCAAGGTCGCCTAACAATTACATCATACCATAAAAATCCCCAAAAGTAAATAGGACGGCGGAATTTTGCAAAGACAACCAACAAAAAAACAACACCCACTTTTCGTGAGTGTTGTTTTCCAAAACAGCCGTAAGGCTGTAATTATCTCTTGGAGAACTGGGATGCGCGACGAGCAGCCTTCAAGCCGTACTTCTTTCTTTCCTTCATACGAGGGTCACGGGTCAAGAGACCTGCCTTCTTGAGAAGGGGACGGAAAGCGTCGTCAGCCTGGAGAAGAGCTCTTGCTGCGCCGTGACGAACTGCGCCTGCCTGACCGGAGAGGCCGCCGCCCTTAACGGTGCAGATGATATCGAACTTACCCTCGGTACCGGTGGTAGCGAAGGGCTGGTTAACGATGAGCATCAGAGTGTCAAGACCGAAGTATTCCTTTGCGGGCTTGCCGTTAACGGTGATGGAACCGGTACCTGCCATAACGCGAACGCGAGCTACGGAAGTCTTTCTTCTGCCGGTGCCGTAAAAATAAGGAACTGCGGGTGTGTAAGTCATGTTCTTTTACCTCCTTATTTCTTAAAGTTCAACAGGGATGGGCATCTGAGCTGCCTGCTTGTGTTCAGCGCCGGCATAGACCTTCAGACGGCCAAAGCTGTTGTCACCGATGGTGTTCTTGGGGAGCATACCCTTAACAGCCAGTTCAACTGCCATCTCGGGCTTGGTAGCCATCAGAGTGCGATACTTGACAGCCTTCATGCCACCGATATAACCGGTGTGGTGGTAGTGGATCTTCTGATCCAGCTTCTTACCGGTGAGAACAACCTTACCGGCGTTGATAACGATCACGCATTCGCCGCAATCCACGTGAGGAGTGTATTCGGGGCGGTGCTTACCGTTCAGAATCGTTGCGGCAGCGACTGCAACCTTACCCAGGGTCTTGCCCTCGGCATCGATCACATACCACTTGCGCTCAACGTTCTCTTTTTTGAGCATCGTAGTAGACATATGCATAGTCCTTTCATAAATCCATTTTTCTTAAGCCTTTGCAATTATAGCACAGAAAACGGATTTGTCAAGGGGTTTTTCAAACTTTTTTGAATTTTTTTCGATTTTCTTTGATTTTCTTTCGTTTTCTTCGATTTTTGAAAGAATCATTCCTCGTCGGAGCTTTCATTTTCCTCCGGGAACAGGAAATCCGTCACGGTGTACACCGATTCCTCCAGCAGGTAGGGGAGTGCTGTGTAGGTGATCCCAAAGTAAGGGCACTTCTTTTTGGGGAAGGCAAAGGACAGCACGTTCCCCTCCAATTCCACGTTGGGATATTCCGCACGGATCAGCTGGTAATACTCCGTCTCCGCTTTCTCCGGGGAGGGGTAGGTCAACTTCGCCAGGGCGTTGAACACCCTGCCGCTTTCGTCAAAGCAGTAGGTGTATTCGTAGAAGATCCCCTCGGATTCCACTCCCGCGGTGAGGTAATACTCGTAAAGGATCACCAGGATCTGTTTTTCCGGCAGGCTTTCTTCTTCCGAGGAGTCCTCCGAGGTAACGCTTTCTTCCCGGGAGGAGGCGGTGCTTTCCTCCACGGAGGCGGTTTCCGTCACGCCGCACCCTGCCGCAAGAAGGCATACTGCCAAGAGCAGAAGCAAATACTTTTTCATATCAGAAATAATACGCGCCGTTGTACTTGGTGGGCAGACCCTCGGCGTATACGTGGGAGTCGTTGGAAAGGGTCAGCACCTCGGGAACGACGAAGCCGTCCCGCTCTTCAAACTTGATCACCGTCATACCGCTGGTGGAAAGGTTGAAGTGGGAACAGAAAATATTGTAAGGAATGTCCAGCAGACTGCTCAGCACGCACATTCCCGCGCCGTAATGGGCAAACAGCGCCACTCGCTTATCGTTGGGGGCGGTGGGGATGTAAACGTGGTTTTCTCTGTCATGCTCGTAGCCCAAAGAAGCCAGGAACGCATCCACGTCCCGGTTGATGGCGGCAAGCCCCGGTGTAAAATCGTGAAGCGCCATTACGTCGGGGTGGGTGTACCATTTCTCGCCCAACGCCATAACGTCGGGACGCATGAACAAACGAACGTTATCTGCATTTGCTACGGGCCAGGAACGGCCGCCTTTTCCGTTGGGCATCGCGGTGTATTCCCAAGCCTTGCCCTCGTGGCACCAATCCACCTTGTGGATCTCCTTCTTCAAAAGCTCTGCCGTGGGAGTGCCCGTCAGCACCGCGCGGTTAGAGGAAGAGGAATAGATCTCGTCAATGCCGTAACGGCACAAACGCTTGGCAAGGGCATCGGCCTGCTTCAGCCCCAGAGGGGTGAGAGAATCGGGATCGTAGATAGGGTCGCCGTGGCGAACGTAAAATAACAGCATATGGTAACACCTCCGCTTTTTGATTGCCCTAAGTATAGCACAGAATTTCCCCGAATGCAAGAGGAAATCGCTTTTTTCGGAGCATAAGAAAGGGCACGCTCTAAAGCGCACCCTTCTTTGTGCTATTTTTTCTTTCGGATGAAGAGGACCGCGATGCCTGCGGCCACCAATACCACGGCGATCACTACGGGAACCCAAGGGAAGCCACCCTCTTCGGGCTCTTCCGTCTTGCTTTCCGTCTCGCCGGAGGCGGAGGACACCTTTTCCTCTTGGCTTGCTTCGGTACTCTCTTCTTCGGAGACAATTGTAGATTCCTCTTCGGAAATCTCTGCGGATTCTTCCTCGGAAACCTCCTCGCTCACTTCTTCGGAAACCTCTTCGGAAATCTCTTCACTCACTTCCTCCGAAACCTCCGGCGGGTCAACCGGCTCCACGGGAGGCTCAACGGGTTCTTCCTCGTTCACGCCCCAAAGGATTTGGGCGGCGGGGATTGCTTCATACCAACGCAAAGACCATCCGACAGGCCGTGCTTTAGGCGCACATTCCACCACCTTCAATGCACTGCAATAGGAGATTGCATCGGTGGCCACCACGTCCGCATCGGGCAAATAAACGTATTCCAGAGCGTTACAGCTGGACAATGCGCCCCCGCCGATGTACTCCACGCTGTCCGGGAACTTCAGCTCTTTCAGAGCAAAGCAGTACCGGAAGGCTTCGGCGCCTACCCACTTTAAGGTATCCGGCAGCTTGATGGAAACCAAATACTGTTGCTCCTGAAATGCGCCGTTTCCTAATTGGATCACGGGCATACCGTCCAGCTCTGCGGGAACCTCGATCTCCGTTTCCTCTCCCAGATACGCACGGATGCTGACCCCGCCCTCTATGACGTCGTAGAAGTAATCACCGGAGATCCGATAGTCGGTTTCCGGAATTCCCGTGGCACTCCATACCACGGTTCCCTTGAAGTCATGGTCCCAGCTGGTCCAGAAGGAGGGGCGTTCCGCAGGCTCTGCGTAGATCGTAGTCAAACAGGGACAAAATTCAAATACGTCATAGTCCAGAGATTGAATAGTAGCGGGCAGGAAAATACTCTTGATCTTTGAACGGCTGAAAGCAAGCTGACCGATCTTTTTCAGGCTGCGGGACAAGTCGATCCTGTGCATCTCTGCACCGTAGAAAGCGTGATCCTCAATTGTGACCACACCCTCGGGAACGGTAAACACGTCCCAGCCGGAGCTGTTATAAAAGGCATAGGGACCAATAGAAGTGATCCCCTCGGGCAACTCCCCGTAGGCAAGGGCGCGTACCAGCGTGCCGTCATACTTCATCAGGAAGGTGCCGTCGGCGTACAAAACCGGGTTGCCCTCTGCCACCGTCAGCTCCTTCAGTTTGGGCATAAACCCAAAGGCATCTCCGTATACGCTTACCAGCGTGGAGGGCAAATGCAGCTTCTCAAGATTGTCCAAACGGCTCAGAGCAAAGCTTCCCAGGGAAGTGATTCCTTCGGGAAGTGTCAGCTCCTTCAGATTGGAGCAACCGGAAAGCAAGCTTTGCCCCAATTCCGTCATTCCTGCAGGGAGACGCAAGGCTTCCAGATTCTCACAGCCGGAAAATACTTCCGTACCCAAGCTTGTCAGGGTATCCGGCAGGATAGCGGAGGTGATACCGGAATTTTTGAAAGCCGCCCCGTCGATCTGCTCCAAGGCGGGAGGGATCTCGATATTGGAAAGCGCGTTGCAATTATAAAATGCACCGTAACCGATCTTTGTAACGGTGGAAGGCATGCGGAATTCTGCCAGCGAGGTGCATTTGTAAAAAGTTTGGGATTCAATGGTGGTTATCCCTTCCGGCAGGCTGACCTTGGTAAGGTTTTCGCAGCCCAAAAATGCCCAGGTTCCCACGGAGGTGACCTCATCCCCCAAAATGGCTTCCGTCAGCCAGTCGGCGTAGCAGAAGGCGTAAGCACCGATGGCGGTGATCCCCTCGGCGGGGACGGAACTGCCCTCGTAGCCTTGCAACAGTACGCCGTCGGCGGTGATCAGACAGTTGTTTTCCATCCGCAGGTACTCATTCCCGGGGGCAAAAGTCAGCTCTTCAAACTTTTCACAGCCCACCACAGGGGCGTGGGTCATGTGCTTCACCGTGGAAGGGATCTCCACCGATTTTGCGTTTTTGCAATCGTAGAAGATGATCCCGGTGATCTCTTCCAGCCCCTCGGGGAGGATTACGGTTTCCACGTAAGGACATTCCTCAAACAATCCGCCCACCTTCTTCAGCGTAGAGGGCAGAACCACTTCCTTCAATTTTAGGCAATAAGCGAAAGCCGTGCCGTGCATTTCCTCCACGCCCTCGGGGATCACCATCTTCTCCACGGCATCACAGCCCTCGAAAGCACCGTGGATGATCCGCAGGGTGGAGGGCAGGGTGATGTCTCTGAGATCCTCTCCGTTGAAGAAATAGAATCCGCCGATTTCTCGTACACCCTCCGGGATCACAAGGGTCTCCGGGACGGTGTAGGCAAAAGCCATGGAATCGATTTCCACGATGGGATAGCCCCCCACCTCTGCTTCGATGACGATGTCTTGCTCCCATCCGAAATATTCCAGCAGGGTAGCCTCGCCGTCCTTGATGGCAAGGCGGTAGTCGCCAAACTCTTCTATTGCGTATCCGTCTTCACGGTATCTGTCGCCCCAATCGTCTCCCTCGCAGGCGACGGCTTCTTCGGTGAAAAAGACGGGATTCACCACCGCAAGCAACGCAACGCAAAGAACCAAACATAACGTCTTCTTCACAAAAGACACCCCTTTCTATCTTAATAAAGTTCCTTTATTTCTTTTTTCTGATAACCAAGATCACCGCCACAGCGGCAACCAAAACCACGGCGATCGCTACGGGGATCCAGGGGAAGCTGCCCTCTTCGGGCTCTTCCGTCTCACTTTCCGCGGTGCTTTCGGCAGAGGACACCTTTTCCTCTTGGCTTGCTTCGGTGCTCTCTTCTTCGGAGACAATTGTAGATTCCTCTTCGGAAATCTCTGCGGATTCTTCCTCGGAAACTTCCGTGGATTCCTCTTCGGAAACCTCCTCGCTCACTTCTTCGGAAACCTCTTCGGAAACCTCTTCACTCACTTCCTCCGAAACCTCC
>JAGBXS010000071.1 GCA_017629175.1 Clostridia bacterium
AAGGATCAAATTGGCTCGTTTTCCCTCGCGGTACAAGCAAAGATACAGGCAGGTAGGCGCACTCTGGTGGATCTTCTCCACCTTGGCACCCGCCCAAGCGTTCAGCTCATTGGCCACCGCAACGCAAAAGAAACCGTCAAATGCCATATTCTGCCTCCCGGGCGAAGGGATAGATCACGCTTCTGACCCCTGCTTCCTCGGCCATGGCGCACAGCACGGGAAGCACCACACGCTCGGTGGCGTAATGGGTGGCGCAGATGAGGTTCAACCCCAGCTCCTTGCAATCCAGCATACAGCTGTGATTTGCTTCCCCGGTAAGGAAGGTATCCGCACCCGCCTGCAAAGCGTCCTTGATCTCGTCCTTGCCGCTGCCGGAAACCAAGGCCACCTTTTTCACCGTGGGAGTAGCTTTCACCAAGGCAAGCTCTTTGGTTTCCAAGGCCTTTTCCACCAAAGTGGCAAACTGCTCAAAGGACTGCTCTGCCACCTCACCGATCCTGCCGTAGGGCAAGAAGGCGGCGGCATTCTCCAAGCCGATGGCCTTGGCCAAACAATCGTTGACGCCTCCCTCCAGGCAGTCCAAACGGGTATGGTAGGAAAGCACGGCGATGCCGCCTTCCACACAAGCAAGCACCCGCTTGCCCACGCTGTCGGTTTCCGTAAGGCTTGCAAGGGGCTTGAAGATCAGCGGATGATGGGTCAGAATCACGTTGCACCCCAATTCCTTGGCGCGGGCAATGGCGCCGCCGGTGCAATCCAGAGCGCAAAGCACTCCCGTCACCTGCGCATCCCCGTTGGGGATCACCATCCGCCCGTCGTTATCCCATGGCTCGGACAGGGAGGCGGGGATACGTTCATCCAGGTATACTGCCAATTCTTTTACGGTCATATAGTACCTCTTCGTGATACAAAGGGTGCCCACCCGAGGGTGGGCACACCAAGGTTTGGCACGGAATTTGTTATTTTCCGAGAAGCTTCAAGGTCTTCTCTACGATGCCCTGAGCGTTGAGCTTGTAGTAATCCAGCAGAACCTCTGCGGATGCGGAGGTGCCGAATACGTCCTCAATGCCAACGCGAGCCATCTTGGTGGGAACAGTCTCTGCCAGAACCTCTGCTACAGCACTGCCCAGACCGCCGATGACGTTGTGCTCTTCGGCAGTTACCACGGCGCCGGTCTTTGCGGCGTAATGAGCGATGAGATCTCTGTCGATAGGCTTGATGGTGTGGATATCGATGATAGCCGCATCCACGCCGTATGCCTTCAGCTGTTCTCTTGCCTCCAAAGCGGCGGCGTTCATAATACCGGTAGCAAAGATGGCTACGTCCTTACCGTCTGCAAGAACGTTGCCCTTGCCCAGCTCGAACTTATAGGTAGCGGGATCAAACACCACGGGAACCGCGAATCTGCCCAAGCGGCAGTAAACGGGGCCGTCGTAATCCAGAATCGCCTCGATGGCCTTTACGGTCTCGGTAGCGTCTGCAGGGTTCACCACCACCATGTTGGGGGTAGCACGCATTACAGCCAGATCCTCGCAGTACTGGTGGGTAGCGCCGTCCTCACCAACGGTGATACCGCCGTGGGAAGCACAGATCTTCACGTTCAGCTTGGGGTAAGCCACGGAGTTACGGATCTGCTCGTAAGCACGTCCGCAAGCAAACATAGCAAAGCTGGAGCAGAACACGGGAGTGCCTGCGGCAGCGATACCTGCGGCGGCAGAGATCATATTTGCCTCAGCGATACCGCAGTTGATAAAACGATCGGGGAACTTCTTACCGAAGATAGCCGTCTGGGTGGAGCCGGAAAGATCGGCATCCATGACGAAGAAATGGCGGGTCTCGCCCAATGCGGCGAGGGTGTTGCCGTAAGCAACACGGGTTGCAATTCTATCTGCCATCGTTACGCCTCCTTTGCTTCTGCAAGAGCCTTGTTCAGCTCGTTCATAGCGGTCTCGTATTCCTCAGCCTTGGGTGCCTTACCGTGCCAGCCGTGGTTGTTTTCCATGAAGGAAACGCCTTTGCCCTTCACCGTGGTGCACACGATGGCAGAGGGCTTGTCGGACTTACAAGCGTTAGCAACAGCTTCCTCGATCTGCTGGAAATCATGGCCGTCGATGCACTGCACGTACCAGCCGAAGGCCTCAAACTTCTTGTCGATGGGCGTGGGGTTCATAACCTCACGAACGTCGCCGTCGATCTGCAGGTGGTTGAAGTCCACGAAAGCGATCAGATTGTCCAGCTTGTAGTGAGCGGCGAACATTGCCGCCTCCCAAACCTGACCCTCCTGGCATTCGCCGTCGCCCAGAATGGTGAACACACGGTAATCCTGACCGTTCCGCTTACCTGCAAGAGCCATGCCTGCAGCCGCAGAGATGCCCTGGCCCAAGGAGCCGGTGGACATATCCACGCCGGGAACGTTCTTCATATCGGGATGTCCGGACAGATAGCTGCCCAGATGACGGAGGGTGTTCAGATCCTCCTTGGGGAAGAAGCCCTTCATCGCCAAAGCGGCGTAAAGCGCGGGACAGCAGTGCCCCTTGGAGAGCACAAAGCGGTCGCGGTCGGGATTCTTGGGATCTGCCGCATCCACCTTCATTTCCTTAAAGTACAAGTACGCCATCACGTCCGCAATGGACAGAGATCCGCCGGGATGGCCGGACTTGGCGTGGTAGATCGCCTCTACCGCCAGCTTTCTGATTTCCGCCGCCTTTTCGGCAAGCATTACGAGTTCCTGTTTTTGCATAACAAACCTTTCCAACTCTTTTTTGAGAGTTTAACCTCCGATCCCGAGCTTCTCAAGCGTCTCCTTGAGAAACTGTGGGCGATCCGCTTCGAAAGCCAAAACCGCGCCGCTAACGGGATGAGTAAATTGAATAAATTTTGCAAAAAGACATTGTCCCGAAAGCCCCAAACGGTGCTTTTCGGTGCCATACACGGGGTCCCCTGCTACGGGATGCCCCATGTAAGCCATATGCACGCGGATCTGGTGGGTCCGCCCCGTTTCCAGGGTGAGCTCCAGATGCGAATACATTTTGTTTTTCGTTTCCCCCAGCACCCGATAATGGGTGACTGCGGGCTTGGAATTTTCCCGGGTGACCGCCATCTTCTTGCGGTCGGTCTTGCTCCTGCCGATGGGAGCATCCACCGTTCCGCTTTCTTCGCGAAAGCTTCCCACACAGACCGCCTCATAACGGCGGACAAAGCTGTGGACGGCGATCTGCTCCGCAAGCCCTCTGTGGGCCTCGTCCGTCTTGGCGACGATGAGCAGACCGGAGGTATCCTTGTCGATACGGTGAACGATGCCGGGACGCACCATACCGTTGATGGAGGAAAGTCTCCCCTTACAATGGTACAGCAAAGCGTTTACCAGGGTACCGTCCGGGTTCCCCGGTGCGGGATGCACCACCATGCCTTGGGGCTTGTCCACCACCAGCAAATGGTCATCCTCGTATACGATGTGAATGGGAAGATCCTGAGGCACGGCCTCGATCTCCTCGGGCTCGGGGATCTCGTAGGTCACCTCATCCCCCGGGGAGACGGAATCCCGCTTTTTGGCGGTTTTCCCGTTGAGAAGAACTTCCCCGCCTTCGATGAGCTGTTGTGCACGGGAACGGCTGATCTCCGCCGTTTCCGCCAGCCACACGTCCAGCCGTTTGCCGCCTTGATCAACGGTCACCGTCGTCGTTTCCTTCATGGGTGCCCTCTTCTGCGGCGGAGGCCGCTTCCTTTTGCTCCTGCAGGCGCTTTTCTACCTTTGGCTCAATGAACAAAATGTACACCGCCAAGGCAACGGAGCCGCAGGTGACGAAGATATCCGCCACGTTGAACACGGCAAACTTCATAAACTGGAAATCCAGGAAATCCACCACGTAGCCGCTCAGCACGCGGTCGATCATATTGCCGATCCCGCCCCCCAGCACAGCCGCCAGGGAAACGGAAAGCAGCCAATGTCTGCCGTGAAACTTCACCAGCAGATAAGTCATAATCATCATGGCGATCACGGAAAAGACCATGAACACCCATCGGTTATCGGAGAACATACTGAAGGCCGCACCGGTGTTGCGGGTATGATAAAAACGAATCAAGCCCGGCAGAAAGGGTACTTCCTCATACAGCGCCATCTGAGAGACCACAATGGCCTTGGTCAGCTGATCCAGGATCACCGAACCGAACAGAACGGAAAGAACAGCGATCAGCATACCGCCTCACGGCAACGTGCGCAGAGGCACTGCCCTTCCTCATCGTGGGTACAATCGTCACGATATGCCCAGCAACGAACGCACTTCTCGCCTTCTGCCACCTCAACCAGAACGGCAACGCCGCTTTCGGTCTCGGCAAAAGCTTCGGCGGGAGCCGCTTCATTGGACAACTCTACCTTGCTGACGATGAACAGCTCCTCCAGCTCCTTTGCGTGAGCGGAGAACAATTTCATAGCCTCGTTGTCTTCCTTGCCGTAGACGGTGACCTTTGCCTCCAGAGATTTGCCGATGACCTTTGCGGCACGGGCAAGCTCCAGAGCCTTCATCACGTCGTCGCGGTAGCGGAACAGACCCTCGTACTTCGCCTCCAATGCGGGGCAGTCGTAGGATGCGTCCACTGCGGGAAGTCCGTTGCACAGAACGGAATCGGTATGATCCTCCCCGGTCAAGGCCATAAAGCTCCACAGCTCCTCTGCGGTAAAGGAGAGGATGGGCGCCAACAGCTTGGCAAGAGATTTTACAATGATGTACATTGCGGTCTGTGCACTGCGGCGCTCGGGAGCATCCTTGCGGTTGCAGTACAGACGATCCTTGGTGATATCGATATACAGCTTGGACATATCGATGGCACAGAAATTCAGCACGTCGTGACAGATCACGTGGAATTCGTAATTTTCGTACGCCTTGCGGGCAGAAGCCACCAGACTGTTCAAGCGGGAAAGGGCATAGCGATCGATCTCTTGCATCTGCTCCACGGGGATCATATGCTTTGCGGGATCGAAATCGGTTTCGGGAGTGCCCAGGTTTGCCAGCAGAATACGGCAGGTGTTACGGATCTTACGGTAGCTTTCGGAAAGCTGCTTGAAGATGGCATCGGAGCAGCGAACGTCCACGCGGTAATCGCTGGATGCCACCCACAGACGGAGAATATCCGCGCCGTAGACCTTGATGATGGACTCGGGCTCTACGCCGTTGCCCAAGGATTTATGCATAGCCTTGCCCTCGCCGTCCACCGTCCAGCCATGGGTCAGCACTGCCTTATAGGGTGCTTCGCCCAAGCCTGCGCCGATGGCGGTCAGCAGGGATGCCTGGAACCAACCGCGGTACTGGTCTCCGCCCTCCAGATACAGATCTGCGGGACGGGAATGGCCGTCTCTGCCATCCAGCACGTCGAAGTGGGTAGAGCCGGAGTCGAACCAGCCGTCCAACGTATCGGTCTCCTTCTCAAAGGTCTTGCAGCCGCAATCGGGACAAGCAAATCCCTCGGGAAGCAATCCGGAAGCCTCTCTCTCAAACCATGCATTGGAGCCTTCTGCCTCAAACACGGCGGAGATGTGATTGATGGTTTCTTCGGTACAGATGGGCTTGCCGCAATCCTTGCAGTACAGCACGGGAATGGGCAGACCCCAATGACGCTGACGGGAAATACACCAGTCTGCACGCTCATTGATCATGGATACCATGCGTTCGCCGCCCCATGCGGGCATCCAGGTTACGCTGTCGCAGGCCTTTGCTGCTTCTTCACGGAATGCCTCCACAGAGCAGAACCACTGGGGAGTTGCACGGAAGATAATGGGATGCTTACATCTCCAGCAATGGGGATAGGGGTGGATGATCTCCTTGGAAGCCAGCAGAGCGCCGGTCTCCTTCATATCCTCCAAAATGGCGGTGTTGGATTCGTCGTAACGCAAGCCGGCAAACTTACCTGCCGCCTCGCCCTGGTATCCCTTATCGTCCACG
>JAGBXS010000072.1 GCA_017629175.1 Clostridia bacterium
CCCGCCGCATCGTGGGCGGTAATGCCTTGGTGCAAGGTTTCCGGAGTGACCGTGTCCCCGTCGGTATTGGCGTTGTAAGGGTTCACGTAAGTGCCTTCGATGGGGTTGCCCGCCGCATCGTGAGCAGTAATGCCTTGGTGCAGGGTTTCCGGAGTGACGGTATCGCCCTCCGTGTTGGCGTTGTAAGGGTTCACGTAGGTGCCCTCGATGGGATTACCCGCCGCATCGTGGGCAGTAATGCCCTTGTGCAAGGCCTCCGGAGTGACCGTGTCCCCTTCGGTATTGGCGTTGTAAGGGTTCACGTAGGTGCCCTCGATGGGCTTACCTGCCGCATCGTGAGCAGTAATGCCTTGGTGCAGGGTTTCCGGGGTAACGGTATCCTTGGTGGTATCCACGGTGAATACATCCACCGTGAGATCCTCTGTCAGCACCTTGTTTTCCATTGGGTAGACGCCGTTTTCCGTAAGGGTATAGTTCCCGGTATACACGGTGAAGGACGGCTGATCCTCTGCGGGGGCGCGAAGCTCCCCGAAGGAGGCGCACAACGAGTTGGTCTGCAAAGAAAAATCTCCGTCCTCCCCTGTAAACCGCAGATAAAAGGGCTTTTCCGACAGGGTGAACACCTCGGGAAGCAGCACCTCCCCCGTGTCGTCCAGCAGAAATTGCAGCATGGTTTCCCCCTCGCGCCAAAGCGTAAGCTTTTTCACGGGGATATTCTGCCATTCCTCGTCAAACGCCGTCGCAAGATACACCACCCCGCGGGAGCCCTCGGAAATCACGGGCATCTTTTCCGCGGAAGCCGTTCCGCCTTTGACGGAAACGCGAAAAACGATCTTCATCCTTTCTTTTCTCCTTTCGTAAAAGTATAGGAGGAGCCTTTACAGAATAGCAGAAAACCCGTCCCTTGTCATCCCGCAAAAATCCCACGAAAATCCCACAAAAATCCCGCAAAAAAGCACCTGCCGTTTTCCGGCAGATGCTCTTTTTCATCGGTTATTTCTTTTTCCTCGGCTGTGCTTTTTGCGTATTTGCGGGCTTCTTTCCGGCAGTGTCCTCGGCGGGAAGCGCCTCGGTGTCGCCAGCCTCGTAGTAAGTGCCTTCAAAGAAGGGGTAATCTCCGCGGTGCTGCTTCTTTTTGTAAAGCAGGAACATATACACCGCGAATGCCAGAATAGCGCAGACCGTGATGCCGGTACCCAGCCCGGAGCCGAAGGTCTTGTAAGTGAACACGATCTCCACGT
Organism: Clostridia bacterium; assembly: GCA_017629175.1. Classification (GTDB taxonomy): domain Bacteria; phylum Bacillota; class Clostridia; order Oscillospirales; family CAG-382; genus Coliplasma. Next base: position 1,242 of record JAGBXS010000072.1, read on the forward strand.
TCTCCCCTGCGGGAACCTCCACCGCCATAAAGCCGCCGAACACCGTCAGGATCTCCACCTCTTTGCCGTCTACGGTAGCCGTCCAGCCGCCGATTCCGGTCAAAAGCCCGGTCACGCCCTCGTTCGCACCGTTGTACCAACCGCCCTCGGCGGGAACGGAGAAGAACACGATGTCCGTCTCGTCGGAGCTGTACTTGGCGGAGAAGCCGTCGGAGCTCCAGGTAAAGTCGGTGCAGGACATGGTCTTACGCTCTTCCACAGACTTGGTAAAGGTGTTATAGTTGGCCGCCTTGCGCTTCAGCTTGCCCTTGTTACCCTCGTCGTTGGGATCGTCCACGTACTCATCCATAAACTGGGCGTAGTAATCCGCCATATCGTCCGGAACCACCAGATAGGTGCAAAGCAGAACGGAACGCTGGAAGCCGCTGGAAATCTTCTTGAACTCCGTCTCCGTCATAAAGCCGTCGTAGCTGAAGCCCATGCTCAGATGGTTTTCGTTGCGGTAGATATCGTAGCCGTTCTGGGTATCGTAATAATACCAACCCTTGGTCATGTTGAATTCCTCAGAGGAATAGGTGCGGTAGCCGACTTTCTCCTCCACGAAGCTCCAGGCGGGATCGTTCTCGTATTTTTCCAGCTCCTCGGTGTTATACAAGGAACCCACGGCATAGAGCTTTCCCTGGTCGTTGGAGGAACGGGTACGGCAATACACGCGGTGGGTCTCGTCCACCACCAACTCCGTCCAATCGGAATGGTTGCCGTAATACTCCAAGTTATAGGCATCGTCCTTTGCCACCAGACGGTAGGTCTCCTTTTCCGTCAGAGAAGCAAAGATACGGAAATTCACGTTGGTCACTACACGGGTGTAGCCTGCACCCGCCTCGTAAGATGCCAAGGATTCCAAAGAAGGGAGATCCACCGCCTCATAGAGAACGCCGTCCTCAGTATCCTTGCAGAACACGAGAAGGTTCTCGGAGGGAGTGCATACGGTCCACTCTTCCGCCGCCAGCAGAGTCAAGATCTGATCTGCATCCTCGGCCTCGGAAAGCAACCGGTACTCGTTTGTGGTCTCGTTATGCAGAAGCACGAAGCCCTCGGGCTGCTCCCATCTGCTCCAAGCATCGTCGGTGAAATACACCTCCAGCTCGGGAAGCGCAGTCACGTCCACCTGGGTATAGACCACCTTACCGCCGGCACGGTCCTTTTCGTAAAGGCGCACGTGCTGAGAAAGGGTGATCTCCTTGGCACTCGGATCGTTCTCCAAGCGGGAAATGGTCTCGGTGTCCGAGATCTCCACCAGATGATACGCGGTGGTCTCCATGCCGTCGGAGCCGATCTCCTTTGCAGAGAAGAGGCGGAAGCCGTCGATGGATTCCATCTGCTTCCAAAGCTTGCTGTTTTCGTATTCCGAAACAGCGTCGGGGTCGTAAAGGCTGATCCTTACCACCTCGTCGCCCTTTTGGTAGATACGAACGCTGTCCACCTGCTCCACCAAGGTCCAATCGCTGTCATTTTCAAGCTCCACGATCTCCTCCAGATCCTCGATCTTATCCTCGTAAAGGGTCTTCACCTTACGCTTGTTGCGGGTGGTCTGGATGAAGGAATACTCCGTAGAGGTCATGGCACGCAGACCGTACCAGGAGCTGTAGGTACGAGAGCCCACGGAACGGTTATATCCCAGCAGATCGTAGAAGTTCATCAAAGAGGGGGGCACCACCGTGTGGAAGCACTCGATGGAGGGATAGCCCCAATAAATATTCAAATTGTCAATGGTAGAAAGGCTGGAGGTGCGGTAGAAGTCGATGCGGTAGAAGTCCTCCTGCGCATCCGGCAGAACCACGTCCTCGCCGTTGATCACCTGATGCACCATAAAGTCGCTGGTGTGGGAATGCTCCTTGCCGTTGACGATATGCACACAGCCGTACACCACGATGCAAAGGGAGGTGGTGACCAGCAAGGCCCGGGCAAACAGCTTGGTGCCGCGGAAATGCTTGATCACGTACCATACCAGCAGAACGCCTGCCGCGGCGATGGCGGTATAGATCCAGAACCGCACGGGGAAGGGCGCTCTGCCCAGCTGATAATCCACCGCGTCGGAGGAGGGCTCGTCATACCACAGCAGACCCAAGGGCACCGCAATGGCGGCAATGGCCAAAAGGCTGGCGGTAATAGCTCCCTTCCAACGGGTATCCTTGCGATCCAAGGCGATAATGGTGGCAATGACCATCATTAAAACCATGAGATACATCCATCTCGCATAGTAAGAGGAGTTCCCAAGGAAGAAGACACTGTTCAGAACGGGAACGAAGGAGCAGACCACCAAAAAGGGGATCAACGCCTTCAGCCAACCGCGTTTTTTGGTGGTGTAGAAGGCGAAAACGCCCGTCAGACCGAACAAAGGCAGGTATGCGGAAATGGATGCCCAACGCTCGGTGTGCCCGAAGAAGAAGTTTACGCGGGAGGGAATATCCGGCGGGAAGAAGTAGGACTCCAAAATTTGGCCGTATCTCTGCCAGTACAGCTCGCCGCTCTTAAACCAGGCCAGCATTTTCTCCCAATCCTCAGCAGAGAAGAAACGGGAGGTTCTGTCGTTGCCCAACAGTGCCAAGGCACCGGGCAGGAACAGGATCATACTCATGGCGAAGCCGATCACTGCCTCTAACGCCAGCCCGAAGAACTTTTTCACCGTAACACGGAAGCTGCGGTCGGAGAAGCGGAACATAAAGTAGATCACGCAGAACATGACCTGGCCGGCAAACATGAAATAGTTCACCATGGCGTTCAAGCACACCGCAATGGCGAAGATGCCCTTACGGCCGTTCTGGATATATTCCTCCATACCGATGAGCAGTAAGGGGAACAGCGCTACCACCTCGTGGAACTGATTGAAGAAGGTGTTGTAGATCTGAAATCCGCAGAAGGCGTACAGCAAAGCGCCCAGAACGGCGTAGTCCTTATTCTTGACCCATCTCTGCAGATACGCGTAGGCGATCAGTGCGGCCACCACGTACTTGATGATATACATGGGACCCATGAGATAAGGCGCCCAAGAAGAGGGGAACAGACACATGATCCAGAAGAAGGGACTGCCCAGCATATAGTAGGAATAGCTTCCCACAAAGTTGGAGCCCATATCCGTGAACCAGTCCCAGCCGAAGTTGCCGCTGCGCACCATCTCCACGCAATGCTTATAGAAGGCGATCTGCTGAGCGTTGTAATCTCCGTAATATAAATAAATACCGTGCCCGGTCACGACCCATTCGTAGATGATGAAGGGGATGGTGATCAAGCACGCGATCACCGTGGAATACCAAAAGGTCTTGCAATAGAAGTAATATTTACTATCCTCTGCGGGCATCAATCTGCCCTTGCAGAGGGTAACGCCTTCTGTCATATCGGCCACCGTTCCTTTCTTTTTCATTTCCCGTTTCGTTCTTATTATCTTACCCCAAAACCGCCCAAATGTCAAGAGAAATCTCTCCCCCGCAGGGCGTTCCCGCAAAAAAGCCCTCTCCGTAAAAACGGGAAGGCCTTTTACGACTTGGTATTTACGTAGGCGAAGGTAGCGTTCTCGCGGTTGGGCTTGATGCGGATATCCGCGGCAACCAGTCGGGCAAACTCCGTCTCTCCCAAAAGCTCCTTGCCGGTGATCTCTTCCCCGCCGAACAGTCTTACGTACAGGGCGTGAAGCGCCTCGTCCTCCCCTGCAAACACGTCTGCGAACTCCTCTACCAGCCCGGGCTCATCCTCCAGACCGTTTACCGTCAGGGTAAACTGCTCCAAAAGCAGACTTACGGTGCCGTCGTCGTTCACGCTGTACGTTCCGCAGATCCGCTCCGTCATCACGTAGGACACGCTCACTCCCTGAGAATTCTCGCCGGAACGGTCACTGACGGTGTAGGAAAGGAAGGTTCCGTCCTCCTTCAGGGCTAAGATCTCTCCGTCGCCCTCCACAGAAAGGTATTCCCCGAAAATAGCGTCTCTTGACACAGAGACCTCCTCCAAGGGCACGGAGGTCACGCCGGAGACCACGCCTACCGACGAAACGGCAGAGCCGTTCCCGCGGGATTGCGCCCCGCAGGCACAAAGCCCCGACAGCATGACGCACAAAGCCGCCAATATGCATTTTTTCACAGACGTATCACCTCGCTTCCCCGGGATTGGTGTAAGTATTTTACCACAAGACCCGGGAGCTTGTCAACGCAGAGGAAGGGGGCAAATGTAAACTTTTCGCGACAAGCCTATTGCGAAAATGAAAAATAAATGGTATACTGTCCCCAAAGATAGAGGAAAATATCCATTTTCAGGAAGGTAGGCCATCCATGCACATTCTCAATTTCGGCTCCTTGAACATAGACGAGATCTACCGCGTAGCCCATTTTGTTACCCCCGGGGAGACCCTCTCCTGCTCCCACAGGCAGATACTGCCCGGCGGCAAGGGCTTAAATCAATCCGTGGCCGCCTCCCGCGCAGGCGCATCGGTGATCCACGCGGGCTGTGTGGGTGAGGACGGAGGCTTTCTGCGGGACACCCTGGCAGAAAACGGCGTGGAGGTCTCCTATCTGCAGACCGTTCCCGCCCCTACGGGAAGAGCGGTGATCCAAGTGGACGACCAAGGGCAGAACGCCATTCTGCACTTCCCCGGTGCCAACCGCTGTGTGGATGCGGGGTACGTCCGCAGGGTCATGGCAGGCTTCGGCCCCAGCGATTGGATCTTATTGCAAAACGAGATCTCCGGCGTGGGAGATATTCTGGAAATTGCCGCCCAGCGGGGTATGCACGTAGCCTTCAATCCCTCCCCCATCACCGGGGAGCTTCGCACCCTGCCCCTGGAGACCGTGTCCTGCCTGCTGGTGAACGAGATAGAGGGAGCCGCCCTTTCCGGTGCCTCCCGTCCCGAGGAGATATTAGCCATCCTGCGGGAGAAATATCCCCGCTCCGCCATCGTTCTCACCTTAGGGGGAGAGGGGGCTTACTACGCCGACGGAGAGACCACTGTCTACCAGGAGGCCATCCCCGCCAAGGCGGTGGACACCACCGGTGCGGGAGACGTATTCACCGGCTACCTGTTGGCCTCTCTGGCAAAGGGAGCCCGTCCTGCCGAGGCCATGTATACCGCCTCCGTTGCCGCCGCCTTGTCCATCACCAAGCCCGGCGCCTGCGCTTCCATCCCCACCGCGGACGAAGTGGAAGCCTTTCGTAAAACACTTTGATAAGGAGAACATCCAGTGAAGCGTCTTCTTTCTCTTCTCCTACTGCTTAGCATCCTCCTTTCCCTGCTCACCGCCTGCAGCAAGACCCCCGGGGATACCTCCTCGGGAGGATCCGACGCCGAAGCGGTGCAGATCCCTCAGCGGTTTTTCCTTGCCGACGGCAGAGAGGTGTATACCCGACTGTACTCCATGCTGCTCAGCGGAGAGGATCCCTCTCGGGACGCCGCCAACCTGCGGGAGCTGATGAAGGGCGTACAGCCCTATGCCCCTGCCATCGGCGGTGCGAGCTACGACGGAGAGATCCACACCACCGGTGACTACGTGGTGGAAACGGACGACCAGCTGAAGGCCGCCTTGCAAAAGGCAAAATCCGGGGAAGTGATCTTCGTCCCCTCCGGAGTGACCATCGATATCTCCGACCTTGCGGCAACGGAAAGCTATAAGATCGCCCTGAAAAAGGGGGTCACCCTTGCCTCCGACCGCGGGATCAACGAGGGCGGCGTGATCCGCATTTCCCACCCCATGGGAATCATGATCACCTGCGAGGAGGGCGCTGTGATCACCGGCATCAACCTTTGCGGCGTGGTCACCGCCTTCGAAGAAAACGCCGCCATCCGAAAGGATACGGGGATCCGCATCCTGGGGAAGGACGTGCGCATCACCAACTGTGAGTTTGCCTCCTTCAGCGAAGAAGCCATCCGTGTCTCCTCCAACGGCACAGGTATCGTGGAGCACTGCTATTTCCACCATTGCGGCACCGCCGTCTCCGACAGCAAAAAGGCTCTGACGGTGACCAAGAGTGCCTTCTTCGATAACGAAAAGAACATTGTATCCGAGAACGAGGAGCTTCCCTTAGGGGAAGAAAACGGCGTTTTGACTGCCGTAGAACCTCAGCCGCTGTTGGCAGAACGGGTACAGCCGGATATCACCATGTCCGTATTCCCCGCAGACGGCTACGGGGTATACACCCTTTTGGAAAAAGCAGAAAAGGGAGACACCGAAGCCCTCAGGGAAGCCATCGCGTTGCACTCCGGCACAGACAAATATTACTTCTATAAGGATCAGTTCACCATCGAGCAGGACGGCAAGATCTACGGCATCACCCCCGACGGCTCCCCCTTGGGAGGCGGCGCAGGCTACGGGGAGATCGTGACCTCCGGGGACTTCACCGCGGAGACCGCCGAGGAGCTGCAGGAGGTTCTGTGGGAAGCATCCCCCGGGCAGACGGTGTTCATCCCCTCCCACGTGCAGATGGATCTCACCGAATTCCGCATCACCGTTCCCGCAGGGGTCACCCTGGCATCCGACCGCGGCGCGGTGCGGGAGGACGGCAGCATCTCCCCCGGTGCCATGCTGTTCACCACCACCCGCCAAAGAGAAGCCGTTATGCTGAAGGAAAACGCCCGCTTCACCGGCATCACCTTAGCAGGCCCGGACACGGAACGGCACATGACCCATCTGGAGCGCGGACTCAACGCCGCCGGGAACAAATACACCGACTATTACTACAAGCTTCCCCTCACCCGCGGCGTGTCTATCGTTGGCAACGGCGCAGAGGTGGACAACTGCGAGATCGCAGGCTTCTCCGAAGCGGGGGTCTCGGTAAACGGTTACATCGACGTCACCATCCATCACTGCTGGATCCACCACAACCAACGCAACGGGTTTGGATACGGCGTGGTGATCTCCGGGGAATCCTACGCAGAGATCTACCGCAACCTGTTCAACTTTGACCGCCACGCCATCGCGGCGGACGGCTCTGCAAACAGCGGTTATACCGCCCACGACAACGCCCATCTGGGCACGGCCATCTACCACATCTTTGACGCCCACGGCGGCGGAGACCGTGGAGACGGCACCCAGATCGCCTGTGAACGGGTGGATATGTTCAACAACGTATTCCTTTCCGACAAGATCCCCTACAAAAAGAGAGGCACCCCGGAGGAATACTCCCGCTTCACCCGCAATATCGTGATCTACCCCGAGATGCGATACCCCTACCGCCAGCTTTACGGCGAGAACTTTATCTGCGAGGACAACATCTGGGGCTTGTCCGAGGAGCTGCCCGTGTATGATTTCGAAGGCGGCAAGACCTACGTCCTGAAGACGGGCGGAGATCTGCGGCTCTACGAAAACATGGAGTCCATCGACGCAAAAACCCATAAGCTCCGCTACGCCTACTTTTTGGTGTTCACCCCCATGGACACGGGGTATTACATCAGCGAATACGGCAACAATCTGGACGACGGCTCCATCAACGGGGAGATCGAGATCGTGAAGATCCCCAAGGACGGCTTCGTGCTGGTGTTCACTTCGGATAGCTATAAGCCCTATTCCCTGTATACAGCCATCGCGGGCCGCCACGAGGTGATCTACAACACCTCCTTGGGGCTGGACGGCGACTACATCGCCACCCGCGAAGGGGACACCGTCACCGTCATCCAAAGCGTGGAATAAAACAAAAAGAGAGAGGCCGAGTCGTATGACCCGGCCTTTCTTTTTGTGCTTTACAATCTAAAATCCGGCTCTCCCTGGCCGTAGGTATTGCGGGGAGATTTCTTTCCGAAGAGCAAATGGCGCACCGTTCCGAAGGTGATTGCGGCGGTGGGGATGAACAGGATCAAGGATACCAAGGGCAAAACGGAAAGCAGGGACAGGATCACCGTCACCAACGCCGCTCCCAGGTAAGGCCCTTTCTTACGGAACAGCACCCGCCCCAAAACCGCCGAGGCAATGGCGTTGTTAGCCACAAGCAGCCCTGCGAACACCAAAAGTGCCACCCCGCCCACGGTCATGGTCAACGTGTTGGCAACCAACAGCACCGACCCGAACAGGAACGCCAGGAAGGTAAGACCGCCCTTGAGCAAGAACCGCACGGGCGCGCCTCTCAGCTGTCCCGCCGCCTCGTCGGAGCCCCGCTTCATCAGCCAAACCGCCGCAAAGGCCGCCAACAAGCTTGCGGGCAGAGTATACAGCAGGGAGGCCAGAGCCACCATCAGATCGCTGGCGGTACGGGTATATTCCACACTGCCTTTGTAGGAGCTTTCCGAGAGTGCCTTCCAATTCTGCAAGGAAAGATCAGACACCACCACCGGCTCGTTTTGGGAGAGGATCTTGGCACTGCCGAAGGTGGCACCCTCCAAAATGATCACCTGGTCCGCCTCGCAAACCAATTCTCCCGTAATATGTCCTGCGATCACCACCTGCGTGGCGTAAACCGACAAGGATTCAAAGGAGCCCTTGATCTCCGCCAGAGTGGCGATCACGATCACGTCCTCCGCCTGCAGAGTCTCCGCCGTCTTCAGCTCCACGGCGGCAACGGTGACGTTACGCTCCACCTTACCGCTTAAGGTAAGGGAATTGGCGACAACACGGATGCTCCCCTTCACGTCTCCCGTGACCCGCATCTCCATGGCGGCCCCCAAAAGGTCGCCCTCCACGGTCTGATCCACCAGTACCAGCCCGGTATCGGCAACCATCAGATCTCCGTCGTAGACCTCCTTGGTCTCTGCCAATACGCTCAATCCGCAAAAAGCGCACACAAAGCACAGCGCGCACAGCAGGCAAAACCAACGCAAACGGCTCTTTCTTCTCATAAAGCTTCCGCCTTTCTTTTTATCTGTTCCCTCTATTATACAGGAAATCCCGCCCCAATGCAAGTATGTTTTTGTAAACTGTTTCATACATATGTGGCGAAAGTGTTTTTTTGGAGGTGCGGATCTTTGCAAGGCTCCCGCGTTTTGCTGAAGGGCGCCGCGATCATGACGGCGTTTTCTCTGTTGGGCAAGCTTTTGGGCGTTCTGCTGCGGCTGTTTCTCTCTTCCCGCATCGGAAGCGAGGGGCTGGGGCTTTACCAGCTGATCATGAGCGTTTACGGGCTGTTTGCCACCTTTTCCACCGCAGGGCTGACGGTTGCCGTCTCCCGTCTTACAGCGGAGAAGGCGGAGCGTTGCCTCTCCGACGGGGTGCGTACCCTCCGCGCCTCCCTGCCCTTGGGGCTGGGGATCAGCTTGGTCTCCACCGCCGTTCTTTGGGGGCTGGCTCCCCTTTTGGCTGAACGTGCCGTGGGGGACGGGAACACCGCCGCTTCCCTTCGCATTCTTGCCTTCTCTATGCCTTTCATGGCAGTGGCGGCTTGCTATAAGGGCTGGTTCATCGCCAGACGGCAGGTGCTTCGCTGTTCCTCCGCCTCTTTGTTCGAGCAATGCGTCAAGTTCGCCGTCATGGCCTTCTTCCTCACCGTGGTGATGGCAAACACCAACGATCCCGCCACCCTGTGCACGGGCATCGTGCTGGGGGTCACCGTCGGGGAGGCCTGCTCTTTTCTGTACCTGCTGTGCGCCTATTATTTTCTGAAAGGCAGGCAAAAAAAGAAGAACTACTGCCCCACGGAAACCTTCGGATACAGCTTCCGCACCCTGACGGCGGTGGCCATGCCCATCGGACTTTCCGTGGTGGCCACCTCCCTTTTGCATACCGCCGAAAACCTGCTGATCCCCGATGCCTTCGAGAAATACGGTGGAGACCGTTCCGGAGCGCTTTCTGCCTTCGGGATGATCCGCGGCATGGTGATCCCCTTGCTGTTTTTCCCCTTTGCCTTCCTGCAAAGTCTGGTCTCCGTGATGATCCCCGAGATCTCCCGCCTGGGCGCCGCAAAGGGCTTGGAAGCGCGGGATCGGCAGATCGGCAGGATCCTCTCCGTGGCCATGCTCTTCGGGGTGGGAACGGGCGGGCTGTTCTTCTTCCTGCCCGAGGCCATCGGAGAAGCCTTTTACCCCGGGGAAAACACCGCCTCGGCTCTGCGGATCTTAGCGGCGGTAACCCCTTTTATGTACGTACAAACCATTTGCGACGGGCTGTTGAAGGCGGTGGACGGGCAGAAATACACCCTGCGGTACAGCCTTTACAACTCCGCCTTGCGGCTGACGGTGATCTTCCTTTTGATCCCCTACACCGGGGCGACGGGATACCTGCTGTTGCTGGTGCTTTCCAACACTGCGGAATTCTGTCTTTGTTATTTCCGCTTGAAGAAATACGCCGTCTTTACCGTGGGCGGCGGAAAAAGCGTGTTGGGCGCGGTTCTTTGCGGCTGTGCCGCAGGCTTGGGGGCACGGCAGATCACCGCATTGCCCATGCTCTCCGCCCCCATCTCTGCCGCCACGGCAGGAACGGCGGTGTATTTGTTGCTCTTTTTACTGCTTGCCAAGCCGCTTTACCGCCATCTGCTCCCCAAAAAGCAGAAAAAGGAGGGGATCCTGTGAGCTGGATGCATTACCTCCCCGCTCCCTTTCTTCAGGCTGTGAGCGGGATGCCGCTCCACCTCCGCAGACAGATCACGGAACTGCGGTTTCGCTTGGAAAAGCCTTTTTCCGTCACGGCGGAGGGGCGAAACCTGTTCCCCGACAAAGAGGGACGGCTGACGGATCAAAAAAACGCCCTGCGGGTGTCCCGCCCCCTATTGGACGACCTGCTGGCACGGCTGACGGAGGGCTCTCTTTACGCCTTTGAGGACTGCATGGCAAGCGGCTATATCCCCTTGGAAAACGGTTGCCGCGCAGGCATCGCGGGGGATATGGCCTCTACGCCGGGAGGTCTTGTTTTTCGGGAGATCACCTCGGTAAATCTCCGTATCTCCCGCTTTCTGCCGGAGTTTGCCCGCCCCCTCACCGAGCTCTTGAAGGAGGCACTTCCCCGCGGAGTTTTGGTGATCTCACCGCCCGCAGGGGGCAAGACCACCTTTTTGCGCTCTGCGGCGTACCTTTTGGCCACGGGCAGTAAACCTTATCGCGTGGGCATCGCCGACGAACGGTGCGAGCTGTTCCTCCCCGCAGGGCTCTGCGACCGTATTACGGGATGTCCCAAATGGAAGGCGGTGGAGCTGTTGACCCGCACCATGTCCCCGGAGTATCTCATCTGCGACGAATTGGGCGCGGGAGAGGAAGCTCCCTTGCTGGCGGCGCAAAACACGGGGGTCAAGCTCATCGCCTCGGTACACGGAAGCTCCTTAGAGGAGGCGGCACGGCGTCCCTGCGTCAAAGCCCTTCTGGAGGGAGGCGTGTTCTCTCTTTTCGCGGTGTTAAAGCAGAATTTCCGGGTGGAGATCTTCCCCGCGGGGGAGGTGCTTGCATGGAGCTGATGGGCGGATTTCTCACCGTCACCGCCTTTTTTCTGTACGGTGTCTCCAAGGTGCATAAGGAAAAGGATGCCTTGGGGGTGCTGGAGGGCATGCTCACCCTTTTGCGGGAGCTTTCCGCCAGATTACTGCACCGCAGAGAGGGTCTGCGGCAGGTGTTTGCAACCTACGGGGATCCCCGCTTGGAGGCCTGCGGCTTCCTGCCCGCCCTCAGAGAACACGACGGCAGGGACTATCCCTCCCTCTGGAACGCCGCTCTGCGGCTGCTTCCCCTGCCCGCGGAGGCCCTTCCCCCGTTGCAAAGCCTGGGAAGCTCCTTGGGGCGGGTGTCCCTTACGGTACAAACGGAACAGCTGGCCCTCTCCATCTCACAGCTGGAGACCATCCTCCGAAAAATGCGGGACGGCGCCTATCAAAAAGGGCGCAGTACCGTTGCGCTGTGGACGTTGGGCGGGCTTTTGGTGGCACTTCTTCTGTTATAAACGAAAGTTGAGGTCAATGAAAACGAATGAATATCACACTCATCGTAAAGATCGCGGGAGTGGGGCTTTTGGTGGCTGTGATCTGCCAGATCCTGCAAAAGAACGGGCGGGACGAGCAAGCCACCTTCGTCTCCGTGGCAGGCGTGGTGGTGGTAGCGCTTTTACTGCTGGGAGAGATCACCGGATTGCTCTCCACCGTGCGCAACGCCTTCGGGATCTAAAGGTGCGTCCCTTGTATGAACGTTTTTACGGTTTGCGGTTTTCTTTTGGTATCCCTATGCGTGAACCTTCTGCTGCGCCGTCTCTGCCCGGAGTTTGCCCCTCTCACCGTGGCGGCAGGCGGGGTGCTGCTGGGAGCGTATCTGCTGGGCGGCTTTTTGAACGCCCTGCTCCCCCTGAGCCAAGCGGCAAGTGCGTTGGGACTTACCGCCCACATGGAGCTGCTGCTAAAGGCCTTGGCCATCGCCTTAGCCTGCAACGCCACCTCCTCCCTTTGCAGAGATTGCGGGGAAAGCGCCTTGGCGGAAAAGGCAGAGCTGGCGGGCAAGATCGCCATCCTTTCTCTGTGCATTCCGCTGTTGGTACAGCTTCTGGATCTGTTCTGAGGCGGCTTCTCTGGGTGCTTCCCCTGGTGGTTCTCTGCCTTTGCGGCTTTACGGGGCAGGAGGAGTCCATCGCGGAAGGGGTGGGGACGGACGCGCTGGCTCACTCCGCCGTCACGGAGGAGGAGCTTGCCGGGGATGCCCCCATTCTCCTGCGGGACAAGCTTTGGGAGATCACCAAAGACACTCTTCCCCAAGTGTTTTCCGAGACCTCCGCCACCTTCGGCGGGCTGATGGGGGTTTTGCTCCTTTGCTCTCTGCTCCACGCCCTGCGGCATCTCTCCCCGGGCGGTGCCATGACGGAGGTCTGCGCCTTTGTCACCGTGCTGGCGGTATCGGGGGTGCTGTACGGCTTGTTTCGGGATCTGTTCACCCATACGGGACAAGCACTCACCGCCTTTACGGAATATCTCGCCGCCCTGCTTCCCGTTTCCTCCTCCTTGATGATCGCAGGAGGGAACACCTCCGCCGCCGCGGCCTCCTCCGCAGGGTTCTCCATGTTTCTGGCGTCGGTGAGCCTGATCTGCTCCTCGGTGCTGTTCCCCTTCTTACAGATCTCCTTTTCTGCGGGATTTGCCGCCGCATTGCCGGGAACGGTGGATTTCACCCCCATCGGGGGCTGGATCCGCAACACCTCCGGGCTGCTGTTGGCATTTCTCTTTTCCCTTTTGGGCTTTATGCTCACCATGCAGACCACGGTCTCCGCCGCCTCGGACAGCTTTCTCTTCCGCACGGTGCGGTTCGCCTCCGGCGTCTTTATTCCCGTGGTGGGCAACGTGCTGGGAGATGCCGCCCGCACGGTGGCAGGGAGCGTTTCTGTGATCAAGGGCACCGTGGGAGGCATCGGCACCGCCGTGACCCTTGCCATCCTGCTCCCGCCTTTTCTACGGATCGCGGTGTATCGGCTGATGCTCTCCCTTTGCACCGCGCTGGCAAAGCTTTTGGGATGCGAAAAGGAGGGCCAGCTTCTCTCCCATCTGGGAGGCACGCTGAACGTGCTGATGGGCTTGCTGGCGGGGGCGGAGGTGGTCGCCCTTTTGTATCTGGCCACCTTTATCAAAACCGGGGTCACCCTGTAAAAACAAGAAAGGAGCCCTTTATGCGGCAGTATCTCACCGTTTTGTTTTGCGGCTCTCTGCTGGGGGCGGTATGCGCCGCCGCGGCGGGAGGCGCGCTGGAAAAATACGTCCGCTATTTGGCGGCTCTGCTGTGTATCCTGCTGATCATCTCCCCCTTTCGGGAGCTGGAGCTTTCCTTTTCTCTGCCCGAAGAGTCCTCGGAGGGATCCCTCCCCGAGGGGGAGACCCTCTCCCATTTGGCGGGGAAGGAGGCGGAGGATGAGATCTGCCGCATTCTTGCCGCACAACTTTCCGCAGGGACAGGCATAACCCCCGCAGAGGTGGGCATAGATATGGATTGGACCCATGAGGAGGGAGTGATCTCCGCGGTGAGGCTGGTATTGCATCCCGAAGACCTTCCCCGGGCAGAAGAGATCTCCGCCTGGGCGGAGGCCTCTTACGGTGTCCCCTGCTACGTGACGGAAGGAGATGAAGCAACTTGAACCTAACGGAATTCTGGAAAAATCCAAAGCGAAAAAGTCTGCTTCCCTGCATTCTTTTGGCCTTGGCGGCGGGGGTGTTGCTCCTGCTGTTGCCGGAGGGAAGCACCGCCGTGACGGAAACCGCCTCCCCCACGGAGCTTTACAGAGAAGCCCTGGAAGCCGAGGTGGAGGATTTGATCGGCGGCATGGAGGGAGTGGACTCCTGCACCGTGGTGCTAACCCTCTCCTACGGCTACGAATATCTCTACGCCACGGATCAGCACGTTGTGCAGCACGCAAACGGCAAGGACGTGGAGAAAAACCTGGTTCTTGCCACGGGTGAGGGGGGCGAAGCTCCCATCCTCCTGCGGGAAAAGCAACCCACGGTCAGCGGTGTGGCGGTGGTATGCCCCGATGCCTCCCCCGCCCTTTGCCTGCGGATCACCTCTCTGCTTTCCGCGCTGTTCGGGCTGGAAAGCAACGCCATCAGTATTCAAACATAAACATATACGGAGGGAACTATTTATGAAGATCAAGGAGACCTTGCTGTCCTGGAAGGAAAAGCTCGGGAAGATCGACGTCCCCAAGCTTTTGGCGTCCCGCGCTTTTTTGGTGGGCGGGTGCGTCCTTTTGGTGGCAGTCACCATCACCGTCAGTGCCCTGATGGGCGGTTTTTTTGAGGGCGAGCCCCCTTCCGAGGAATCGGAAAGCGGCAAGCTGCTGGGCAATTCCGTTTTGGTAGGCGACATGAACCAAAACGCGGGTGATCTTTCCGGCGGAGATGCCCCCACGACCACCGAGCCCACGGATCTGCTGGCCATCACCGTGCTGAACCGAGAGGCGGTGCGGGAGGACGCCATCACCGTACTGCGAAGCATCGCGGATAACCCCGACGCCATGCCCGACGAAAAGGAAAACGCCCTGACCCAGATCGCCCGCATCATGGACGACATGGAAGCGGAGGCCAACATCGAGACCCTTGCCCTGGCCAAGGGCATCCCCCAGTGCGTGGCGGTGATCTCCGGGGATCAGTGCAGTGTCATCGTGGACACCACGGAGATCAGCGAAGCGGAGCTTGCGCAGATCGTGGAGATCGTGTACCAGCAAAGCGGCATCTCCCCCACCGGCACACGGGTCATCCTCAATACCGTCCCCGAGGAAGAAGAGCAAGCGTAACAGAAAAAGGAGCTACCCACAGCGGATAGCTCCTTGTTTTATTGCTTTTTCTTACGTAAGATCACCACTGCCGCGGCGGCAACCGCCAAGGCAGCGAGGAGTACCCATCCCCAAGGGAAGGCTGCTTTCTCTGCGGGAGGGGTGGGAACGGGCGCACTCGTTTCTTCAGAGGCTTCTGCGGAAAATTCTTCCGAACTCTCTGCGGAGGTCTCCCCGCTGACGTCCCCTTCGGGGTCTTCGGAGGCGTAGGGATTTTTCACACCAAGCTTCATATTGCCCGATTTCGACACGGGGCAACTGTACGCCAGGGTTTCGTCCCACCCCTCCTGCTTTTCCGTGGCGCCGAAGAGCAATTCTGTCAGATTTTCGTTGTAGGCAAAGGCTTCTCTGCCGATGAAGGTCACGCCCTTGGGCACGTAGACGGAGGTCAAGGCCGCCCCCACAAAAGCGGAGTCTCCGATGTGGGTCAGACTTTCCGGCAGGATCAGCTCTGCCAAAGCAGTATTTTCATAAAACGCTTTATCCCCCACGTAGGTCACGCCCTCGGGGATCTCGATGCGGGTCAAACGGGTGCAGGCGTAAAAGGCACCGTTCTCGATCCGCTCCAGGGTGGAGGGCAGAACCACGGATTTCAGATATTCCGCGGAGGCAAAGGCGTTTTCTCCAATCACCCGTACCCCCTCGGGAAGAGAAAACTCCTCGGGGAATTCTCCCGTTGCCAACACCACGGTGTCTCCCTTCAGCAAGCAATTTTCCCACCCGCTGTACACGGGGTTTTCGGGAGAAACCGTAATGGAAGTCAGTAACTGAAGCCGAGAAAAAGCGGTGGGATGGATCTCCGTTACCGAGGCGGGCAGGGAGACCTTCTTCAAGGAGCTGTTGTAAAAAGCGTCCTCCTGAATTTCCACAACCCCTTCGGGGATCTCAACCGCCGTCATCCACTGGCACCGAGCAAAACAATTGGCGGGAATCACGGAAACCGAAGCAGGGATCTTTACCTTTCTCAAAGCACAGCTGTAAAAAGCCCCTTCCCCGATAGATTCCAGGCTGTCGGGAAGCACCACGGAGGACAACTCACCGCATTCAAAGAATGCCATTTCGCCGATCCGCTTTACCCCCTCGGGGATCACAACCTTGTCCATACTCTCGCCGCGAACGTCGCCAAGCATACTGAAGGCGTTCTGCCAGATCTCCGTCACGGGCTTGCCCCCAAGGGTAGCGGGCAGGGTCAGCTCTTTGTCGTTCCCCTCGTAGCCCAGAAGAATGGCTTCCTCCCCCAGGATCTGGTAGCGATAGCACCCTTCTTTTTTGAAGGTAAAGGCAGGGTCGGGCTCGCGGGAGACGCCCCAGACGATCTCCACCCCTTCGGGTACCCAAGCGTCGCTCCATCCCTTCGGCTTTTCCGATGCACCGCACTCGATACGGGTCAGGTTGGGGCAATCCAGAAAGGCTTCCTGCTCGATCCGGGTAACGGTATCGGGAATATACACAGAGGTCAGCCCCGACTCCGCAAAAGCACGGAGGCCGATGGTCAAAAGCCCCTCGGGCAGACGGATCTCCGTCAGATTCTTACACCCTGCAAAGGTCTGCGCCCCGATGATCTCCAGTCCCTGGTACAGGTTCACGGAGGAAAGGCTTTCGCACCCGCAGAACGTGCCGTTCAGATCCTCCACAGACCAGGGAACGGTAGCCGCCTCCAAGGCTGTACAATTCCGAAAAGCGTAAGAACGCACCGCCGTGACCCTTGCGGGAATATGGGCGGTTTTCAAAACCGTGTTACCGGCAAAAGCATAGCTCTCGATGCCGTTTTGCAGGGGAGGAAGCTCCTCCATCCCCCTTGCGTACACCAAAAAGCCGCTTTCGTTATACAAAGCGCCGTTTTCGTAGGTCAAGGGAGAGCCTTGCTCCAAAATAAGCTCCACATCGCCGCACCCCGACAGGATGCCCCCTCCCACGGTGGACAAGGAAGCGGGAAGCGTCAGGCGATTCAAAGAGGTACAGTTTTCAAAAGCAAGGGTGTCGATGCGGGTCACGGTGGAGGGAAGCTCCACCTTCGCCAAAGAAGTACAGCCCGCAAACGCGGCGGAGGGTATCAAGGTGAACCCTTCCGGCAGGATCACTTCTTCCAAAGCGGTACAGTTCTGGAACAAACTGCTGTCCGTCAGCCGCAGCTGCAGGGTGGAGGGCAAAACGACCTTCCGCAGCCCCGTGCATCCGAGAAAAGCGCCGGACTGCAGATATAAAAACCCCTCGGGAATCACCGCCTCTTCCAAGGAGGTGCATTTCTGAAAGGCGCTCATGCCCACAGACCGTAAGGTGGAGGGAAAATCCAGCTCTTCCAAAGCACTGCAACGGAGGAACGCCCCCATGCCGATGTCCAAAAGTCCTTCGGGAAGGTTGATCTTCTTCAAGGACGCGCAGTCCTCAAAGGCTTGGAGACCAATATCCAAAAGCCCCTCCGGCAGGATCACTTCCTCCACGGCAGATTCCCGAAAAGCATAGGTTTCGATACGGATCACAGGGTAGCCCCCCAACTCCCCGGGCACCTCCACCACCTTGTCGCTTCCGTTGTATTGAAGCAAGCTCGCTTGCTCATTATACACCTCGTAAATAAAGTCCCCCTCGGTCTCGTAAGCGCTTACCTGCAGAGGCACTGCGGCAAGCAACAGCAAAAAGCATAAAAGCAACGCAATATAGTTTCTCATTTGATCTCATCCCTTCTTCTTTGTACCGCCGTTTTGCGGAAGTCCCCGGGGCTCTGCCCGGTGTGTTGCTTGAACACGCGGGAGAAATGGGGCACGGTCTTGAACCCGCAACGCAAAGCGATCTCCTTTTGGGGGATCTCGGTGAAGGCAAGGTGCTTTTTTGCCACCCTCACACGGAAGGCCATGAGATACTCCATCACCGTGGTATTCATCCCCTTGCGGAAGGCGGCGGTCAACGCAGAGCGGCTGACCCCCAGGTAATTGCAGACCCGCTCCAGATCCAAGTCCTCGGAAAAACAGCCCTCCAGATACAAAATGGCATCCTGCAAAAGCTTTCCTTCTGCCGCCGTCTCTCCGTAGGGCTCGTTGGCAAGGTGGCCGTAGCCCACCTCGGCGTAGGAGCGCTCCAAGGCGATCAACAGCTCCATAAAATAGCTTCTGCCGCGGCAGGACCAATACCAATCCCTCTGCTCCGTCAGCTCCCGCTCCATACAGCGACAAGACTTCTCCGCGGCTTTTATCTGCTCCGCCTTGCAGGGAATCACGTAGGTACGCTCCAAAAAAGGCCTCAGCAGGAACAGATCATGCACCGACGCCACGTCCTCGTATCCCTGAGAACGGATGCGGGCCAGGGTCATATTGACGTTCAAAAATAAGGGACGGAACCAAACGCAGGCGTATCTCGCCTCCGCAGTGCTTCCGAAAACGGGATCCTCCCCCTCGTCAAAGCACAAAAAGCAGGGGGCGTTCCCCGTATAAGGCTTGCCTCCCACGGAAAAGGTCATCGTACCCTCCCAAAGGCAGACCAAAAGGAAGCTCTTGCCCTTGATATCCACCCGAGAAAGGTCTCCGTCCGTCACGCATTCCGCGTAGGCGATCTTCCCTTCTCCGAACTTTTTGCCGATGGTTACGTGTTCCATACTGCACCTCCTTCTATCAATCACATTATACCACATCCCCCTCCAAAAGCAAGAAAAAACTTTTATCTCCTCGGTTTAAATCTTATCCGAGAGGGCAAAAAAGCCTCGGCAACAGCCGAGGCTCAAGGGTTACTCAGTTTTTCCGACAATCTCGTAGGTGCCCAGCACGTGCCGTTTTACCATGGCGTAATCCGCGGCGTTGACACGGTCATCACAGTTAACGTCCGCCGCTATCTTCTGTGCGGCGCACAGGTGATAGCTGCCCAAAACAGCTCTCTTGAGCATCATGTAATCCACCGCGTCAATATCACCGTTGCCGTTGAGGTCACCGGTGCGCAGAGCTTCCTCCTCCGCGGGAGCGGGATACATACGGTCGTAGACCTCGGCGGTGGGCTGAACGATATGGTTCACCCGGCGGTTCTTACCCGTAAGAGTCACTTTATTGAAATCCTCCCAGGTACGGGTGTTGATCCGCACCAGGCCTCTGCCGTCGGAGTTGCCGTCCAAATAAGTAATGGTCTCTGTATCGTAGCAAAGAACGATGAGAGAATGGGCATAAGAGCTGTTGTAGGTGCCGTTTTTATTGGCAGTGGTACGCATGTACGCGCCGCAACGAACGTCGGCTTCCTTGAACATCTCGTAGGAAACGGTTTTTGCACCGCCGCCGATGACCACCTCGGAATACAGGAAGTCATGGCTTCCGTGATAAACGAACTCGCCGAACAGCTTGTTATATACCGCGTTGGCGTATATGTAGCACTGCCAGCCGGAGATCACCTTTTCGTTTTCGGGACACACGATGTAATACTGGTTTTTCTCCGTCAGATGAGAGGAACCGAGAGCCGCCTCCTTCTCCTTGGTGCAGGCATAGTTCCTATACATATCGATATCCCCCGCGAAGATCTCGTCCAATGCGGCGGCCAGAGCAGGGCGGTCGGTGTAATCACTGCCGTGGGCCTCCTCGTGGTTCAGAATAAATTCCGCGGCGGAAGCGGTGAGCCCGCACAGTACCGCGCCGGTCAAAAGGATCGCAAGGGTCAGGATCAAGGATACCGTTCTTTTACTGTTCAAAAAACACATACCGTTTTTTCTCCTTATGCTTTATGGTGCCGTTTTGCACCATCTTTTTTATTATGCCACAACTTTTGCGATTTGTCAAGAAAAATCGTTTTTTATGTTAAGAAATC
This sequence comes from Clostridia bacterium, assembly GCA_017629175.1. Lineage (GTDB taxonomy): Bacteria > Bacillota > Clostridia > Oscillospirales > CAG-382 > Coliplasma. Next base: position 21,200 of record JAGBXS010000072.1, read on the forward strand.
CCTCTTTTTGACATCTCGAAGACGCGAAATTTTCACAAAATAACTCGCTTTTTACAGCCTTTCTTCTTGACGAAACTATCATTATATGATATAATGGTTTAATTAAAAGGGGTTATTTTACCCAGGGCGTTTTTTGTCAAAACTTTACGGGAGGTGCGGCATGGTCATTTTGGGCATCGACCCCGGCGTAGCCATCGTGGGCTACGGCGTGGTGGAGTGTGTCAGCGGGAATTTCCGCTGCCTGGAATACGGCTGCATCACCACCCCCGCCCATACCCTTTTGGAGGATCGCCTCTCGGAAATTTACGACGGCATGACGGAGCTCATCGCCCGCCACCGCCCCGATTGTATGTCCATCGAGGAGCTGTTCTTCAACAACAACCAGAAGACCGCCGTGGACGTTGCCCAGGCAAGAGGGGTCATCCTCCTTGCCGCCAACAAGGCAAACCTCCCCATTTACGAATACACCCCGTTGCAGGTAAAATCCGCCGTGGTAGGCTACGGCAGGGCGGAAAAACAGCAGGTGATGTACATGGTGCGCCAGTATCTCCGCATGAAGGAGACCCCCAAGCCCGACGACGCGGCAGACGCCATTGCCATCGCCATCTGCCACGGAAGTACTGCGATGCACAGGTACTGAAAACGGATCGTTTTCAGTACACGATTTTGCGGCTTCGCCAGTAAAATCCCAAACCACCGCCTGCAACAGCGGGCTATGAAAGGTAAACGCCATTATGTTTTATTATCTCCGCGGCACCCTTGCCGTCTTGCAAAATACCATCGCAGTGCTGGATTGCGGCGGTGTGGGATATAAACTGAACATTCCCGCCTCCACCTTTTCCGCTCTGTCCTCCAAGCTGAAGAAGGAAGCCTTGCTTTACACCCATCTTGCCCTGCGGGAGGATGCGGCGGAGCTGTACGGTTTTGCCACCGAGGAGGAGCTGGAGCTGTTCCGCAAGCTGATCTCCGTCTCCGGCATCGGCCCCAAGGGAGCGGGTTCCATTCTGTCGGTGCTGACCGCCGAGGAGTTTATCCGCGCCTGCGCTCAGGGAGATTACAAGGCCATTGCCAAAGCCCCCGGCGTGGGCACCAAGACCGCCCAGCGCGTGATCCTGGAGCTGAAGGATAAGGTTGCCGACGGTCTGCCCGTGACCTCGGACATTCCCGGTGTCACCGGAGGCGCCAACGCCTCTCAGGTCATTGATACCCTGACGTTGTACGGCTTCTCCCGTGAGCAGATCAAGGACGCTATGCGCTCCGTATCCTCTGCCCTCCCCCTGGAGGAAATGATCGCGGAGACTCTGCGGATCTTAGCCTCCAAACGATAAGTGAACAAGGAACGGTAAATCACCATGCCTATCAACACAAAGGTCCCCACCTACGGGAACGACGATTTTGATTTCGAAAGCCGCTTCACCGCCTCGGAATATACCGCGGAGGATACGGAGACCGAGCTTTCCTTACGTCCCAAAACTCTGTCGGAATACGTGGGGCAGGAAAAATTAAAAGCCAACTTGGAAATTTATATACAAGCCGCTACCGCCAGACAGGAGGCGCTGGATTACGTCTTGCTGTTTGGTCCTCCCGGTCTGGGCAAGACCACCCTCTCCTGCATTATCGCATCGGAGCTGGGGGTCAACCTGAAGATCACCTCCGGCCCTGCCATCGCCAAGGCGGGGGATTTAGCGGCACTGCTCACCACCCTGGAGCGGAACGACATCCTGTTCATCGATGAGATCCACCGCCTGCCCAAGCAGGTGGAGGAGGTTCTCTATCCCGCTATGGAGGATTACTGCCTTGACCTGATGATGGGCAAGGGACCCTCCGCCCGCTCCATCCGCATTCCCTTGAAGCCCTTTACCCTCATCGGCGCCACCACCAGAGCGGGTCAGCTTTCCGCGCCCCTGCGCGACCGCTTCGGCATGACCTTCCGTTTGGAGCTGTATCCCCCGGAGGAGCTTGCCCGCATCGTCACCCGTTCCTCCGGCATTTTGGAGACGCCCATCCTCCCCGAGGGTGCTTTGGAGATCGCCAAGCGCTCCAGAGGCACTCCCCGTATTGCCAACCGCTTCCTGAAGCGTGTCCGCGACTTTGCGGCGGTAAAAGGCAACGGCATCATCGACAGAGAGATCGCAGACATTGCCCTGCGTGCCATGGAGG
>JAGBXS010000073.1 GCA_017629175.1 Clostridia bacterium
TAATCACCAAGTTATTGCCGAGTTGTAAAAGTTAAAGATACCTCCGTCCCCTCTCCCAAGCGGGAAGAGAACTTCATCTCCGCCCCATGGGCGTCGGCGATACGCTTACACAAGGCAAGCCCCAGCCCCGCACCGCCGTCGGCACGGGAGCGGGATTTATCCGTGCGGTAGAAGGGCTCCGTCACCCGAACTAGCTGTTCCGCCGTCATGCCCTTGCCGTTGTCCTTCACCGTGGCGGTGTTCCCATGGCAGGAAAGCACCACCTGCCCGCCGTTGGCGCAGGCCTTCAAGGCGTTTTCCGCCAGGTTGTAAAACAGCATGGAAAGCAAGGTCTCGTTCCCCCAAACGGTACAGCCTTCCCCCCTGAAGGTCATGGTAACGCCCTTTTGCCTTCCCATTTCTTCCAGCTTTTCCGCCGCGTCGGAAAGGATTTCATGAAGCGCCACCTCCCCCATCTCCGGCGGGTTGCCCCGAATAAACGCCTCGTCCAAAAGGATCTGGGAGATCTTCTGCAACCTCTTCGCCTGGGACATGATGTAACGGGAGGCGGTGACCCGCTGTTCCTCGGTGACGGCGGTTTTTTCCAGGATCTCCGCGTAGCCGTAAATGCTGGTCAGCGGGGTGCGGAGCTCGTGGGCCATATCGTCCACCAGCATCTGCTTCTTTTCCGCTTGATCCTCCAGATCCGCCATCTGGCGGTTGATGGTTCCCAGCATGGCGTTGAAGCTTTCCGCCAGGCGGGTAAATTCGTCGTTGCCCCGTTCTTCTGCGGTGACGGAAAAATCTCCGTTGCCGATGGCCCGGGTGGTCTTGCGCAGGGAATCCAAAGGCTTGGAAAGTCTGCGCAACACGAAATACAAGCACACCGCCAAGAACAGAGAAACCCCCAACGCCGTCAGCAGGTAGGTCACCATAAGACTGCGGAAGGCTTCGTCTAAGTTTTCCACGTTTTTGGCAACCACCAAACGGTAGTCTCCCCCGCAGACGTGGGAAGAAATAAGGATATGCCGCTTGCCCGTAAGATCCGCGTGGCGCAGGGAATCGCCTTGGATTTCATACGCCTCCGGGAAGTCGGAGTACAGGATCACCCCATCCTTTTCGAAGGCGATGAACAGCCCCTTATCCTTGTAATGTGCCCCGAAGGCCTCCATCAGCAGAGCCGCGCTGCCCCCGTTTTCCGCAAGATATTCCATATCCCGCTCAAAGGACACCGCCACGTAATACTGCTGTGCCTTTGCCGCCTCCTCCGCCGCTTTCACGTTTTCCCCGTGGGTGTACACCGTCAGGGAAAGAATACCCCCGTTGATGCAAAGCAAAAACAGCGCAAGGGTGAGCAAATATGCTTTTTGCCAGAAGCGTAGTTTTATCTTTTTGTCCGCGTTTTTCATACCTGTAGTCTGTATCCCGTCTTGTACACCGTCTGCAAGCGGTGGGAGATCCCCAGCTTGCGGCGCAATCTCTGCACGTGAACGTCTACGGTGCGGGATTCTCCCTCAAAGTCAAAATTCCAAACCAGCTCGATGAGCTTTTCTCTGGAAAGAGCAATGTTGCGGTTGTGAATAAAGGTCTCCAAAAGGTCAAACTCCTTGGGCTTCAAGAGAACCTCTTCCTCGCCCTTGAATACCCTGCGGTTGGAGAGTTCCACCCGGATATCGTCAAAGGAAAATTCCTTCGCTTCCCCCTTGGTACGGCGCAGGACGGCTTTTACACGCTCCACCAGCTCCAAAACCTCAAAGGGCTTGGTGATATAGTCGTCCGCCCCCAGCTGCAGCCCCCGCAGACGGTCTGCCACCCCCGCCTTGGCGGTGACGAAGATCACGGGCAATCCCTGCAAGCGGGGCAGGATCTCAAAGCCGGAAAGTCCGGGGAGCATCACGTCCAAGATCAGCAGGTCGTACCCGCCCGCCTCTGCGGCGGCAAGAGCGGAGGTTCCGTCGTAGACCTGGGCGCAGGTGTGCCCCACCAGCTCCAAATTCCATTTGATGAGATGGTTGATGGCTTGTTCGTCCTCTGCGATCAAAATTTTTGCCATAGGTCACGCCTCCCTTCTGTGCTTTCAGTATATCCCGCGGATGTTGCCAAGTTGTTGCCAAAAATACGCAAAAAGAGCCGTTTTCACGCGGCTCTTCGGCTTGTTTTCGGGTATCGGCCGCGTTGCGGCGTTTTTTATGAGCGTTCCTTGTTGGAGAGGGTATTGTACACCTTGCTGCCGGCAGGGACGGAATGGGTCAGCCACACGTTACCGCCGATGACGCTATCCTCCCCGATGTGGGTATTGCCTCCCAGAATGGTGGCTCCTGCATAGATCACCACGCGGTCACCGATGTCGGGATGGCGCTTGATCCCCTTCACGGGGTTGCCGTTTTCATCCATCTCAAAGCTCTTTGCACCCAAGGTAACGCCCTGGTAAAGCTTCACGCCCTTGCCGATGGTGCAGGTCTCGCCGATGACCACGCCGGTGCCGTGGTCGATGAAGAAGCTTTCCCCCACGGTGGCGCCGGGGTGGATGTCGATCCCCGTCTTCTGGTGGGCGTATTCCGTCATCATACGGGGGATCAGCGGAACCCCCAAAACGTGTAGGCTGTGGGCAAGGCGGAAGATGCTCACCGCCTCAAAGGAGGGGTAGGCCAGCATGATCTCGGTCTTTCCCTTGGCGGCAGGATCTCCCAGATACGCCGCGGTGATGTCGGTGTTCAAAAGACGGCTCACCTCGGGCAGGGTGTCCATAAAGGCACAGACTGCCCGGTCCGCCTTCTCCTCGCAGGAAGCGCAGGTGCCTCCCAAAGGGGCATCTCCCCCGCAGGTATAGCAGAACACCTCGCTGATGACTCCGTAAAGGAGCATTGCCGCCTTCTGCAAATTATCGGAAACGAAGGTGGGCAAAAACGCCTCGGGGATCACCTCGTCGGAGAAAACATTGGGGAACATCGCCGCCCGCAGAAGCTCCGTGGCGCGGTAGACCCTGTCCTTCACGCCAAATCCTGCCACAGCGGCATCAGATTCGTTCTCGCGGTTGCGGGCAATCAACTGCTCCGCCACGTCTCCCGCGCTTTTGCTCAGCCAATCCTTGATCATATCCCTATCCCTCGCTTGGTTTGTGATTGTTTTCAGTATACAACATTTCCCGCAGTTTTGCAATAGGATTTTACAGAGGAACAAGGCTTTTTTTCGTCCTTGACAAAAACGGTAAAAGAGAGTATACTTCTATTTATAAATAACTCAAAAGAGGAGCATCCGTTTATGAAACATTTTCTCAAGGTACGGCTTCTTCCTATTTGTCTGCTGTTGATCCTGCTGTTCCAAGCCATCCCCGTTACGGCGCATGACGGCAAGACCCTCTCTTTGGGCACGCGGTACGTCTCCGAGGAACGGCTCTACGGCCTGATCACCCCGGATTTTTCCGTTTCCCATCTGTATTACGATCAGCTGGAAAACGATATCCAGCGCAATATTTTTGACGACATCTGCTGTGCGTCGCCGGAGTATTCTTCCTTCCAAGTGACCTTGACGGATCTCCCGGAGTTCATCATAGAAAGCAATTACGTCCCTCAGGATGTGCAAGACGCCATCCTTGCCTACGTGGACAGCTTTGTGCTGCCCGCCTACGCCGCTGCTTTTTTGGATAACCCCTTGTTGTTCTGGGCAAACGGCGTGTCTTACAGCGTGGATATCAGCATCTACGGCACCCTGGTCACCGAGATCACGGTAACTTGTATGCTGAATCCCTTCGGCGGCTACACCGATGAAAGCTACGAAGAGACCCTCTCGGTGCTGGAAGAGCGGTTCCTCTCCCTGCCCCTCTCGGAGGGTAGCAATCCTTACGAATGGATGAAGATCTTCCACGATTACCTCTGTGAGACCGTTGTTTACGTGGAAAGCACCAACTCCCACAACATCATCGGCCCTCTGCTGAATGGTAAGTCCGTCTGTGAGGGCTACGCCAAGTCCTTCAAGCTGTTCTGCGAGCTGCTGGAGATCCCCTCCGCCATGGTCATCGGCGTGGGCAACACCTCCTCCGGCTCCGAGGCACACGCCTGGAACGTGGTGCGCATGGAGGACGGCAACTGGTACGCTGTGGACGTCACCTGGGACGATCAGGACAGCGGCATTTATTACGATTTCTTCCTGGTTGGCGGCGAGACCGTTCCCACCTATTTCAACCCCATTACCTTTAACCAATCCCACGTGGCAAACGGCGACTTCTTTGGCGACGGAAGCGTCATCATGGCATCTCCCGTCCTGCATCCCACCGCTTACGATCCCGCCAATGCCCACACCCACGTTTATGAGGCGGAGATCACCTACCCCACCTGCACGGAAGGCGGTTACACCACCTACACCTGCGCGTGCGGCGATAGCTACACCGACGATTACGCTGACCCCACGGGACACGATTACACCGAGTGGGAGATCGAGGTATTCCCCACCTGCCAAGGCTCCGGTACGCTGAGAAGAGAATGCTTGGCCTGCGGTTTGGAGGATAAGATCTTCTCCACCCCTGCCGAGCATCAATACGAGGCGGTGGTCACCGAGCCCACCTGCACCGAGGAGGGCTACACCACCTACACCTGCCACTGCGGTGACAGCTACATCGACGATTACCTTCCCGCCACGGGGCATAACTTCGGCGAATGGACACCAACCGCTCCCGGCGTGGAGGAGCGCTCCTGCGAGACCTGCGGCGAGACGGAAACCCGCGAGAAAGAACCCGTATACGACGCAGACGGCAACGGCGCGGTAGACCAAGCCGACCTGACCCTGCTGATGTCTGTTCTGGTAGGCAACACCGAGGCAGAAGTGCTTTACGACCTCGACTTTGACGGCAAGCTTACCATCTACGACTGCGTTTTGCTGATGCAGCAGATTTCTTAACCTCAAACAAAAATCCGAAGCGGTCCTATCACGGGCCGCTTCCTTTTTTCGATTTGTCAACAAGCTTCCCGTTGCGTTGTGTTTTTCACCAAAAACGCCCGGGTTTCTTTAGGACAAACGCAGATTGACAGACTATCCCAAAAGCGGTATAATGCTTTCATACAAAAGCCAATTCGGAAAGGAAAAAACTATGACAGCAAGAAAACTGTTTGCGCTCTTATTGAGCTTACTCCTGCTTCTCTGCCCCCTGCTGGCATCCTGCAGCTCTACCCAGAGCACCGAGGACACCTCCTCCACTGCAGGCACAGCCTCCGACGGCACGGAAAGCACGGGCGAAGACGGCGGGGAGAAATCCAAGTATCTGGATGAAAACGGCATGTATACCCTGGAAAACATGAATATGCCGGAGTTCAACTTTAACTACGACACCTTCACCGTCTGCGTTTACAGCAACGAGACGCAGGACACTTATCATTCCGAAGAGATCCAGCCCATCGAAACTACCGACGATGCTTTGCGGAAGGGCGTTCTCGATCGCAACGGTCTGATCGAGGAGCAGTACGGCGTTGCCGTCAAAGCGTTTGCAGTGAAGGACGTTGCGGGAACCTTAAGGCAGGACGTAGCGGCAGGCACCGCTACCTACGATGCGGCAATGCCCTTTATGGGCGAGGCGGCAGCCCTTGCCCAGGACGGCAACTTCTATAACCTCTACGATTTCAAAGAGTACATTCACTTAGATGCCCCCTGGTGGGATCAGAGCGCCAACGAGAACTTGTCCATCGCAGGCAAGCTGTACTTCACCACCGGCGACATTTCCATCATGCAGAAGGTGGTTTCCTCCTGCATCCTGTTCAACAAAGAGCTTTACGCCGATATCTGTCAGGATGAATACGGCGATCTGTACCAGATGGTACGGGAGGGCAAATGGACCTTTGACGTGATGCACGAAATGGGTCGAAAGGCCACCCGGGAGAAGGACGGCGAGAACGGCATGTCCTTCAACGACCAGTGGGGTATGGTAGGTACCAACAGTATCGTCGGCACCTACATTGCTTCCGGCAATAAGCTGATTTCCAAGGATCACAACGACGTTCCCCAGATCGCGCTGGGCTCTACCGAATTCTCTATTCTGTACGCAGAAAAGGTGCTGGAGGTCTATCAGGACGACTCCTGGTTCATCAACACCCAGAAGATCGAAAAGCAGTGGAACGAGAAAAACGTTTGGGAGGCTGCAATGGGCGCCTTCGGCAACAAGCGTTCTTTGTTCTTCAGCACTGCCTTCTCCGGTTTGAAGAAGCTGCGTGCCTATGACGTGGACAGCATCTACGGCATCGTTCCCCTGCCCAAGGCAAGCGCCGAGCAGGATAAGTATTACACCCACGCAGGCGTTAACGGGGCGTACGGTATTTGTATTCCCATCAACGTACCCAACCCCGAGTTCTCCGCATACATGATCGAGGCTCTGGCCTGCGGCGGTAAAAACCACGTGACCCCCGCCTACTACGAGGTAGCCCTCAAGTCCCGTGCCGCAAAGGACGACGGCTCTGAGGAAATGCTGGATCTCATCTTCAGCAACGTGGTTTACGACCTTGGCATTATGTATAACTTCGGCGGCATCGATTTCTTTAGCAAGCTGAGCGCCGAAAACTCCACCGCAGTCACTTCCAGGCTGGATGCCATCCGTTCCACCGTTCAAGCGGACATCGATGCCTACGTAATGGCATACGAGATCAACGGCTAAAACGCCGTTCCCGCAAATTGGACAAAAAACATCTTCCGTTTTCTTGCACCCTGCCCAAAAGCAGGGTGCATTTATTTTTTTCGATTTGTCAACAAGCTTCCCGTTGCGTTGTGTTTTTCACCAAAAACGCCCGGGTTTCTTTAGGACAAACGCAGATTGACAGACGATCCCAAACGCGGTATAATACTTTCATACAAAAGCCAATTCGGAAAGGAAAAAAGACTATGACAGCAAGAAAACTGTTTGCACTTTTATTGAGCTTACTCCTGCTTCTCTGCCCCCTGCTGGCATCCTGCAGCTCTACCCAGAGCACCGAGGACACCTCCTCCACTGCAGGCACGGCCTCCGACGGCACGGAAAGCACGGGCGAAGGCGGCGGGGAGAAATCCAAGTATCTGGATGAAAACGGCATGTATACTCTGGAAAACATGGGTATGCCCGCATTCAACTTTAACTACGACACCTTCACCGTCTGCGTGTACAACAACGTTGTGCAAAACACCTACCACTCCGAAGAGATCGAGCCCATCGAGACCACCGACGACGCTTTGCGGAAGGGCGTTCTCGACCGTAACGGTCTGATCGAGGAGCAATACGGCGTTACCGTCAAGGCGTTTGCGGTAGACAACGTGGTAACCACTCTGCAGCAGGACGTGGCGGCAGGCACCGCTACCTACGATGCGGCAATGCCCTTCATGGGTCACGCGGCATCCCTTGCCCAGGACGGCAATTTCTATAACCTGTACGATTTCAAAGAATACATCCATCTGGATGCGCCCTGGTGGGATCAGGATGCCAACGAGAACCTGTCCCTCGCAGGCAAGCTGTACTTCACCACCGGCGATATCTCCATCATGCAGAAGGTAGTTTCCTCTGCCATCCTGTTCAACAAAGAGCTTTACGACGAGATCTGCTACGACACCTACGGCGATCTGTACCAGATGGTTCGTGACGGCAAGTGGACCTTTGACGTGATGCACGAAATGGGTATAATGGCCACCATGGAGAAGGACGGCGAGAACGGCATGTCCTTCAACGACCAGTGGGGCATGGTGGGTACCAACGGTATCGGCGGTATGTACATCGCCTCCGGTAACAAGCTGATCGTCAAGGATCACAACGACGTTCCCCAGATCGCGCTGGGCTCCACCGATTTCTCCATTCTGTATGCAGAAAAGGTGCTGGAGGTCTATCAGGACGATTCCTGGTTCATCAACACCCAGAAGATCGAAAAGCAGTGGAACGAGAAAAACGTTTGGGAGGCTGCAATGGGCGCCTTCGGTAACAAGCGTTCTCTGTTCTGCGGCTCTGCCTTCTCCGCGTTGAAGAAGCTGCGCGCCTATGAAGTAGACAGCATCTACGGCATCGTTCCCCTGCCCAAGGCAAGCGTCGAGCAGGACAAATACTACACCCCCGCCAGCGTTTCCATGGCTTACGGTATCTGTATCCCCGTGAACGTGCCCGACGCCGAGTTCTCTGCGTATATGATCGAGGCCTTGGCCTGCGGCGGTAAGAACTTCGTGACCCCCGCCTACTACGAGGTAGCCCTCAAGTCCCGTGCCGCAAAGGACGACGGCTCTGAGGAAATGCTGGATCTGATCTTCAGCAACGTGGTTTACGACCTTGGCTCCATGTATAACTTCGGTGGCATCGATATCTTTGGCGAGTTGATCGCCGGAAACTCCACCGCAGTCGCTTCCAAGCTGGATTCCATCCGTTCCACCGTTCAGGCGGACATCGATGCCTACGTAATGGCATACGAGCTGAACGATTAAAACAAAACAGCATCAAAAAAGAGCCTTCACGGCTCTTTTTTGTTTGTAGGTTTATCTTACCGCCCGCTTCATGGGTCCTGCCGCCAAGAATGCCAGAATGCAATCGAAGGCGAAAAGCAGGCAGGTGCCGCCCCAGCCGGCGTTCAGCACCGCGGTGAGGGAGGAATCCGTCTTCACCACGTACCAGAGGATCCCGATGCAGAAGTACAAAAGGAACGCCATGCCCAAGCCCGTGACCACGGAAAGGATGGGTTTCTTTCGCAGCCCCTTGATCAGAGCGGAGATCACCAAAACGCAGGGAATGAGTGCCAGCAGAAATCCGCCGCGAGCCCCCAAAAGGGTTGCCGTACCGCTTCCGCCGCCGGGATAGACAGGAAGCCAGATCCCCGCACCCAAATATACCGCAACGGAGAGAACGGCGTACAGAGGCTCTAAGGCTACTCCCGCCAACAGCACTGCCAGCACCATGGCGGAGATGCCTGCGTACTGATAGGGCCCTAAGATCACCATGGCAAAGGAAAAGGTCAAAGCGGCACAGATCGTCCGCATGGTTTTATTTTTCATCAAAAGAAGGCTCCTTCCTTGTTTTTCCTTGATGATTATACCTTTTTTGCGAAAAAATGTCAAGTTTATCTTGCGGAATTCTTTGCGTTGTGATAAAATCAAGAGGAAAGAACGTAAAGAACGAGGAACGACCTATGATCACTTGGAACAAAGCCTGCAATACCAATGCACTTTTGCAATACATCAAGGAGAACACCGCCGACGGTGCCAATCTGCGCGCCTTCAAGCTGTACCGCAAGGGCTTGGAGGTTACTGCAGTATTCCCGCCCCACAAGGAAGAGGATGCCATGCATCTCTATTCCCTCTCCAAATCCTTCACCTCCCTCTCCGTGGGCATCGCCCGGGACATGGGGCTTTTGGATGTGAACGAGAAAATGATCGATATCTTCCCGGAATGCGTTCCGGAGGAGATCTCCGAGAACCTGGCCGCCATGACCTTGGGGAACGTGCTTTCCATGCAGTCCGGCCACGAGGTTTGCCATTTGGACAAAATGCGTTTTTCTGAAAACGCGGTGAAGACCTTCTTGGCCATGCCCGTGGTGTATCAGCCCGGCACCAAATTCATCTATTCCACCGGCGGCACCTGCGTCTGCGGCGCGGCAGTGGAGAAGAGAAGCGGCATGAAGCTGAACGATTTTATGGAGAAGTATCTCTTCTCCAAGCTGGATATTCCCAAGCCCCGTGTGCTGACCCTGGCCGACGGTACCCACGCAGGAGGCATCGGCATCTTCCTGCCCATCGACCATCTCTTCCGTATGGGAATGCTGATGAAGAATAAGGGCGTTTATAACGGTGTACGGGTGGTCAGCGAGGAATGGTGCGATATGGCGGTTCAGCCCATTGCGGACAACAGCTGTAACGGCACTCCCGACTGGGTAGCGGGCTACGGCTATCAGTTCTGGGTGAACGCGGAGGGCGGCTTCCGCGGAGACGGTGCTTTCGGCCAGCTTTGCGTGATCCTCCCCGAGGAGGACACGGTGTTTGCTCTCCAGGCCGAGGCGGGCAATATGCAGATCGAGATGGATCGCATCTATACCCTGCTGAAAAGCATCGGCGAGGAGGATCTTTCCGCAGAGGCGACGTTGCTTGCGGAGGTAGAGACCCATTACCAAACCAAAAAGGCCTCCCCCGTGGAGGAAAAAGCGGTTACCTTCGCCCCCAACGAGGCGGGACTCCTTTCCGCTTCGCTGAAAACCGAAGGAGATGTTCTCCGCATCCGTTTTGAAACGGAATACGGTGTGCAGACCATTATGGCGGGGAACGGCTGTTGGGTGGATTGCGCCCCCATGCTGAGATACTGCAACCCCTCCATCAATACTCTGGATCCCCACTTCGGGCTGATCGAGCAGCTTTCCCTGCGCTGTGCCTACGAGACGGAGGGAGACACCGTGAGGGTGATCTGCAAGCATCCCGATACCCCCCACACCCAGGTCTTCTCCTTTGAAAAGGACGCTCTGCGCCTTTCTGCCAACTACGGCGGTCTCCGTATCGGCGAGATCGCATACCGATAATGGCACTGTTGCTTGCCCCCGCAGGGAGCTTTGAAGCCCTGCGCGCCGCCATCGACGGCGGTGCAGACGAGGTGTATCTGGGGGGAATGCAGTTCAACGCCCGTGCGGGAGCAAAGAATTTTGACGAAAAGCAGTTGATCGCGGCAGGTGAGCTTTGCCGCAGGCATAACGTACATCTGCTCATCACCCTGAACACCTTGATTCGGGACAAGGAATTTGAAGAAGTGCTAAAATACGTGGCCTTCTTGGAAAAAGAAGTCCACCCCCACGCCTACATCGTCCAGGATCTGGGGCTTGCCAAGGCCTTGCGGGAGAAATTCCCCGAGGCTGTCCTCCACGCCAGCACTCAGCTCCGCCAGCACGCCGCCGCAGGGGGCAAGCTGTTGAAGGAGCTGGGCTTCTCCAGAGTGGTTCTGGCAAGAGAAATGGCCAAGGAGGATATCCTCTCCTTTGTGAAAAACAGCGGTGTGGAGACGGAGGTGTTCGTCCACGGCGCTTTGTGCGTTTGCGAAAGCGGAGGCTGTCTCATGTCCTCCATGATCGGCAGACGAAGCGGCAACCGAGGGGAATGCGCCCAGCCCTGCCGTCTGCCCTACAAGGGGAAGAACCCTTATCCCCTTTCCTTAAAAGATAATTGCCTTGCGCCTTATCTGAACGAGCTTTCCCGGGGCGGGGTCACGGCGTTGAAGATTGAGGGGCGAATGAAAGCCCCGGAATACGTTTACGCCGTTACAAGCATCTACCGCCGTCTGCTGGA
>JAGBXS010000074.1 GCA_017629175.1 Clostridia bacterium
CCGTTTTTGGGGGAATGATCATCAATCCGCAGGGCTGAAGGTGGGGAAACTCCCCGATCTTCTCCAAAAATTCCTCCGTATCTTCCATGGCGATGCCGGATTTTCCCGCCTCGGAACCGATGTTGATCTCGATCAAGACCTTCATGGTCAGGTCGTGCTTGGCCGCCTGCTTTTCGATCTCAGAGGCCAGAGCGAGGCTGTCCACAGAATGGATCATGGAAACCTTATCGATGATATATTTCACCTTATTGGTTTGAAGATGTCCTATAAAATGGATCTCCATATTCTCTTTATCCAAGCTGTCGTACTTTTCCAAAAGCTCCTGGACACGGTTCTCCCCGATGAGGCGGGTACCGCAGGTAACGGCGTAATTGATCAGCTCCGCGGGAACGGTTTTGGTGGCAAGGAGCAGATCCGCTCTGCCATCCAGCTCGCCGAGGATGCGCCGAATATTCTCTTTGATCTCTTCTCTGGTGTTCAAAACGAGTCCTCCGTCACTGCAAAACCTGACCCTCGTACAGCTCGCTTGCGGAAATGATCACCGTATCGTACAGCGAAACATATTCCGCGGAAATATGTGCCTTGTCGTCACGGTTGCCCGTTACACTGTTAAGGGGAACACGGCAAACCGCAAACTCCTCCTCGCGGTAGAGAATGTCCGCCTTTTTGAAGATCACGCGGTTTCCATCCAGGACATAGCATCCCAAGACACCGTCCTGAGTACGCAAGGCGTCGGTGCTGACGCGGATCCCGGAATAGGTGCCTGCCACCAGCTGTACCGTTTGGCGGCGGGTAAAGTCAAAGCCCTCGGGCAGTACGTTGGAGCGGAACACCAGCACGGCGTGATCCCGGTTGGTCTGCACGGCCTTCTTTTCCAGCGTCATGGTAAGACGCATACCCGTGGAATAGGGGAACACCAGCTCGTAGCTTCTTCCCTCCGTGTACTCACTGGCAGAGCGCTTATCCAGCGATACCGCCACGTACCAATCCGCATCTCGCGCCATCTTACCGCAGGCGCTTGTTAAAATTCTGTTGTCGGGAGAGCAATTCAACAGCTCGTCAAAGCTGTCCACCGTCAGCTCTGCCAACGCCTCCACGGTGAAGATATCCTCGTATCCGTCCGCCGTATTGTAATAATACCCGGCGCAGGGAGCGCTTACCGACACGGAATGTCCCCGCAGGGAGTCCTCCAGATCCGCACGCTCCTGCTTGAGCAGGTTGATCTGCGAAGAATAATCAAAATCATCGTCCAGCAATGCCTGGCGGCGGTTCATCTCTACCCAAAGAGCTTCTTCCCCGCGGAGCGCGGCGGCAAGGTCTCCGTCGGCGATCTCCCGCAGAAGCTCCACCGTCAAGGCTTGGATCTGCTTGTCCAAAATAGCAAGATCGGTGGTCTGCACCCCCTGGGAAAGGTTGGAAAGCTCCAAAATACGAATCATACGGTTGATGCGGGTGATACGCTCCTGCAGGGTCGCGTCCTGCTCCTCCGTATAGGTCACCGCCACGGGGGTTCCCTTGGCAACGCGGTCGCCGTTATCCACCAAGAAGCAATCAATGCCCTCCGTACCGCTGTAAAGGGGCGTTTCATCGCGGAACAGATACGCCTCCAGCTGGACGGTATCCCGCACGGTGACGTAGGTGGTCTGCTCCACGTCCGCCACCTCGCCGATCCCCAAGGTCAACTGCAAGATCAAATACAGACAGAGAACCACCAGCAGCAAGGTAATGCCGAACTGGGAAAAGAAACGCTTGATCCTTGCCATGGAATGTCCTCCTTCAACCGTTTTTTAAAGCGTGATCAGCTTATCGTAATGCATTCTGGAAAACCAGGTCTCCTGCCGTTTGGCATACCTCCTGGTGTTGCGGCAAATATCCTCCTCCACCTGAGCAAGGGGTATTTCGCCGTCAAAATACGGGTAAAACTCCTTATATCCGATGGCCTGAGAGGCGGTAGGCGTTTCCCGCAGACCCTTCTCGCAAAGGGCGCGCACCTCTTCCTCCAAGCCCATCTCAAACATTCTGCGCACCCGCAGGTTGATCTTCTCGTAAAGCTTGGCTCTATCCCCGTAGGTCAGCCGGATGATGGTAGGCGCGTAGGGGTTTTCTCCCTCCTTGCTCTTTTCATCTGCTTCGCTTTTGGTGCTTCCCGTAGTCAGGGCGATCTCCAAGGCTCTCACCACCCTTTTTACGTTGTTGGGGTGGATCGCCTCTGCAGATGCGGGATCTATCTCCGCAAGCCTTGTGTGCAGTGCTTCGTTTCCCTTTTCTTCCGCAAAGGCAAGAAGCTCCTCCCGCAGTTTTTCGTCGGCGGTGTTCTCGGAAAGCTGTTTCCCTGTGAGCAGCAGCTCAATATACAGTCCCGTGCCTCCGCAGATGATGGGTGTCTTCCCACGGCTGTGGATCTCGGCGATCTTTTCCGCCGCCAGCTCCATAAACCGCCCTGCGGAAAATCCTTCGGTGATCTCAGCCACGTCCAGCAGATGGTGGGGGATCTCCTGCTGTTCCTCTGCGCTTGCCTTGGCGGTTCCCACGTCCATCCCGCGGTAGATCTGCATGGAATCCCCGCTGATCACTTCCCCATCCAGCTCCTTGGCCAAACGGATAGCGTATGCACTTTTTCCCGAGGCGGTGGGTCCCACCACGGCGTATACGGGTATTTTTTCCATGACTTTCCACACGATCCAATAATAAGTGTCTCATTATATCATATCTCTCGCCAAAAAGCAAGTGGAAGAAAAGAAAACGTTCGCTTTTTTTCGCGAACGTTTTTTGGGAGAGAGGTGGACGTCTTCGAGAGAGAAACTTTTCGAAAAAAGTTTCTC
>JAGBXS010000075.1 GCA_017629175.1 Clostridia bacterium
CTCCTGCTCACCTTCGGTGGCAACGATCTCGGGGTTGATCATTTCAATCAAGCCCTCATCGATATCCACGATAACGATCCTGCGCAGGATCCCCACCTGGGGTGCGGCCAGACCAACACCGTTGGCGGCACGCATGGTATCCAGCATATCGTCCAGCAGGGTCAACGTTCTGGGGGTGATCTTTTCAACGGGGCGGCATTTCTTCCGCAGTACCTCGTCTTCGGAGGTAACGATATTCAAAATAGCCATGAGCAAGTCTCCTTAAATGACTGTGGGATTGGCATCCGCATCCAAGCGGACGTTTTTGGGGCATTTTGCAAGTCCCGCTTCATATACTTCTCCGAAAAAGCTTCTTGAAACGGCGTTATCGGAGTATTTCACAATGATCTTCTGGCGGAACCGTCCGCCGATCTTATAGATCCCGCCGGGGTAGGGACCAAACTTCTGAATTTTCAGATGGGGGTATTTGCTTTCCTTGATCTGCTCAAACAGTGTGTCAAACCCTTTTGCAAAGGCGGCGCATTCCTTTTCCTCCGGTGCGGAGAATCCGAACACCATCACGGAACAGAAGGGCGGGAACGCCACGGCGCGCCGCAGGGCGATCTCGGAGTTATAGAACGCCTCGTAATCCTGCTTGGCGGCAAGATTTAAGATCTCGTTGTCGGGATTATAGGTCTGTAGCACCGCAAGGCCATTGTCCCCGCTTCTTCCCGCGCGGCCCACAAGCTGGGTCACCAGAGAGAAGGTACGTTCTCCCGCACGGAAATCGTTCTGATACAAGGAGCCGTCCACGGAGATCACGCCCACCAGCTCAACGGCAGGGAAGTCAAAACCCTTTGAGACCATTTGCGTACCAAAGAGAACGTCTGCCTCCCGATTGCCAAAGGACGCCAGGATCTTTTCATAAGAAAGCTTTTCCGTAGTGGTATCAGCATCCATGCGCAGGGTGCGCAGGGCGGGGAAGCGGCTTTCCAGTTCATCCTGAAGCTTCTGGGTTCCAAACCCGAAGTGATTGATATGCTTACTGCCGCATTCGTCACAGGACTCCGGCACGCGGCAAATGTATCCGCAGTAATGACAAGCCAACCAGCCCTCTTTTGCCCTTGCACCGTCATATTTATGATAGGTCAAGGACACCGAGCAATGGGGACATACGTACACCTTGCCACAGCTGTGGCAGGAGGTATGGGAATGATACCCTCTGCGGTTTACAAAGAGAATCGTTTGCTTTTCTCTGCCCGTCGCACGGAGCATCTCTGCCTCCAGACGGCTGCCCACCAGCTTTTCGGGGAATATCTTTCCGTCGTTCCGCAGATCCTCGATCAGCACCTTGGGGAGCTTGGCGTTCCCGTAACGTTTGGTGAGCTTGATCAGCGTATAGACCCCGGTTACAGCCTTATAGAAGCTTTCCACCGAGGGCGTGGCGGATGCCAGCAAAAGCAAGCCCTTATTTCTCGCACAGCGGAACCTGGCGATATCTCTTGCATGGTACTTGGGAGAAAGCTCGCTTTTATACGTGCCCTCCTGCTCCTCGTCTATGACGATGAGCCCCAAGTTTTCCAAAGGGGAGAACACCGCACTGCGGGTTCCCAAAACCACCTTGATCTTACCCTCCCGCATAGCGCGAAAGGCGTCCAGCCGTTCTCCTACGGAAAGCATGGAATGGATCACCGAGAGCTCTTTTCCGAACACCTTACGGTAATTGCCCATGGCCTGGGCGGTAAGTCCGATCTCGGGGAGCAGAATGATAGCCGTCTGCCCCTTGGAAAGCACGTGCTTTACCGTCTCGATGATCACCTTGGTCTTGCCGCTGCCCGTTACGCCGTAAAGCAACGCCGCCTTGGGGTCTTCGGCATCGGAAAGCTGTTTCAGGGTGTCCACAGCGGTTTGCTGTTCTTCGGAGAGAACGGTTTCTTTTGCCTGTTCATGAGGAACTTCCTCGGGGGAGTCGTTCCGTTCCACACGGATCTCCTCTCTCCGAACGATCCCTTTGCGCACCAATGCGGAAACCACCGAGGAGGAAATTCCTCCGATCTCGCTGACCTCCCGCATGGTAGCGCAGGGATAGTGGGTCAAAAGCTCTACCAAAACCTTTTGCTTCTCCGTCAGCGTACTGCCCTCCTCCAGCAAAGCGAAGATCTCCTCCGCCTCGCCGCAGAGCTTCAGCACCGTGACGGTCTTTTCATTCATTTGCTTGCGGACGCGGGTCTTTCTTTCCAAAAGCCCCAACCCGCAGAGAGAGTCCAGCATTTTATCCGCTTCGTCTCCAAACTCCTCCAGGAGCTTTCTCTTGGGGGATTCCTTTTCCGTGCGGATCCTGCGGTAAAGAAGAAACGCCGCTTGATTCATGTCCTCGGGGGGCTCTTTCTCCGTGAGGGTATAATAAACCTCCGTGTCAAGATTCACCCCTGGGGGAAGCATGGTGCGGAAGGCCTGGCCGAAGGAGCAGAAGAACCGTTCCTTCATAAAGCGGCACAGCTCCGTAAATTCCTCGGGGATGTCAAAGGGATAATCCAGTACGGAAAGCACCGTTTTGATCCGCTTGTAACCGCTTTCCTCCGAGAAGCCCACCGCAACGGCGGAGACCTGCTTATTGGAAACGCCGAAAGGGACTACTAACAGCGTGCCCTTCCGTACACGGTCGCGAAGCTCGGGGGGCAGGAAATAGCTGTATTCCCGATCAAGCCGAAAGCCCGCATCCAAAATGTGTACGGAAACGTACGCTTTCTCCATAGGGATCAGTCGTCCTTTTCGTTGATGGTGTATTCGCCCTCAGCGAGCTTCTTCAGTGCGATGGAAACGGGCTTGCGAACCTCGTAGCTTGCAAAGGAATCCTTGGTAGGAATGTCGGAATCCTTATGCTTTTCCGCAAACTCACGCTCCTCAATCATCTTATCGGTTACGTGGCGTGCGCACTTTGCGGATGCGATTACCAAACGGTAGCGGTTGATCTCGCCGCCGGTCAATTGCTGAATAGAAGGGTACAACATAGTCTTTATCTGCCTTTCAATGTTATTCAAAAATTATTCCGCTGCTCTGTCAGAGTTCAGCTTTTCCTGCAAAACGGAGGTTTCCTCCGCACAGCATATAATATGCTCGCTGTCGGTGATCAAAACCGACCTTGTTTTTTTACCGCCGGAAACGTCGATCATTCTGCCTGCATTTTTTGCGTCCTGAACCAACCGTCTCACCGGCAGAGAATCGGGGCTGACCAACGCTACCAAACGGGATGCGTTGATGTAGTTGCCGCCGCCCAAGGAGATCAGTTCCAAATGCCTCTGCCTCCCTTTACTCAATGTTCTGGATCTGCTCGCGGATCTTCTCCACGGCACTCTTCGCCTCAATCACCAGCTTGGCAAAGGAGGTATCGTTGGATTTCGAGCCGATGGTGTTGCATTCGCGGTTGATCTCCTGCACCAGGAAATCAAGCTTTCTGCCTACAGGAACCTTTTCCTCCAGCATACTGCGGAACTGCTTAAAGTGGCTATCCAACCGTGCCAGCTCCTCGCTGATATCGGATTTATCCGCAAACACCGCGCATTCGGTAAGCAAACGGGATTCGTCTGCGGGAACGCCTGCCAGGATCTCGCGGATACGGCTTTGCATTCTGGCATTGCTTTCCGCAACAACCTGAGGTGCGCGGGTCACCAGCTCCTCGCGAATGGCCTCCAGGGTGGCAAGATGGTTCAGCACGTCCGCCGCCATCTTCTGTCCCTCGGCTTTACGCATCTCCACAAAGATGTCAAAGGCCTTCTTGGCCACGGGCTCCACCGCCGCCCAAACCTCGTCCATATCCTCGTCCGTCTTCACCTGAGAGAAGATGTCGGGCTTGTTGGCGATGGTCTGTACAGTGACCTCCCCGCCCAATCCGTATTCCTGCTGGATCTTACGGAGCAGGTGGATATAGCTTTCCAGATATTCCTCGTTTACGTTCAGCTGGGTCTTTTCTCCCGCCAGATTCTCCACGGTGAGATAAATGTCCACCTTACCGCGGGAGATGTAGGTGGAAGCCAAGGACTTCAGCTTTTCTTCCAACGCGTTGTAAAGACGGCCCGTCTTAATGTTTGCGTCGATGTAACGGCTGTTGACGGATTTGACTTCAACCAAGATGTCCCGCCCGTCCACAACCTCACGGCATCTGCCGTAACCGGTCATGCTTTTTACCATGTCAAAACTCCCAAAATAATGTTTTTAACCCTTGCGGATGCGGTTCTTGATCTTCACAATGTAGAAGACCGCCAACAATCCCAAGGCAAAATCGTAGATTACAAAGGTCACGTTACCCAAAAGGAACAACGCCTTTCCCAAAGAGCCCCAATCTGTTCCCAGCCCCAGAAGTCCCTCCGTGATCCAAAGGATACCGCCGAGGAAGAGGTTGAACAGCACGAGCTTTACCGCGTACTGCAAAACCTTGGGACGGATCTTATCCAGATACACCTTCAGCACCGGGTAATACCCAACGAAGGCGGCGAACACAATGGATGCGGTTTTGGGGAACATCAGCACCGAAAGGATCGCGGAAACCAAATACACCGCCACGGCCTTTCCGTTGCCAAAATCGATCATGGCAACCATGACCACCAAGGCGGCAAGAGCTGCTGCGGAAAGATCCAGAAGCTCGATCATAGAGCCCAAGAAGAGGATCACTACCGCCAGGGCGGAAAGCATTCCCGCCAAAGCGATCTCTTTGCTTTTCTTTTTCATCGGTTCGGCCTCAGCGACAGCCGTTGCACAAACAGTTCAGACACATCATGGCCTGACACAGATCGCAAACGTCACAGGTGGCCTGGGGCGCACCGTACCCGCCGTAAGGGCTCTGCGCCGCGCCGCTGCTCATTCTCTGCTGGAAGGAACGGTACTCGTTGTTATAAGGATCCATGCGGCAAGCAGTTTCGATCTCGCTTCTGGCATCCTGCACCCAACCGTTGCGGTAGAGAATAACACCCTTCAGGAAATGCCATTCCGCCGTCCGCTCTCCCACGGGAATGCGGTTCAGAAGGATCTCCGCCTCGTTGCCTCTGCCCGCGTTGATCAGCTGACGCACACGGCCCATTTCCGCACCGCCGGAATTGCTGCCGGAGTAGGAGTTTCCGGAAGAGCTGCCGCCGCCGGCACGGATCTTCTGGATCTCGTCGTAGGCCAGGTTGATCTCCTTCATTTTCTCCGCCGCCAGATCGGCGAGGGGATTGTTTGTGTAATTGTCGGGATGGTATTGCTTTACCAGCGCCCTGTATGCTTTTTTGATCTCGTCGTCCGTCGCAGAAGACGAAACGCCGAGTACCTTGTAAGGATCGGACATTTCTTAAGTTCCTTTCGTGGTGGTTCTGTTCTTTTTGCGCTCCTCGACCTGGCCAACAGCCTCTCTGCCGCCAAGGTCACAGATGTTGAACACAATGCGGTTCAGCCCCGTAAGGGTTGGCCCGCAAGCAAGTGCGTAGGAATGTGAAAACACGTTCATACTGTCGATAAGGGTCTGCCGGATCTCCTCGGCGTGGGCTTCAACCTCCGCAGGGGAGCCGTATTTGCACAGGAAGGGGTTGTAGTTCCCGTTCTCTGCATCCTTCCCGTAATCGTCGTAAGCATCAATGAGATAGATAAACCGCCCTACGTGATAGCCGCATTGCTCCGCCACCGCCTTGGGAACGCCCTCCAGCCCGTAAGCCGTCAGCTCCTTCATCAGCCTGCCGAAGCAATCCGCCGCACGGTCGGGGGAGTCGCACCCTTCAGCCTCCAAACGGTGAAGCTCCTCAATAGGCGTACGTATCATGCTCTCCATCTCGGGGAATTTGTTGCACCGCTTCTTCATCCTGCGGAAGAAGGGGAGGAGCATCTTCTTTCCCAAACGCTTCAAGCCCTTTCCGTCCAAGAGGTCATCCTCCAGCTTGTAGTAGCTGAAAAGGCCAAAGGCGTTTGCCGTGTAGGCGAACACGTCGTCACAGCAGACCGTTGGCTTTTTCTTCAAGCTGTAAGGACAGCGCTTCTTTTCCACCGTAACGGCAGACTCCGCAAGGGAAAGGCGCAAAACAGCGAGAAACGTAAAGTCATAGTTGAGCAAAAACCGTGAAAAATGGGTGAGATGCTTGCCGCTGTAACGGCACAGCCCGCAGTATACGGCGCCGTAAAAATCCGCTTCCTTGACCAGTAACTCACTCTTCACGGGCCTTATGTAGCCGAACACCCGCATTCCTCCTATCATAATGAGTTATTATAACACAAAAAAATCAAAAACGCAATATATAATGAAGAAAATTTGATTTTTGTCTTCTTCTTTTTTGAAAAAAATTAAAAAGTTTTGCGAAAAAGAAGTATTTTGCAAATCTTTTGCGTATATCTGCGAAGGAAAAGGAATTTCAGTACATTTTCGGAGGTATTATGAAAGACGTTACCCTTCGCCGCGAGGAGCAATTTCTTTGCGACAAAGCCTTCTTCTCCAAGAATACCGCCGGCAGATTGTCTCCCGTGGAGCCTTGCCCGGTACGTACCGAGTTCCAGCGTGACCGGGATCGCATTACCCATTGCAAGAGCTTCCGCAGATTGATGCACAAGATGCAGGTGTTCCTTGCCCCGGAAGGGGATCATTACCGCACCCGGCTCACCCATACGCTGGAGGTTACCCAGATCGCCAGAACCCTTGCCCGTGCCTTGTGCCTCAACGAGGATCTGGCAGAGGCAGGCGCTTTGGGGCACGATCTCGGGCATACCCCCTTCGGCCATTCCGGAGAGCGTGCCCTGGATGAGATCTGTGACGGCGGCTTCCGCCATTACGAGCAGAGCCTTCGCGTTGTGGACAAGCTGGAGCAGAACGGAGCGGGCTTGAACCTGACCTATGAGGTGCGGGACGCGATTCTGAACCATTCCGGCTCCGGAAATCCTTCTACCTACGAGGGCAAGATCCTGCTGTACGCTGACCGCATTGCCTATATCAATCACGATATCGACGATGCCTGCCGCGCAGGGATCTTGACCAACGATGACATTCCCTCCTACATCAGCGACGTGCTGGGCAAGACCCACAGCGACCGTATCACCACCTTGGTGACCGCCGTGATCGACCACGGCGTGGAAAACGGCATCGGCATGAACGAGCCCTACGGCAGTCTGATGAACGATCTCCGCACC
>JAGBXS010000009.1 GCA_017629175.1 Clostridia bacterium
ACTCCCGCGGGCTGCGTATACGCGAAAAGCTGTTTCTGGAGTGGGGAGACCGCTTTCAGTGGCCGGATGCGGAAGCGCCCGTGCAGGGCGAGATCTTCTTCTGCTACGGAATGCGTGACCATTTTGGTATTTTGTGTGACGGCACCGTTGTTCCCTGTTGCCTGGATGGGCAGGGCGTGATTGCGCTGGGCAATCTGCATATCCAAAGCATGGAGGAAATTCTGAAGATGCCCCGTACCTGCGCCATCGTTGAGGGCTTTGCCCAAAACCGCCGCGTGGAGGCGCTGTGCCGACATTGCGGATATTCACAGCGATTTTCAAAATAATTACATAATATAAGGAGTACGAACATGAAGCTGAATTTGGAACAAATGAAGGAGATCACGCTGGGCGCGATCAAGATTGAAATAAACGAGGCAGGGGAATACTGCTTCTACCGCTTTACAGAGCATCAGATGGAGGACGTTTATATTGAGATTCCCGATTTCTATAAGAAAGCCAAGGCTGCCGCAGGCATCCGTCTCGATTTTATGACCGATTCCGAGAGCTTGTCCTTCCGCTACACCATCAAGAGCGGCTCAAGCCGTAAATTTTATTTCTTCGATTGCTTTGTCGACGGCGTTATGGTATCCCACGAGGGTGAGATGGAGATGGTCGATAAGGCCGGCGAGATTAAGGTAGCACTGGGCACGGGCAAGCGTGAGCGCCGCGTGACTCTGTGGTTGCCCGGTCTGTCTATCGTCCGTTTGTCCGACGTGACGCTGGATGACGGCGCAAGCCTGCGCCGCGCCTCAACCGCGCGCAAGATTTTGGTGTTGGGTGATTCCATCACACAGGGCTACGATGCCGTTTATCCTTCCCAGAGTTATGCCAACAAGCTTGCCTGGATGCTGGATGCCGAGATCGTCAATCAAGCCATTGGCGGCGAGATCTTCCGCCCCGCCATTTTGGATGAGGAGCTTCCCTTCAAGCCTGATCTGATCACCGTTGCCTTCGGCACCAACGACTGGTCGGGGCAGACGGCTGAAAACTTTGAGAAGAACGCCGATGGCTTCTATACCAAGCTGGCAACGCTCTATCCCGATACTCCCGTGTTTGCTATCCTGCCCATTTGGCGTGCCGACTGGGAGAAGGTCACCCGTGCCAAGCCCTTCCACGAGTCCCGTGAGATCCTGCGCGCGTTGGCTCAGAAGCATCCCAACTTCCGCGTGATCGACGGCATGACCCTGACTCCTCATCTGCCCGCCTTTTTCTCCGATCTTTACCTCCATCCCAACGATCTCGGCTTTGAGCTTTATGCGCAGGAGCTGGTGCGTCAGATGCAGGAGATTGGATTCTGATTTTTGCACTTCATCGTTAAAAAATCAACGAAAGCACTTGCACAAACGGAAAAGCTGTGATATAATGTTAGATGGTGGATTGTGTCACGATCCGCCGCGATCCGAAATACAAAAATAAAATGAATATATTTTTGAAAGGTGGACATGAAAATGACCTACAACAAGAAGAACATTGAGGATGTAGAGGTTGCCGGCAAGCGAGTTCTCGTTCGTTGCGACTTCAACGTACCGCTCAAGGACGGCAAGATCACTTCCGACAAGAGAATCGTCGAGGCTCTTCCCACCATCAAGTATCTGATGGACAAGGGTGCCAAGGTAATTCTTTGCTCTCATATGGGCAAGCCCAAGGGTGCTGTCGTTCCCAAGTACACGCTGGCTCCCGTTGCCGCT
Source organism: Clostridia bacterium (assembly GCA_017629175.1). Lineage (GTDB taxonomy): Bacteria > Bacillota > Clostridia > Oscillospirales > CAG-382 > Coliplasma. Next base: position 1,731 of record JAGBXS010000009.1, read on the forward strand.
CGTCTGACCGAGCTGCTGGGCACCACCGTTGAGCTGGCTGCTGACACCATCGGCCCCGATGCTAAGGCAAAGGCCGCTGCTCTGAAGGAAGGCCAGGCTGTTCTGCTCGAGAACACCCGTTTCGATCCCAGAGAGGAGAAGAACGATCCCGAGTTTGCCAAGGAGCTGGCTTCCATGGCTGACATTTTCGTGAACGATGCATTCGGTGCGGCTCACCGCGCTCATGCTTCCACCGCAGGCGTAGCACAGCACGGCGGTCTGCCCGCTGTTTGCGGCTACCTGATCCAGAAGGAGATCGGCGTTATGGGTAAGGCTCTGAGCGATCCCGCCCGTCCCTTCGTTGCAATCCTTGGCGGTGCTAAGGTTGCTGACAAGCTGAACGTTATCAACAACCTCCTGACCAAGGTTGACACCCTGATCATCGGCGGCGGTATGGCTTACACCTTCCTCAAGGCTAAGGGCTACGAGATCGGTACCTCCCTGTTCGACGAGACCAAGGTTGACTACTGCCGCGACATGCTGGCAAAGGCTGAGGAGAAGGGCGTTAAGCTGCTGCTCCCCATCGATACCGTTGTTGCTAAGTCCTTCCCCGATCCCATCGATGCTGAGATCGAGGTTAAGATCGTTGATTCCGATAAGATCCCCGCTGATATGATGGGTCTGGATATCGGCGAGAAGACCCGCGTCCTCTTCGCTGACGCCGCTAAGGCTGCCAAGACCGTTGTTTGGAACGGTCCTATGGGCGTATTCGAGAACCCCACTCTGGCAAAGGGTACCATCTCTGTTGCACAGGCTCTGGCTGATTCCGAGGCTATTACCATCGTTGGTGGTGGTGACTCCGCAGCAGCTTGCGAGCAGCTGGGCTTCGCTTCCAAGATCACCCATATCTCCACCGGTGGCGGTGCATCTCTCGAGTTCCTCGAGGGTCTGGAGCTGCCCGGTATCGCTTGCCTGGAAGACAAGTAATTCGAAATACGTAAACGAGGTATAAAACCAATGAATACTGCAAAGAGAAGAACTGTCATTGCCGGTAACTGGAAGATGAACTTCACTCCTTCCGAGGCAAAGGCATTTATTGAAGAGATCAAGCCGATGGTAGCAGGCAAGGACAACTGCGACATCGTATTCTGCGCTCCCTTCGTATCCATCGCTGCTGCTATGGAGGCTGCTAAGGGCTCCAATATCAAGATCGGTGCTGAGAACGTTCACTTTGAGGATCACGGCGCGTTCACCGGTGAGGTTTCCGCTAAGATGCTCAAGGAGATCGGCGTTGAGTACGTTCTGGTTGGCCATTCCGAGCGCCGTCAGTACTTCGGCGAGACCGATGAGACCGTTAACCTGCGCACCAAGGCTGCTTTGGCTGCCGGTATGAAGGTTATCCTGTGCCTGGGTGAGGTTAAGGAGCAGAGACTGTCCGGCATCACCGACGAGGTTGTCGGCATGCAGACCAAGCTCGATCTGGCAGGTATCTCC
>JAGBXS010000076.1 GCA_017629175.1 Clostridia bacterium
CTCATGGAGGTTTTGGGCAACACCTTGATGATCTCCGTGACGGCGGCCTCCATTGCCACCGTGCTGGGTGTGATCGCGGCCTACGGTATCTACCGTATGAAGTCCAAGGCGCTGAAAAACGCGGTGAACACCGTCACCAACATTCCCTTGACCAACCCCGACATCATCACCGGTGTTTCCCTGATGCTGTTGTTTACCTTCGTGGCCATGTGGCTGGGCAGAAGCGATATTTTGGGCTTCTGGACTTTGCTGATGGCGCACATTACCTTCAACCTGCCCTACGTCATCCTGAACGTGCTGCCCAAGCTGTACCAATCCGACCGCAGTCAGTACGAGGCGGCTTTGGACTTGGGCTGTACCCCCTTCAAGGCCTTCCGTAAGGTGACCTTCCCCGGCATCGTCCCCGGGATCCTCTCCGGCTTTATCATGGCCTTTACCCTTTCCTTGGACGATTTCATCATCTCCTACTACACCAACGGACACTTCTCCATCCTGGCTACCAACCTTTACACCGCGGTGAAGAAGCCCATCCGTCCCACCTATTACGCCCTCTACACCTTGATCTTCCTTGCCATTCTGGTGCTGATGCTCACGGTGAACCTGATGCAGATCCGCTCCGAGAAGAAGCAGGCGGGCAGCAGTAAGTTGGTGAAGACCGTCGCCCTTTTGGTGGCGGTGGTGATGGTGGTCTCCGTGGTCTTCTTTGCGGGCGGCGGCAAGCAGAACACTCTGCAGGACATCCGCGACCGCCTGGAGGGTCAGCTGGAAAGAGAGTATACCACCGACCTGGCGGGTACTACGCTGTACGTTTACAACTGGGGCGAATACATTTCCGACGGAGAGGATGGCTCCTTGGACGTGAACCTTGCCTTTGAGGCGGTTACCGGCATCAAGGTAGTTTACGATACCTTCGACAGCAACGAGGCGATGTACTCCAAGCTGGCAGGGGGCGGCGTCACCTACGACGTGCTGATCCCCTCCGACTATATGGTTTCCCGTCTGTTGCAGGAGGGGTATCTCCAGACCATCGATTTCTCCAAGCTGCAGAACTATCACTACATCGATCCTCAGTACCTCTGCCCGGAATACGATCCCACCGGGGAATACTCCATTCCCTACGCGGGCGGCTACTTGGGCGTGATCTACAATAATACCATGGTGGATCCCGCCGACTTGGACGGCACCTGGTCTCTCATGTGGAACGAGAAGTACAAAGGGCAGATCTTAAACATGGACAACGCCCGTGACGCTTTCGCCACCGCCATGTTTGCCCAGGGTATCGACATCAACACCACCGATCCCAAGGATTGGGACAAGGCGGCGGAGTACCTGATGAAGCAGGTGCCTCTGCTGCAGACCTGGGTCATGGATCAGATCTTCGCCAAGATGGAGGGCGAGAACGCCGCCATCGCGGCCTATTACGCCGGAGACTATATGACCATGGTGGACAATATGGAGGAAGCAGGCGGCATCGGTGATCACCTGTCCTTCTATCTCCCCACCGAGGGCACCAACATCTTTATGGATGCGGCCTGCATCACCAAGGATGCCCAGAACTACGAGGCGGCACTTTTGTACCTTGACTTCCTCATGGAGCCCTACGTGGCGTTGCAGAATGCAGAGTACATCTGCTATACCTGCCCCAACACCGCCGTTACCACCAACGAGGAGTATTCCCTCATGGGCAACGAGTTCCTCTATCCCCAAACGGAAGTGAAATCCACCTATTACACCAACCTTGACCCCGAGGTCATCGCTTACTACGAGAAGCTGTGGGACAAAATCAAAAGCGGATCATAATCGCTTCGCTCTCGTCGGAGCATCCTGACGGATACTCCTCCGGATTCCACACCGCTTCCGCGCGGTGTGAGCCCCTAACGCGGGGTTCACGGCAAGCCGTGAATTTTTCTCCTGCGCTAACCGCTGGGAGAAAAACTTCCATCGGAGTCTTTTTGCCCGGAATGAATCCGGGCAAGCGACGCAATTTCATCGTATACGCTCCCGAAATGAACGTTTCGGGGGCGTTTTTTTCTTTGAAGGGGCGGCGGTGAGACTGCCGGGGCAGCATCAAGAACAGGCGTAAGAAATGAAAAACACGGTTTTTGCTTGAAATTCCGTGTTGGATGTGCTATACTTAAAAAAAGAGCTTTGGAGGGATGGTATGCTACGTACCGGAAAACGTCATTATTTGAGCGCTTTGTGTCTGATGCTGACCCTTTTGCTCCTTACCGCTTGCGGCGGGAACGGAGAGATCTCACAGACGGAAAGCAGTGCCGAAACGGAGGTGCCTTCCCAAGTGTCGTCGGATACTTCCTCGGAGGATACCTCTTCCCAAGAAGAACAGGAGGAACCTATGGAAAACCCTTACAAGCACGTGATCGTCATCGGCGTGGACGGAGCGGGACGTTTTTTCCGTCAGGCCGAGACCCCCAATATTGACCGCATTTTTGCAGAGGGAGCCGTTACCTACGATATGCTCACCTCCAAGCCCACCATCAGCGCCCAATGCTGGGGCTCTATGCTCCACGGCGTTACCGCAGGGGTTCACGGGCTTACCAACGCCATCGTTGCCGCTTCTCCCTACCCCGCAGATTCCAAGTACCCCAGCTTCTTCCGCGTGATCCGTGAGAACGATCCGGAAGCAGAGCTTGCTTCTTTTTGCCATTGGGATCCCATCAACGTCGGCATCGTGGAGGATGGCATCGGCGTCCATAAGGTGGGGGGCATCGGGGATGCCGCTTTGACCGAAGAGATCTGCAAATACCTCCAAAGTCACGACCCCACCGCTCTGTTCATTCAGTTTGACGAGGCTGACGGTGCGGGACATTCCGCAGGCTACGGAACGGCAACCCAGCTCCAAACCATTGCCCGCATTGACGGTTACATCGGCAGAATCTACGATCTTTACGCCCAAAAGGGCATTCTGGAGGAGACCTTGTTCATCGTCACCGCAGACCACGGCGGCAACGGCACGAGCCACGGCGGCTGGACGGATGTGGAAAAATACGTGATGTTTGCCGCTACGGGAAAAACCGTCACCCACGGCACCGTGGGGGATTCCGAGGTGCGTGACATTCCCGCCATCGTTCTCCACGCCCTGGGCTACCAAGTTCCCGAGACCTGGACCGCCCGTGTGCCCGACGGCCTGTTCCAAGGGGTCAGCGGTCAGGAGCGCCCTGTGTACACCGATCCCGAATCTCCCCGCTATCACGAGCCTGTTCCCACTCCCGCAAAGGACTCTGCGGGATATATCACCTCCTTTATCAAGAACCATACCCTTTCCGCATACCTTCCCTTTGACGGGGACGTTACCGACGTTTGCGGCGGCACCACCCGACAGCAGGGCAAGCTTTACTTCGTGGACGGCTACTTCGGGCAGGGTGTCTCCCTGGACGACGGCTGCGTAGCCCTGCAGGACTATGCCCCCGGTATGGACAGCTTCACCGCTTCTGTCTGGTTCCGTACCGAAGGGGTCATCTCCGACCCGGTGCTGTTCTCCAACAAGAATTGGATCAACGGACGGAACCAAGGCTACGTTCTTTCCCTGCGGGATTCGGGAGATATCCGCTTTAACATGGGGGACGGAAGCAACCGTATGGACGCCAACGCCGTTTTGCCCGCTGATTTCCGTACCGGCTGGGTGCATTTCCTTGTGACGGTGGACCGCACCGCAGGGGAGATCCGTATGTGCTACGATTTCGGCGAGGTGATCACCGCCTCCATTCCCGAGACTCTGCGGGAGGATTCCTTGGACGCCTTTACCTCCCTGTTCATCGGGCAGGACGGCACGGGGAACTATTCCGTCAGCCTTTCCGCCACCGTGGATGAATTTATGCTCTTCGACGGCGCCTTTGACGCCGAGGACATCAAGGCCTTGGCTGCCTATTACGGCTTTTAAACCTGACACGGCACAAAAAACGACCCATTTCGGGTCGTTTTTTGATCGCTGATAACGCTTAATACTGAATGGAAACTTCTTTGCCGGTCTCGGCAGACTTGTAGATGGCATCCGGAATGCGCATAAGGGTCGCGCCGTCGTCGGCGGGGGAAATGCACTCCTCCTTGCCGTGTTGGTGTTTGCCTCCGGCGTAAAGACCAAGGAGCACACGGCAGGACAGCTTCCGGGCGGTGGTAAGATTGTTGGAGGAGAATCGGGAGCAGTAAAGCGCAAAAAAGAGCCTCGTCACCCGAACATAGGCGATGAGGCTCTCTCTTTATCTTTCCAGTTGCTTCAAAATATACCGCTTCACCTGTTCCAGCTTGCTCTTCTGCCACTGCCCTTCCTCTGCCTTGGCGGCCAAGGGGACGATGAGGCTGAGATCCATGTGGGCACCCTCAAAGTACCCGTCGGGCTCGGTGCTGAAGAAGTAGCCGTCCCAAACGGTTTGATCCGCATTCACAAACCGCTCCGGCTCCAAGAACTGCATTTTCTTCATGTCCGCATGGAGGAACGCCTTGGCGGAAAGGGGAGACAGCAGGGCGTATTCCTTTGCCTCTACGTTGGTGAAGATATCCGGAAGGTCGGCCAGGTCAATGGTCTCCGTCTGTCTGTCGATCCTTGTGCCTGCGGCGGAGAAGGTAAAGGCATCCTCCGTGAACTCCAGCTTCAGCACCACGCCGCCGTCGGTGTAGGGATGCACCCGCTGGTAATCCGTGTCGAAGATAAAATTGCCCAGGGAATAGAAGATCGGTTTCCCCTCCGGGGTGATCTCGTAGTTTTCCGGCACGTGGGGATGGTGACCCACCACCACGTCCGCTCCCAGCTCCAAAAACTTCAGATACCGCTCCCTGGTGTAGGGATTGGGCAGGGGGGCAAACTCCTCCCCGCCGTGGGCAACCAGCACGCACCAACGGCATTTGGATTTGATCTCGTCGATCCGCTTTTTGATGTACGCCATATCGTTCCAGCGGAAGATCCCCGGCGAAGTTTCCGTGGCGGGAATGCACTCCGCAAGGTAACTCACCCCAAAGATGCCGATGCCTCCCGCACCCTCTATATACACGGGCTCGGAGGCCTCTTGTTCGTTCAGTCCCGCACCGAAGGTCACAGCACCGTTTTCCCTTGCGTAGTTCTTGGTGCTGACGATGCCCGCCGCCCCTGCGTCCATGGTGTGGTTGTTGCCGATGCTCCAGATGTCTGCTCCCAGCTTTCCGAAGAAGGGGGCGGCTTTTGGGTTCATGCTGTGGAAGAACACCCCGCGGGTGCCGTCGTCTACCGCATCGATCAAAGAACCCTCCACGTTGATGCAGAGGTGGTCTCCGCTTTGTAAGAATGCCAGCAGGCGGGGGGAAAGCAACCCCTCGTCCTCCCATTTGCCCGCCATGTACCGATCAAATCCGATATCCCCGGTGAAAACGATGCTTGTTTTCTTTTGCGCCATAACAGTACCGCCTTTTCTTGGTAAAAAAGGAGCACGAGAAGTGCTCCTTTCTTTCTGCAAATTAATACTCGATCTTAACGTCCTCACCGGTCTCGGCAGACTTGTAGATGGCATCCAGGATGCGCATCAGGGTCACGCCGTCCTCTGCGGGAGAGATACACTGTTTGCCGTCGCGAACACATTCCACGAAGTGGCGAACCTCACGGGAGAAGAGACCGTCGAAGTTCAAAGCGGTATCGCCGGAGGGTTTTACGTCCACGAACATACCGTTCATGTCGGTGAACAGCTCGATCTGGGGGTCAACGCGGGCGCCGCCCTTGGTGCCGAAGATCTCGATGTTGCCGATATCGTGCTTGATGTTCAGGTTAAAGGAAGCCTCTACGCTGATGGTCATGCCGTTGTCAAAGCGGATGAGAGCGGTAGCGAAATCCTCAACGGTGTACTTGAAGTCAAAGCCGGGAGCTGTCTTGGAGGCAGTCCACTGCTGCTTGCCTGCGGAAACGGCACGGTTGGGGCCGAGGTTGCCGTAGGTCACGCCGTAAACGGAAACGGGCTTGGGGCCGCCTGCCAGGTAACGGCAAAGGTCGATAACGTGAACGCCCAAGTCGATGAGGGGGCCGCCGCCGGAGTATTCCTTGTCGCCGAACCAGCCGCCGGGGAAGCCGTTGCGGCGGAGATAGGTGGCTTTTGCAAAATAAACGTCACCCATGGTGCCTTCGTCGATGAACTTCTTGAGGATCTCTGCATCGTTACCGAAGCGGCGAACGAAGCCGATCATCAAAAGCTTGCCGTTCTTCTCGGCAGCTTCCTTCATGGCAAGGGCCTGTTCTGTATTCATTGCCATGGGCTTCTCGCAAAGCACGTGGATGCCTGCGTTCAGCGCGTCGATGGTGGCGGGAGCGTGGGCGGCGTTCCAGGTGCAAACGGAAACGGCGTCCAAATTCTCCTTCTCAAACATTTCCTTATAATCGGTGTAGGAGGCGGGAATGCCGTTGTGCTTGGCATATCTTTCCGCCTTGTTTCCATCCAGGTCACAGCAAGCAACTACCTCTGCCAGCTCGGGGATGGACTTATAGCCAACGATATGTGCGCCTGCGATACCGCCGCATCCGATGATACCAACGCGAATTTTTCTGTCCATTGTAAAAAACCTCCGTAAAATATTGGGGAATCTACCCACATTGTACCCTTTTATAGATCGTTTGTCAAGAAGAAACCATCCTTTTTGTATGAAAAAATTGACAAACGGAACAGAGTGTGCTATACTATGCCCATCATACCCGCACATGGAGGTGACGGAATGAAGGAACGGTTGAAAAACCGCGCTATGGAGCTGGATCTGCTCCGCGGATTTGCGGTACTGCTGATGATGCTTGACCATTTGATGTACGATTTCTGGGGGCTTCTCCCGGGGCTGATCAAGGAGTATCCCTTGGATCTGCGCCTTTTGGGGCTGGACTATTGGTATTGGGACGTGCGTGTCATCGTCCGTATTGTGGTGATCTTCTTCTTTTTCGCTCTGACGGGTATCTGCAGCTCCTTCTCCCGCAGTAATTTGGCCAGAGGCGCCAAGCTTCTCGCCGTGGCAATGGGGCTTACCGCCGCCACCTGGGGAGCAGGGTATTTCACCGGAAATCTCAACATGACCATCGCCTTTGGCGTTCTCCACGCCATCGCCTTGAGCTTGCTCTTGGTGGGGCTTTTGGAAAAGCTCCATACTAACAAATGGATCTACCTGGCCTTGGGGATCCTGCTCGTGGGCGCAGGCATTTGGATTGAGCAATACAACGTGGGCTTTGTTTCCTACAAGAACGAAGAGCTTCTTCCCTTGATCGGGAAGTCTATCCTGGGCCTTGCGGAATGCGGCTCCGATTGCTTTGCTTTGCCCTCCACCGCAGGGCAGATCTTCATCGGTGTTTTCCTGGGCAAGCAGTTTTATCATGAGAGAAGATCCTTGGTGTTCAAGAGCTATCACAACAATCCCCTCACCTTTATCGGTCGCCACAGCTTGGTGGTGTACTTTGCCCATCAGGTGCTGTTCCCGGTGATCGCCGTGGCGGTGTTCCTGTGCCTGGGATATGAATTGGCGTTATAAGGAAGTCATTTATGTACAGAAGTTTATTGCGGCACGCATCCTCGGAGGCAATCGCCATTCGTTTTGAAAACAAGGAAGTTACCTACAAGGAGCTTCTTGCCAATATCCGCAAGATGGTGTCCTTCTGCCGCCGCCTGGGCGTTCGGGAGGGGGACGTGGTCACCCTGTCTCTTCCCAACGTGCCCACGGGGATCTACGCCCTCTACGCCTTAAACGCCATCGGCGCGGTGCTGAACATCATCCATCCCTTGTCTCCCGTGCAGGAGATCTTACGCACCGCAAGGGAGACGGACAGCAAGCTGATCGTTGCCCTTTCCACTCTGGTGAACAGCCACGGGGACGCCTTTGCACAAAGCGGCATTCCCACCGCCTTTGCCAACCCTATGGCGGACGTTTCTTTTCTGATGAAGACCCTTTGCTACGTAAAATACGGCAAGGCCAAGGGGAAGGACGGGCTTTACGACTTAGAAAACTACCGCAGGGAAAAAGAGGATCACACCTATTCCGAAAGAAAACAGTCCGAGACCTGCCTCTACCTCCATTCGGGGGGCACTACGGGGGCTTCCAAGATCATCGAGCTTTCCGCCGATGCCCTGAACAACCTGGTTGCCCGTTCCGACGATCTGTTGCCCTACGGCATCGCGGGGAAGAGCATTCTGGCGGTACTGCCCGCCTTCCACGGCTTTGGCCTGGGGATGGGCATCCACGCGCCCTTGTATTGGGGGGCTACCTCCGCCTTGATGACCAAGTTTGACGTTGCAAAAACCTTGAAATGGATCCACAGCGGCAAGGTGAACGTGATCCTTGGCGTGCCCCTTTTGTACCAAAAGCTGATGAAGCATCCCGCCTTTGCGGAGGGCGACCTTTCCCATATCGAGTGCGCCTTCGTAGGCGGGGACAACGTGCCCCCCAGCCTGATCCAAAGCTTCAACGCCTTGATGGAGGAAAAAGGCTCCGTCGGCAGAATGCTGGAGGGCTACGGGCTGACGGAAACGGTTACCGTCTGCGCCGTGAACACCCACAAAAGCTTCCGTATGGGCTCCGTAGGGAAACCCTTGCAGGGGATCGAGATCACCGTGCGGGACGAAGAACAGAACCTTCTGCCGGCAGGGCAGGTGGGGGAAGTCTACATCGCAGGGGACACCTTGATGAACGGCTATTACAAGGATCCCGAGGCAACGGGGAAGACCATTCTGAAAATCGACGGCAAGGATTGGGTGCGTTCCGGCGACCTGGGCTATCTGGACGAGGAGGGCTACCTCTTCCTGAAGGGCCGCATCAAGCGGGTGTATAAGATCGCGGGGATCAACGTGTATCCCGCCGAGGTGGAAAAGATCGCCACCGACCTCACCGAGGACATCCACGACGCCGCCTTGGAGCTGTTTGACACCCCCAAGCCCCATCTAACCTTGTTCTTGATCCGTAATAAGAACTCCTCCCGTACCGAGGAGGAGCTGAAAGAGGAGATCCTCTCCCGCATCGGGGGACGGATGACCAAGTATTGTATGCCCGAGAAGGTGATCTTCCTGGATGCCTTCCCCAAAACCAAGGTAGGCAAGATCGACCACAAGGCCATGAAGGAATAAGTAAAAC
>JAGBXS010000077.1 GCA_017629175.1 Clostridia bacterium
ATGCGGCGGGCAACCCCATCGAAGGCACTTACGTGAACCCTTACAACGCCAATACCGAAGGGGACACGGTCACTCCGGAAACCTTGCACCAAGGCATTACCGCCCACGATGCGGCGGGCAACCCCATCGAAGGCACTTACGTGAACCCTTACAACGCCAATACCGAAGGGGACACGGTCACTCCGGAGGCCTTGCACAAGGGCATAACTGCTCACGATGCGGCAGGTAAGCCCATCGAGGGCATCTACGTGAATCCCTATAACGCTAATACCGAAGGGGATACCGTTACCCCGGAAACCCTGCACCAAGGCATTACCGCCCACGATGCGGCGGGTAACCCCATCGAAGGCACTTACGTTCCCAAGGCAGGAGGCTCTCTGGTATCCTCAGCGGGGAAAATCATTTATGGGGCGTATGTTTCTGCGGGGGCGTGTGAATGCGTCTTGGTAAAGAAGTGAGGTGCGCGCCGTGGATCTTTACGTAACGCTGGAAGCCTTTGAAGAACAACTTTTCCTCCGCTGCTTGCCCTTGCGCCCCCAAGGGGAATGCCGCATGCTGTTGCAGGTGAGCTTTTCTTCCCGGTGGGATGCGTTCCCCGAAAAATACGCTGTTTTGTGGCGGGAAGGCGGAGAATTCCTGAAAATCCCCCTGCAAGAGGGTGTCGGGGAAATTCCTTGGGCCTTTGCCTTGGAAGCCACCCCCTTTTATCTGCACATCCGCGGAGAAAGAGGGAAGGAGTATCTTTCCACCAATCAGGTATGCGGCGCCTTTGTGGAAAAGCCGCGATAAAATGCCATCCGCCTGCGGGAAACTGCGGGCGGATTTTGAATTTCCTGCGTTTTTCGATTGACATTTGACACCCGGTGTGGTATACTTTTACGAGAGAGTTTCTACCATAGGAGGAGTCCTTTATGGAAAAGCCTTATAAGAAAAATCGCGGCGGGGAACAGCCCCGTGCGGCGGAACGTCAAAGCGAGCCTGTGGAGGGTCTGTTCATCGGCAGAAACGCGGTGATCGAGCTGCTTCGCAGTGACAGAGCGGTGGACCGGGTGTTCATCCGCAAGGGAGAGCGGGACGGTTCTCTTTCCGTGGTTTGCGCCTTGGCGTTGGAGAAGGGCGTTCCTCTTTTGGAGACGGATATCCGCAAGCTGGATTCCCTGGCAGGGGGCGGTGTGCATCAAGGCGTTGCCGCCATTGCCGCAGAGACGGCGTATCTTTCCGTGCAGGAGCTTCTGGCGCAGACCGAGGCGGCGGGGGAGCTTCCCTTCTATCTGATCTGCGACGAGGTGAACGATCCCCACAATCTGGGCGCCATGATCCGTTCCGCGGAGTGCGCAGGTGCCAACGGAGTGATCATTCCCAAGCGTCACGCCGTGGGTGTGAACGGTACGGTGGCTAAGTCCAGCGCGGGCGCGGTGTTCCACGTTCCCGTGGCGAGAGTGTCCAATCTTGCCTCCGCAGTGCGCACGCTGAAGGAAAACGGCGTGTGGATCTGGGCGGTGGAGGCCGGCGGCAAGCCCTACTACGAGCAGGATTTCAAGGGAAAGATCGCCTTGATCCTGGGAAGCGAGGGCGCAGGCGTTTCCCGTTTGTTAAAGGAAGAAAGCGACTTTATGGCAGGGATCCCCATGTATGGGAAGATCAATTCGCTGAACGTTTCCAACGCGGCGGCGATCCTGCTGTTTGAGGCGGCAAAGCAGCGTGCAAAGTAATCCGAAAGGAGCCCCCACGTTTTGAAAGAAGAAAAGAACGGTTTTGATATCTCCGCCCTTCTGGAAGAGGCGACGGAGGAAAACGAGCGTGCCCGCGCCAAGCAGGAGCTGCGTGCCGCCGAGGAAAATCCGCTGACCAAGACCATTGTGGCGCCTCCCGTAGGCGGTGAGGAAACAAAGGAGTTTCCCGAGGTCAAGGTGCGCCGTAATCTGGACGCGGAAACCATTGAATTGATCGATCAATACAGCACCAGAGAGATCCCCGACCGTCGGAGCGATACCCTGGAGCTGAAGAATACCTTGGCGCGGAAGCTCCAGGGAGACAAGCTGTTGGGCTACATCGAGAATCAGCCCGGCGGCGCCTCCCGCAAGGCGGATAATCTGCGCACCATCATTCGGGAGTCCGGGCAGATCAGCGCCGAAGAGATGGAAAAGCGTATGGCCGGTGCGGCGGAACGCTTCTCCGACGAGGCGGATCTTCCTGCCAAGGAGTCCTACGAGCAGGCGGAGATGTTCCCCTTGGGAGACGGTTTGACCTTAAAGGAAAAGGAAAAACCCACCCGCTTTGCCAGCTACGACAAGGACTACGAGGATCTGGGCAGCAGAGTGGTGGAGCATGGCTTTGAGTCCGACGAGGATCGGGACGAGGGGCAGATCGCCTTCATTCCCGACGAGACCGACGTGGAGCCCGTGGTGGCCGAGATGGACGAGACGGAGATCAACCTCCGGTTGGCCTTTGATATGATGCAGGAGGACGAAGCGGAGAAAGAAATTCGCCGCAAGAAGTCCTCTTCCGAGAAGAAGACGGCGAAGCAAAAGGTAGAGACTCCCGTTCTTCGATACAACGACCGCTCCCAGAATGCGGAGATCGACGGCAAGCTGCGGAAGGCGCAGCGAAACGCCTTCTTCCGGGTGATCGCCGCGGCGATCCTGCTGGTGGTGCTGTGGCGGTTTGAGACCTCCGGCACGGAGGGAATGCTTGGCTTCCTTTTAAAGGAGGGGAGCTTGGGCGTTCGGCTGTATCTGCTGATCGACCTCCAGCTGTTGTTCCTTTGCGGGCTGGCGGTGTTGCCTTCCTTGGTGCGTGGCGTACGGGGCTTGTTCTCCGCAAAGCCCGTGCCGGAAAGCGTTTTGGCCTTTGGCTTCCTGTTTGCCGCGTTGTACGTAGCGGTGACTGCAGTGGCTTTCCCCGGAGCGGACTCCCTGCGCTTGTACGGACTGCCCATGGCAGTGACGGCTCTTTGTGCCGCCGTTTCGGAGATGCAGACCGCCGCCAGAAACCGGCACGCCTTCCGCATGATCGCCACCAAGCGTCCCAAATACATTGCAGAACGATTGCAGAACGCCGTAAAGGAATCCGAGGAGTTCGGCAGATATCTCTACGAGGACAGCGAGCTTTATACCGTCTGCCGCACGGATTTCGTGGAGGGCTTCTCCGAGCGTTCCGTCAAACGTCCCAAGTATGACGATCTGTACCGTTTCCTGTTGCCCTTGCTGTTCACCCTGGCTTGCGGCTTGTTCGTGACCATGGTGGTGCTGGGCAAGGAGATCTCCGAGGCCTTTAACGCCTTCGTGGCGTTGGTGGCGTTCGCGTTGCCTTCTTCTGCCTTCTTTGTGATCAACCTGCCCCTTACCGCGGCAAACCGCAAGGGCAGAAAATGCTCCGGCGCTTTTATCGGCAACTGCATTGCCGAGGAATATTCCATGGCCTCCGCCCTGTCCTTTGCGGATACCGAGGTGTACCCCGCCTCCCTGGTAAACGTTACCAGCGTGAAGACCTACGGCGATTACCGTATTGATAAGGTGATCCCCGACGTGGCAAAGGTATTCTCCTTCCTGGGAGGCCCTCTTGCCAAGGTCACCGAACGCATGATGGACGGCAACGTGGAAAAACCTCTGACCGCCAGAGTGATCGAAAATGCCAAGGACGGCATTTGCGTTGCCATTGACGGCAGACATATTTTCTTGGGAAAACGCAGTTATCTGCGGAGATACCGCTTTGAGGCTCCCGTGGATCAGGGGGACGACGGCTATGAAAAAGGCGTTGGCTCCGTGATGTACGTGGTCATCGACGAGCAGTTGGCGGCCAAGTTCTACGTGCGTTACCGCATCAATCCCCGCTTTGAGCAGCTTTTGCAGGATATGTACCGTGCAGGCCTTTGCCTGGGCGTGAAGACCATGGATCCCAACATCACCAACGAGATGATCCACGGCGCCATCAAGTTCCGCCGCTGTCCCGTGGCGGTTTTGAAGCAGGATTCTCCCGACGAGATCGCAGGGGAGACGGCCTCCACCTCCGGCGGCGTGGTCTGCAATTCCTCCCTGCATAATTTCCTGCGGATGTTCTCCCTTTGCGATAAGGTGCGCCACGTGACCAAATGCAATGCCATCATTATGACGGTTGCCACCGTGCTTTCCGCTTTGGCGGTGGGCTTCCTGGCGATTACCGGGGATCTTGGCTCCTTTGGCGCGGTGCAGGCCGCCATCTTCCAGCTGTGTTGGCTGATCCCGGTTTGGGTTTTGTCCTTCCTTTCCGTGTAGTTTGTGTAAAAGCACCAAAAACGGAAGCGATAATTCTCTGTATCGGCAAGAAAGAAAATGGGTTTTGCTCTTGCATATTTCCGCAGAATCCTTTATAATAACGATATATGGATACATTGGGGTTTTGCCCGCATTCCGGGCATATTCTCCGAAAAGAGAGGTTCTTTATGAAATTAGAAAGAAGAATTGCACTTTTGATCGTCGCCCTGCTGGCTTGCACGGCAGTTCTGCTTGGCGCTTGCGTGCCCAACGAGGCACCGGACGACCGTAAGCTGGTTTCTCTGAATCCCAGCGACGACGAAGTAAGCTACATTGACAGCGATTTCCTGGCAGAGAACGAGTACATCACCATTAACGACGTGGTCAGCGTTACCCCCACCAACGTGGCTGTGTTCGGTCAGCTGACTGAGCTTGCCGTTTCCGAGGGCGTTGATTCCGTTCGTATCACCGGCGGTGTGGATATTTCTGCGCAAGAGAAGTGCTCCGGTAACTACTTTATCATTTCCGTGGATCTGCCCGGTCACACTGCTGCCACCTTCGCGGCTACCGCTATGAAGGGTGAGGAGGAGCTCGGCGAGCCCTTGACCTTCTCTGCTCCCTACGACGCAACTGCTGAGGAGCGTCTGGACGGCAACTCTGTTTCCGTAGGTAAGGATTCCAGACTGTACTTCACCAAGTATCTCAGCGACTACCTGGGTAAGGAGCTTTACACCGCTTCTCAGGTTAGCGAGATCAAGTCCACCGTGGCTTCCACCTACAAGGCGTATCTGTCCCGTGCAAAGGGTAACCAGATCGCTATGATCTACGTATTCCTGCCCGACATGACCACGCTGGATCCCTCCGTTTTCCATGACGATGATGCGGCTTTGAAGGATCCCGACCTGCTGACCCGTTACCAGCAGATCGTTAACGCTGTTGGCGGCACCATGGCAACCGTTGTGGATATGCAGACCGTTCTGCAGGCTGAGCTGGATGCAGGCAAGGATATCTACGATCTGTACCGTCAGACCGACAGCCATCCCACCGAGTACACCTCTTTCCTGATGTACCGTGAGGTTATGAAGCACATCACCGCTCTGGACAGCGACGTTACTCCCTACACCTTGGATGACTTTGATATGGAGTCTCTGGAGGTTTTGGGCGGCGACCTGGTTTCCTACCGTGAGCTGGATAACGAGCAGATCACCGAGACCATCACTCTGCTGAAGCCCAAGTTCTCCTACATCGACGGTGTTAAGAACATCCGTGTTTACAACGATACCGAGAACGGTGATTACACCTACTTCACCACCGTGAATTCTACCGACGCCTTCACCGCAGGTGTTGAGCGTGTTGTTGTGAAGTCCGACCGTACCAAGCTGCCCAACTTGCTGGTATATCGCGACGAGAACGCTATCGGCGCATCTCTGCTGCTGGCGAACTCCTGCGACCAGACCGTTCTGGTAAGAAGCGGCGACTTTAACATCAGCTTGACCGACGCAGGTCAGTACCGCGATAAGGAAGAGGGCAAGTCTATCGTAGACTTCATCGTAGTCTTCGTTTCCGAGTCCAACATGGGTACCGCGTTCCGCGTAACCGACTAATCAAAATTGATCTATCAAACCTCCTCCCCTCGCCGGGAGGAGGTTTTTTGCAACGAAAAAGAGCGTTCCAAGCGGAACGCTCTTTTGTGTTTGCTTTTATTTCTGCCGACGGATAAAGCGGGCAACCAGCATGGAAATGCCGTAGATTGCCATAAATACCAGCGCGGCAAAGAAGTAATACGCTACGAATGCCTGGGTGTCCAGATTGGTGTCGTTCACCAAGGACTGGGAGACCAGCACTACGGGGATAAAGCACACCACCATGTGGAGGAAGCGCTTCACCGCAGAGGGGAGAGCCTTCGCCTTAAAGACGATGAACGAGAAACCGAAGATAAAGGACGCCAGCATCAAAACGGTCATTTTGGACAACAGATCGTCCGCCAAGCCAACCAGAACCTGGGTCTGCTCCGAGGTACGCACCGTCATCAGCGCGATCTCCAGCCAGCTGCAAACAGCGTAGCAGATGAGGGCGCGCAGAGCGGCGGCCTTGGAGAATTCCTTCAGCCATGGCTTTTTGCCTGCCGTATGATCAGCCGTGAGGCGTGTGGCCATTATGCCATGTAAGCGCGAGCCTTGTCGGAAAGGAGCGCGGGATCAACGGATGCGGTAACCAGGCAAGCAACGTTGTTCTTGGAGGTAATCTCTTCTGCCTTTACCAGGAAAGCCTCCAGCTCTTCGGGCTTACCGCCGCAGATGGCGTATGCGTTGTCGATAAAGATCTCGGTGATATCGTAGTTCTGAGAGAGGATGCCGCAGAGGAAGCCGTAGAGCATATCTGCGCCTGCAATGCCGTAATCCTCGGTATCTACCAGACGTGCCTGATAGCTAACGTCAAAAGTAAGTTTTTTGCCTTTTTCTACGCAAACAATGGAGCCGTGGGACTCGCCGCAAACCTTGTTGACCTCCTGGATCAGAGCCTTGGTCTTACCAGTACCTTTTACACCGGCTAACAATTTCATAAGTAGTTTCTCCTTTAGGTTTTATTTATGCGGGGTCTGTACCGCGTTTTTTGATCAGATGTTTTTGATCTGCTCTTCCAAAGCAGATTTCTGTTCCTCGTAGCCGGGCTTGCCCAACAACGCGAACATGTTCTTCTTGTAAGCCTCTACACCGGGCTGGTCGAAGGGGTTGACCTCCAGCAGATAGCCGCTGGCGGCGCAAGCCAATTCAAAGAAGTAGATCATCTCACCGAGTGTCCGGGCGTCCTTGCGGTCGTATTTTACCAGCAAGGTCTCGGTGCCGCCCTGCTCGTGGGCAAGCAAGGTGCCCAGCATGGCTTTCTTGTTGATCTTATAAAGGGAGTTGCCCGCCAGGAAGTTCAGCCCGTCGGCATTCTCTTCTTCATAAGGAACGTTCATATCCCGTTCCTCGGGGGTGGAGCGCATGCAGACCGTCTCAAAGAGAATGGGAGAACCGTCCTGAACGAACTGACCCAAAGAGTGCAGGTCTGCAGAATAGACTACGGAAGCGGGGAAGAGACCCTTTTTGTCCTTGCCCTCGCTCTCGCCAAAGAGCTGCTTGAACCACTCGCCCATAAAGCGGAAGGCGGGGTCATAGCTTGCCAGAACCTCCACCTTGCGGCCGCGTTCCAAGTAAATGTTCCGCAGGATAGCGTAACGGTAAGCATCGTTGGAAAGGCCTGCGGCAAACAGAGTCTCACGCTCTGCGGCAGCACCTGCCATCAAAGCATCGATATCGATGCCTGCGCAGGCGATGGGAAGCAAGCCTACGGGGGTAAGCACGGAGAATCTGCCGCCCACGTCGTCGGGGATCACGAAGGTCTCGTAGCCGTTCTGATCTGCCAGCCCCTTCAAGGCGCCTCTGGCGCGGTCGGTGGTGGCGTAGATACGGGCGTTCATTTCCTCTTCGCTGTACTTCTTGGACATATATTCGCGGACGATGCGGAAGGCGATGGCACTCTCGGTGGTGGTGCCGGATTTGGAGATCACGTTGACACTGATGTCCTTGCCCTCGCAAAGCTCCAAAACGTCCTTCATTTCCTCGCCGTTGAAGGAGTTGCCGATAAAGTAAATGTCGGGAGTGTTCTTGCGCTGCTGGTTGTAGTAAGAGCCCTGCAGGAACTCGATCACCGCGCGGGCACCTAAATAAGAGCCGCCGATGCCGATCACCAGCAGAATATCGCTGTCGCGACGGATCTTCTGGGCCGCGGCCTTGATCCGTGCGAACTCCTCGCGGTCGTAGTTGACAGGCAGATCGATCCAACCTAAGAAATCGTTGCCCTTGCCGTTTTTGTTTCTGATCTGTGCGTCTACTGCGGCAATGCGGGAATCAAAAGCGGCTACGTCTGCCTCGCTGACAGACTTGATATGGGAATGCTGAAATGTAATCATGGGGTGTTCCGTTTCGTTTATGCTGAAAGTATTTGTATGCATACCCATTATACACGATTCATTTTCACTTGTCAATCGGTCAATCATAAAAAGCTGAAGATGTTTTCGAAAATTCTTGCCAACATTCCAAAGAAACTCATTCTTACGATCCCTTCTGACGCGGTAATCTCTGCGGTGGCCAACAATTCTCCGTTTTTGCGGAATTCCACCGTGCCCAGCTTCTGTCCCTTCGCAATGGGGGCTTCGGCGAAATCGGGGAGACTTACGGTTTGGGTCACTTCACTGCCGCCCCCTTTCTCCAAAAGCAGGGCGGGTGCTGTGGCGGTAAGCCCAACGCTGTCCGTCACGCCGTGGGTCACGGGGAGGGTTTGTTGCAGGTTCATTTCGGGAGTGACGATCCGATAATTCGCAAACCCAAAGTCCAACAGCTGTTTTGCCAACGCAAAGCGATCCTCGCTGGTGGGGGAGCCCAAAACCACGGCGATGAGCTGCATCCCGTCCCGCAAGGCGGTGCCGGAAAGGCAATACCCCGCTTCAGAGGTAAATCCGGTCTTCATGCCGTTGGCACCCTTGTAAAACCGCACCAGCTTGTTGGTGTTGGCCAGCCCAAAGGCGCCGTCTCGGATGGTATCCATCCAGATGTTGGTGTAATTCAGCACCGTGGGGTGCTTTAAAAGCTCTCTCGTGGTGATGGCAACGTCCAAGGCGGAGGAATAGTGTCCCTCGGCGGGGAGCCCGTTGGTATTGACGAAGTTGGTGTTTTCCAGCCCCAGATCCTTCGCCTTTTGGTTCATGGCGGAAATAAAGGCCTCTTCGCTGCCGTAGATGGCTTCCGCCAAGGCAACGGTGGCGTCGTTGGCAGATACCACGATGACGGATTTCAAAAGATCGTCCACGGACATCTGCTCCCCCGGCTCCAAGAACACCTGAGAGCCTCCCATGGATGCCGCACGCTCGCTGACGGCCACCGTGTCCTGCAGGGTGATCTTCTCCTGATCCAAGGCCTCCATGATCAAAAGGGTGGCCATCACCTTGGTGACGCTGGCGATGGGAAGGCGGAGATCCTCGTTGTCTGCGTACAGGATCTTCCCCGTGGATGCCTCCATGAGCAAGCAGCTTTTGCGGGGGAGATTGCTTTCGAAGCCGGCGGCGGGCAGGGAGTCCTCGTACCAAAAGGCCTCAAAGGCAAAGTCGTAGGGGTACACCGCCGATTGCTCCATCGCAAGGGCGGGCACGACGGTATGCGCGGTCAGCAGGCACACCGCGGTGAGAATAACAAGAAATTTCTTCATGCAGAACGCTCCATTTTTCTTTTTTCTATGTGTATGTCCCGCTTTTTGCAAACATGAAGAGAAAAACCTTTAAAAAACCTCAAAAAAATTCGGTTTTTTTTGAAAAAATACTTTACGAATTCAAAAGTTTGCTGTATAATGTCATGCGTAAAAAGCTTTTTATTTTGGAGGAACAAATATGCAAAGCAATATCCGTCCCGAAACCATGGAGCGTATCACCACCCTCGCGTTGGCAAACGCCTTTATCGACGAGCAGATTGCGGAGATCCGTGCCCAGGTGGGTGATAAGAAGGTTCTGTTGGCGCTGTCCGGCGGTGTGGATTCTTCTGTCGTTGCAGCTCTTTTGATCAAGGCCATCGGCAAGCAGCTGGTGTGCGTGCACGTAAACCACGGCTTGATGCGTAAGGATGAGTCCGAGGGCGTTATCAAGATGTTTAAGGATGGCATGGATGCCAATCTGATCTACGTAGATGCTACCGATCACTTCCTGGATCTGCTGGCAGGGGTTTCCGATCCCGAGTCCAAGCGTAAGATCATCGGCAAGGAGTTTATCACCGTTTTCGCGGAGGAGGCTCGCAAGCAGGAGGGTATTTCTTTCCTGGCACAGGGTACTATCTACCCCGATATTTTGGAGTCCTTCAAGCAGGCAGAGGGCAAGAAGGCCGTCAAATCCCACCACAACGTGGGCGGTCTGCCTGAGGATCTGCAGTTTGAGCTGGTAGAGCCCTTGAAGCTGTTGTTCAAGGACGAGGTTCGCGTTGTAGGCGAGGCATTGGGTCTTCCCCACGCCATGGTATACCGTCAGCCCTTCCCCGGCCCCGGTCTGGGCGTTCGTTGCCTGGGTGCCATCACCCGCGACCGTCTGAACGCGCTCCGCGAGGCAGACGCCATTCTCCGCGAGGAGTTTGATAAGGGCGGCTTGGCAGAGAAGGTATGGCAGTACTTTATCGCAGTGCCGGACGTTAAGAGCGTTGGCGTTAAGGACGAGAGCCGCTACGAGGGTTGGCCCGCCATCATCCGCGCCGTAAATACCTCCGACGCTATGTCCGCTACCATTGAGGAGATCCCCTACGCGCTGTTGCACCGCATCACCTACCGTATCACCCACGAGGTAGAAGGCATCAACCGCGTTCTCTACGACCTCACACCCAAGCCCATCGGCACCATCGAATGGGAATAAGGCATTTGCCTGTGGCAAATGCAATTAAATCCGCCAAAGCGGCGGAATAAATCTGCTGTGCAGATGAAATCCGAGCAAGCTCGGATGAAGTCGCTGCGGCGATGGGCGGATTTAATTCAACCGAAAACGAAGTTTTCGACTTCATCTGCCAAAGGCGGACTTCATCACAACGTGACTTCATCCTAAAACTTGTTTTAGGATTTCATTAAAGGAGTATGCCATGAGAGAAAATAAACTTGCAGATTTGTCTATGTTCTTTGCTGTAAATGCTTTGAACTTGGCAAATTCGGTTGAAGGTCATTACTCTCTTAAAAATCAGTTTGAACGTTCCGCAACCAGCATAGGAGCAAATATCAGAGAGGCCAATTATGCTCAAAGCAAAGCAGACTTTCTTTCAAAGCTTCAAATCGCACTCAAGGAATGTTACGAAACAGAGTATTGGTTAGAATTGTTTGCGAAGGCAAATATAGTCGAAGAACAGAAAATCAAGTCTTTGTTGCACGATTGCGGCGAGCTCCGCCGTATGCTTGTATCATCCGTTACAACGCTAAAGAGTAAATAATACAATAAGGTTTTAAGTGGCTTGGAAGCCTTATTCCAAGCCACTTTTTGCACATTTGGCAATTTCGAGTGACACACTTTTGACAACAGTTAGTACGAAAAGCGCAAAAAGGAATGGTTGCAGGTGGTTTACAGATAGTTAGTGAAAAAAGGTGAGACGATGGGGACTTTCCAAGATCTAACAAATCAAATATCAGGAACATTAAAGGCAAAAGAATATCTGGGTAACAGTAAATGGCTATGTGAATGCTTAAAATGTGGCAATGAGGTAGTCATTGCCACGGAGTGGTTTAATAGAAATCAGCGATTAGGAAGAGATGGTTGTAAACATGCTAAAAAAATCAAAGTGGGCGATTCCTTTGGCTTTTTAACTGTTGTAGCACCATCGGACGATTATATAAAACCAAAAAGCAAAGCGCATGAGCCAACATGGGAATGTCTCTGTACTTGTGGTAGAACCAAAGTAGTGTTAGAAAGTAACCTCAAGGCATATAAAAGCTTGACATGCGGTTTGTGCTCTAATAGAGTTTCTATTCCTGAAAAAGCAATAGTATTTTATCTTCAACAATGTTTTGATGAGGTCATTGAAAACTTCAGACCAGACTTTTTGAAGGGAAAAGAAATTGATATTTACATTCCTTCGATTAAATTAGGAATAGAATATGATGGCGTTAGATGGCATAAGGACTCAGAAGGAGATATAGAAAAAAATAAGACTTTATTTCGCAATGGCATCAATGTTGTAAGAATTAGAGAGCCTGGTTGCCCAAGCCTAGGCGATAGTTTTGTTTGTATTATTACGCCGAAAACAACAACAAATGCTACACACATGACTGTCCCAATAAAGCAACTGTTAAGTTATATTTCCAAGACATACGGAATAAAAACCGCAACTGATATAGATTGCATCAGAGATAATGCAGACATATGCAAAAGCATAGTTTATTATAACGAAGAAAGGTCTTTGCTAAGTTTATTTCCTGAAATAGCAAATGAATGGGACTACGATAAAAACTTTCCACTTACACCAGATCAAGTTGCTGCACACTCAGGAAGAAAAGTTTGGTGGCTGTGTGAGAACGGACATAGTTACTCTTCTGTGATTTCATCAAAAACCGGAAACCAAAGGTGTTCTTGTCCCATATGCTCTGGAAAGGGCGGCGGTGCAAATAAAAACGGTATATACATCGGATTGCGAAATTTAGGTAAATTTAGGCCAGAAATTGCAATCGACTTTGACGAGAAAAAGAATGGATTAAGTGCATTTGAAATTGCAGTTTCAAGCAATAAAAAAGTTTGGTGGAAATGCCATATCTGTGGACACGAGTGGCAGGCAAAGGTTAATAATCGAACTTCAAGTATAAACACAGGATGTCCGATGTGCTCTAAAAAATTGAATAAAAGTGGGAAAAGTCGGGTTAAAAATCTAATCTCAAAAAACGGAAGTTTGTTAGATAATCACGAAAAGATTTGCGAAGAATGGGATTATGCCCAAAATGATGTTTTAGGGATTAAACCAAATGAAGTTACATCTGGTAGTAATAAAAAGGTGTGGTGGACTTGTCGTATATGTGGTCATAACTGGGAAGCCTCAATTGTGAATCGAGCAACAAAAGGAAGTAGTTGTCCTCGTTGTGCAGGACGGAAGAGATAATACCCCACAGCCACCCGACACTATTCCGCACACGGTTTTGCAACTTTTTCTGCAACAAAAATTTTGAGAAATAAAATAATGGATAGAAAAACGGGTACAAAATTGCCGTTTGGGATACTATTTAGGGCATAAATAAGCCAAAGAAGAACCCCGAAAAAAGAGTGGGAATAAGGGAATAATTCCAATTGGCTTACAAGTGCCCGAAAACCCTTGGAAACACAGGGCGTTCGGGCACTTTCTGTTTTTTAAGAAAAGGGACAAGATGTACAACAAGGTTTACGTAGAGATCACCAACCGATGCAATATGAACTGCTCCTTTTGCCACGGACACAGCCGTCCGCTTCGGCAGATGAGCATGGAGGAATTCACCCTGGTATTGGATCGGCTGGCGGGGCATACCCGGTATATATACTACCACTTGATGGGGGAGCCGTTGACCCATCCGTTGTTGCCCGCGTTTATCAAGCTGGCAGGGGAGCGAGGGTACAAATCCATCCTCACCACCAACGGAACTCTTTTGCACCGTCGCCGGGAGGAGCTGTTAAGCGCAGGCCTGCACAAGGTCAATCTCTCCATGCACAGCTTTGAAAGCGGGAGCGATGAGGCGTTTGCGGACTATTTGGAGCAGTTGGCGGTGTTTGCCGATGCCGCGGCGGAGGCGGGGGTGATCGTGGTATTCCGCCTCTGGAACAAGGGATATGACAACGGCAGGAACGAGTTCGCTTTGTCCGTTTTGCGTGACAAGCTTTCGGGGGAGTGGGTGGAGAACACCCGCGGGCTCCGTATTCGGGAGAAGCTGTTCGTGGAAGCGGGGGATCGGTTTGCCTGGCCGGACAGCAACGCCCCTGTGCAGGGGGAGGAGGTCCGCTGTTACGGGCTGAAGGATCAGTTCGGCGTTTTGGCGGACGGCACGGTGGTGCCCTGCTGCTTGGACAGCGACGGGATCCTCTCGCTGGGCAACCTTTTTGAAGAGGATGTCTCCGCCATCCTGTCCTCGCCCCGGGCGGTGAAGATCGCGGAGGGCTTTCGGTGCGGAAAAGCCGCGGAAGAGCTTTGCAAGCGGTGCGGGTACGCCCGTCGGTTTGTGCGGTAAAGGTCGAAAAAATTCTGCGCTTTTTTCCCGAACGGTATTGCATCTTTGCCCGAGATTGGGTATAATGGAGATAACAACGCAGTACGTTGAAAAAACAAAAATCAGGAGGAACAACATGAACCGTTTGAACGACAAAGTCGCCATCATCACCGGCGGTAACTCCGGTGTTGGCGCGGCAACTGCCATTAAGTTTGCCGCTGAGGGTGCAAAAGTAGTGATCACCGCTCGCCGCGAGGCACAGCTCCTTGAGGTTGCGGAAAAGATCCGCCAGGCAGGAGGAGAGGTTCTTCCTGTGGTCAGCGATATTTCCAAGGCAGAGGATGCCAAGAGGGTTTTGGCCGCCACGCTGGAGGCTTTCGGCAAGGTTGACATTCTGATCAACAATGCAGGCGTTCTGGACGAGGGCTTGAAGGCCATCGACAGCTTCACCGACGAGGATATGAACCGCGTCATCGATATCAACACCAAGGGCACCATGTGCATGATGCGTGAGATCACCGCCGAGATGGCAAAGACCGGCTACGGCTCCATCGTAAACGTGGCTTCCGTTGCAGGCGTTATGGGTTGCGGCGGTGCGGCTTACGTTGCTTCCAAGGCCGCTGTGATCGGTATCACCCGTCATACCGCGCTTCGCTTTGCAGGCACGGGCGTTCGTTGTAACGCCATCTGCCCCGGCACCATCGTTACCCCCATGGTTGCAGGCATGAGCCCTGCCAACATGGATATGAACATCTTCGGTCAGATGATGAAGCACAACGACCTGAAGGTTCAGCCCTGTATGCCCGAGGACGTGGCAAATATGCTGCTCTTCCTGGCTTCCGATGAGTCCAGAGCCATCACCGGTCAGACTCTCGTCACCGATTTCGGCTCTACTCTGTAAAAAACATGCTTTTTCGGCAAGCGGGTTTTCCCGCTTGCTTTTTTTAAAAAAGTTGACTTGAACGTGTAGTGTGTCCCGTACGTTTCCTGTTTGTTAGTGTGAAAGGCCTCTCAAATCAACACGAAAGGAGAATGGGCTATGGAAGATGAGCAGATCGTAGATCTGTATTGGGCACGTTCCGAAGCCGCCATTGCGGAAACGGAAAAGAAATACGGACGGTATTGTCGGTACATTGCGTTCCGCATCCTGCAAAACGACGAGGATGCCAAGGAGATCGTAAACGATACCTATCTGAAAACCTGGAACACGATTCCCCCGAACCGTCCCGACCAATTAAAGCCTTATGTCGGCACCGTTTGCCGACAGCTTTCTCTCAACCGCTATGAAGCACAGACGGCACAGAAGCGGGGCGGGGAAGTAGGGGTGCTTTTGGCTGAGCTGTCGGAGTGTATTCCCGACCGTTCGGGCGGTGCCGATATCGGAGAAAGCGTGGCTTTGCGGGATGCACTGAACAGATTTGTCCGATCCTTGCCCGATAAAACGGGGCGGATCTTCGTGCGCCGCTATTGGTACGCAAGCTCTATATCGGAAATAGCCAAAGAGTATGCAATGAAAGAAAGCAGTCTTACCGTTCTTTTGTTGCGCACCAGAAGAAAACTCAAGGAGTTTTTGAGCAAGGAGGGCTTTGACGTATGACCGGAGAAAACATTTTGAGAGAACTGGGCGGACTGGATGCCGATCTGATCGACAAGGCGGCACCCGGGGAGAAGATAGCGAAAAAACCGCATAAATGGATCAAATGGGTGGCCGCGGCGGCTTGCTTTACGTTGCTTGCCGTGGGCGGCGTTTTGTGGCGGTGGCATCAATCTCCCGAGACATCTGCGGAGAAGGGCGACCGCGTCACGTCCTATTTTACCATCACCGCTATGGCTGCCGATGGGGAAGTGACGGAATTGGGGGTGCACAGCAGCTGCTTCAATTCCTCCGCCTCTAAAGAAAACATATTCGGCGTGGATATGCCGCTGTTTAACTTTGAGGTGCGCCCCACGGATCTGAAAAACAACGAAGTGCTTTATCAGCGCTTTGACATCGCTATTTCCTACAACGGCAAATTGGCCCAGGGGAAGGACGAGCACGTGATGGTGGCCTACCTGATCCACAAGGATGATTCGATCCCGTGGGCATATTCCGTTTTGGGATGGTTTACCGAGCCCACGGAGCTGTTGATCCAGATCGTAGACAGGGAAAGCCGTCAGATCGTGGAGACCATCGCCGTGATGGTGACCTATCACGCCGATCGGCAGGGATACGACCTGGAGATCACCAACCTGACCACCCTGTTTGGGGATCAAAAGCAGGCGGTGGAAGCTCAGAATCGGCTGATGTCCTATTTTTTCACGCAAGGGTACGTCACGGAGTATCCCGATTGGTTCGGCGGGTGCTATATCGAGAACGGCTTGCTGTACGTGAAGCTGGTTTCCCCCTCCCGGGAGGTGCGGGAAACGCTGTCCCAGCGGCTTGATCACTATAAGGACGTGGTGGTTTTCCTGGATGAGGAGCTTTCCTTGAGCGTTTTGCAGGACTATGCGGACCGCGGGGCGGAGGAGTTGATAGCCCTTGGCTGCGAGGTGACTTCCTGGTACGTGGACAGCGTGGAAGGACAGGTGGTTATTGCGGTTTTGGAAAAGGATCATGCGGCCGCAACCGCATGGGCGGAAGCCGCTTCCCGAGAGGGCGTTCGCATCAAGATCGAAATAGGCGGTTATATTTCCCCCGACGTGGGGGAAGTGATGGAATTCCGTGCAGAGCCCTTTTTGCAGGACTGCGGTCTGTCCTGGGTGTATGGTATGGATGTGCGGATCGAGAACGGGCAGTATTATCTGAACGACATCCTGTACGATCAAGTTACCTACGTGGAGGATTTCGTCCTCGACTACGGAACGGGACTTTCTTCAATGTACTATCAGGAGGAAAAATATATCGAGGTGCTGGCGCAGATCAACAGCCAAAAGGGCTGCTACCTGTTGGAAACGGAAAGCGAGAAAAGCTACGGCACCCTTGCTATGTACGTCATCGGCGACACCTATTATTTCTTCCGCTTTTTTGAAAACGGAACGGTCATGCGGATCCACGCAGGAACCGTTTCGGAATAACGAAAAAACGCAGTCTCCCGCGCGGGAGGCTGCGTTGTTCTTTTTCCTTTTCCCGCCCTTGGCAACGGATTTCTTTTGTGCTACAATAGAATTCATCAAAACCGCCCGGAAAGTGCCTCGTAGAGATCCATTTTTCGGGTGTTTGTATTTTTACGAAAGAGGTAAAACCAAATGAAAGGACGCAAGAGTCTTGCCATGCTGTTAGCCCTCGCCTTCTGTCATTCCGTCCGCACGGGCGGGGCGACGGGTTCACCCCTGCTACCGAAAGCTCTGCCGCTTCCCGGAGCGCTGTTCGCCTTGGGATCTGCGCTGCAGGCAGCTTTATATCCTTCGCATATTTCTTATTTCCGTAGGCTTTTTGTCAAACACGTCGTGGCAGACCTGATTGAAGGAACGGATGCTTTTGAAGCCACATTCAAAAGCGATGCGGGAAATGGGAAGGTCGGTATCCTGCAGCATGGCGAACGCCTGGTGGATGCGGTAAAAGTTAAGCATCTTTTTAAAATTCATATGCATATGCCTGTTGAAGGTGCGGGAGAGATATTGATAATTATATCCCTTTTCCTTGGCGATATCTTTCAGCGAAATGTTGTTTTGGAAGTTTTCTGCTATATAAAGAGCCACGTCCATTGCCGCCATATCGACTTTGGGAGCGGTGATGAGCGTTGTGGAGGCGAGAAAGTCACCCAACAGCATATATAAAAGCCCTTTGATCCTCATGCGGTCTTCAAACGGAGCTATTCTGGATATGGGGAGGCTGTTTTCCCCGAAGGTGTCAAAGAGCATTTTTAGCCCGAAAGCGAGAACCTCCTCCTTGGGGCGAAAAACAGGATCTCTTGGGATCATGCCCTCGACGGATTGTGCAACGGTGAGAATGAGGTGGTCGTTGAATATGATTCGCTGTGCGGAGGCGTCGGGGGCAAGCACCAGCTCGTGTGGCTGAAAAGGGAACAAAAGGATGCATTCGCCCGGGGAAAGCCGGTAACGACGCTCGTTTACCGTACAGACGCAATTTCCCTCAAGGGGCGTAATAAATTCGTAATTCTTGTGAAATTGCCGTATGGCTCTGCTTTGACGTTGTGTATAGCTATGAAATTCAAATGTGAGGCTGTCGGAAGTGAAACGTCCTTCTTTTTTGATTGCCATGGTAGGCTCCCTCCAAAACCAAAAAGTCAACTTCTTGCTATAATGTATACACTATTCGGCTTGCTTTGTCAACATGGGTGTGTTAAACTTTTTAAAAATATGGCATTTTCAATACTGCGGAGGGCTTATTATGAAGAAGATCCTATCGGCAATTCTTTGCTTGCTTGTATGTGCTCAGGCATTCGG
>JAGBXS010000078.1 GCA_017629175.1 Clostridia bacterium
CCGATCCGTTTCACGAATCGGGAAGCGTCTGCATGTCACCCTGAGCAAGGCAGGGAGCACAACGCTTACTTTATGACAACAAGGTGAAATTCCTGCCGCGTCGAACCGTGGGGAGTGGCGTTAGCCCGAACCACAGGCAAAAAATGCCTCGCATTTTTTGAGGGTATAGGATGCTTTTCGATACAGCCTTTTTTCGCATATCAACTCACTCCCCCCCCGCAAAAAACAGGCTCGGAACATACTTCAAGCCCGTTTTTTCTTCACAATGAGTTTCTTGAGGGGTGTGGGGAACTTCTTTTCCGAAAGAAGTTCCCCACGTCGCTCCCCACGTCGTCCCCTTCACTTTTGCTTCGACTTAAAGATCAAGCTCCAAACCAACGCAAACAGCAACGAAGCGGTGATCCCCGCGGAAGCCGCCGCCAGCCCCCCGGTAATGACTCCCAGAAGCCCGTCCTTCTCCACTGCCGTCTTGACCCCCTCGGCAAGAATATGCCCGAACCCCACCAAGGGCACGGAAGCCCCCGCCCCGGCGTATTCCTTCAAGGGAGCGAACACTCCGATGGCGCTTAAAAACACCCCCAAACACACGTACCCCGTCAAGATCCGTGCAGGGGTCAGCTTGGTCTTGTCGATGAGGATCTGTGCCAAAAGGCAGAACATTCCCCCCACCCAAAACGCGTTAAAATATTCCATCATACCGCCTCCAAACAAACCGCGTGAGCGATCCCGGGAATGGAAAGTTTCTGAAGCGGTGTGGAAGCGTTCAGCAACGCCCCCGTGCCCACCGCAAGAATTCGCTTCAATTCTCCCGCACGCATCCGCTTGACCAAATAGCCTCCCAGCACCGTGGAAAGACAGCCGCACCCGCTGCCGCCGCAATGCATATCCTGCTTTTTCAAATCAAAGATCAGCAGCCCGCCGTCCATGTGGCGGGGCGCGATCTCAAGTCCCCCTTGATGCACCAGCTCTTGAACCAATTCCAAGCCCTCTCTGCCCAGATCCCCCGTGACAATGGCGTCAAACTCCTCGGGCCGCCTGCCACTTTCCCCAAAATACCGCAGAATGGTATCCGCCGCCGCGGGAGCCATAGCCGCCCCCATGTTGTTGGCATCGGTGATCCCGCCGTCTACGATCCTGCCGATGATCCCCTCTGCAATACGGATGGGGGAGGGCACACGGGTCAAATAAAACGCCCCCGCTCCCGTCACCGTGTATTGCGCCGTGGGCGGCCGTTGGTTGCCGTATTCCGGCGGGAATCTGTATTGCCGTTCCGCCGTGCAGTAATGAGAGGACGCCATAGCCACCGCCGAGGGAACGAACCCGCCCTGCACCAGCATGGAGCCTACCAAAAGCCCCTCCGCAATGGTGGAGCAAGCTCCGTACAGCCCAAGGAAAGGGATAGAATGGCTTTTGATCCCAAAGCTTGTCCCCGTGCATTGGTTCAGCAAGTCCCCTCCCAACAGCACCCCCACGTCCTCGTCTTTTAAGTTCATTTTTTCAAACAAATGGGCGAGATTCCGCCGTACCATCTCGCTTTCCGCCTGCTCAAAGGTGGGCATTCCAAAATATTCGTCTTCTTCGTGCAGATCAAACCACTCCCGTAAAGGGCCTGCCATCTCCTTCTTGCCCACCGTGGCGGAACTGCCTCCCAAATACACGTCTCCAAACCGTACTGTTCCCATATAAAACCAACGCCTTTCCTGTTTTGATATCCTTAGTTTTCCATCTCGGCTTGCTTGTTATGCGTGAAAGAAAATGCAAGAACTTACATTTTTCTTACAAATCGGTGAACGCTCTTGACCATTTTTGAGAAACATGATAAAATAAAAGAAAAAGGGGTTTTACCATGACCAAAAAACAAAGAACTGTGTCCTTCTGCCTGCTCTGCGGAGGCATCGTTTTGATGCTTCTCGCCCTTTTTTTGCCCTTGGTTACCCCGCTTTCCTACAATGAAGAGAGCAAGATGGTCCTTCTTATCGGCGGGGGAGACGACCTTTCGGAGCAATTCATTCCCCGCAGAACCCCGGGCTATTTCCGTTGTATCCTGATGACCTTGGGCACAGCCCTCACCGTCACCGCCTGTGCCCGCTTCAAGCTGGACGGGGAAGACCCCCGGGAAAAAGCTGCCCACCCCGCCACCCTCTTAGCCATTTCCGCCACCGGGGGCTTTGGGCTGGGAGCCTTGGTCTGTGTGCTGGGCTGCTTCCTTGCCAATACCCGCCATACCCCCGGCGAACTGAAAGGACAGATCTTTGCGGGCATCGGGTGCTTCCTGTTCTTCGTCCTGTTCCTCTGGGCATATTTCCACGACCGTGGGAAAGGCCATTCCCGTAGAGATATCCTTTGGGAAGCCTGCTTCGCCACCCTCTACGCCATGCCCTTCTACTACTTAAACGGCATCGTATACGAGTTTTTCTTTCTGAAATAAACGACCAAATGCGTGAATGATCCCCAAAAATCCGACTTTTTACGTCATCCCAACATATCATCTCGAGCCGCTGTGTCTGCGTGTCACCTCTGAGCATACCACCCCTGCGAATTGGCACGTCGAACTTCTGCCAGTGGCATGCGCCCGAGCAGAAGTCCCGAACCGCTTGCGGTGAGGGAGGGTATGAGACGAGTCTGATCTACCTTTCCGAATGCCAACAACCGTTTCTTTCATGCCACAAAAAGGAGATAATTTGTATGTTAAAACAACCGGTTAAAGCCATTTTCGTGTCCATAGGTGCCTTGTTGATTTTGCTTGCCCTCCTTGTGCCTCTGTTTATGCAACCAAAGTGGTATGAAAGCCACGACCTGACCCTGCTGGTGGGGCAGAGGTTCGACGAAGAAAAGCTCTCCTACGATCGTACCGTGGGCTACCTCCGTATGATCGTGCTCTCCGTGGGAGTTGCTTTGCTTGCTTCCGCCTTTCTTTGGGATGGCTTCTGCCGTCGAAAAGGCGTGTTCCCCTCCTTGCTATCCCTTTCTTCCTTCGGCGGCATGGGGCTTGGCCTTGCGGTGTGCGTGATCGTTACGTATTTTGCGGGTCATGGCTGGTACACCGAAGGGAGCAAAGCTGCCGTTCTGTGCGGTTTGGCTTGCCTTGCGGCTTTCCTTTTGTCGGCCTGTACGTTTTATCGATGGGTGCAACCTCTTCCTTCCCGGAAAACCCTTTTCCGCATCGGAACACTGGCCGTTCTCTACGGATTGCCCGCGTACTACCTCAGCGGCATCCTGTTCGCCCATCTGTGCCGCGTGGTAAGGATCCAGCTTTGGTGAGACTCCTCGGCACTTCTTCCGAAAACCATCATTTTTTACAATTAAGTTTCTTTGGGGATTCAAAAGGACCTTTCTTCAAAAAGAAAGGTCCTTTTGCCTTAGTTCTCACAAAACCGAACACACCCAGTAAATCACCCCGTACACCACGGAGCTTGCCGTGCCGAACACGATCACCGGCCCCGCAATGGTGAACATCTTCGCCGCCACACCCAAAACGTAACCCTCGGACTTGGCATCAATGGCAGGGGAGGCAACGGCGTTGGCAAACCCCGTGATGGGCACCAAGGTGCCCGCCCCCGCAAATTTTGCGATCTTATCAAAAATACCTATTCCCGTGAGCAGCCCTGCCAGAAAGATCAAGGTGACGGAGACCCAGGTGCCCGCTTCCTTCTCGGGAAGCCCTGCCCACCCATACAAATTCCCCAAGCCCTGCCCCAAACAGCAGATGATGCCTCCCACAAGGAACGCCTTCGCCCCGTTTTTTATCCAAGGGGATCGCTTTGCACGGGCGTCCGCGTACGCTTGATATCCGTTTTTTGCCATGACATCTTCCGTCCTTTTCTTTCTTTTTCTCCATTTTCCCCCGCATAAAAAGAAAATATGCGCCTCCCTTTCACATTTCTATTGACATTTGAGCAAAAATGAATATAATACAATTAGTAAAGTGTGGCTTTCTGTGCTTTTTTAAGCGCGAAGCCTTTCACCGCAAAACCCATGATTTTTTCAGAAGGTGGTATTGAATTTGAAACGGATCTTCCCCAAACAGAAATTTGATAAATTTGCCAGCATCCGCGATATGCTGGATTATGCCGCCGAGACCTATGGCGACAAGGTGCAGTACCGTTACTTTACCAAAGGCACCGAGATCGGTGAGATGACCTACCGCGAGTTCCGTGAGGATGTTGACCGTGTGGGCACCGCCCTTGCCGCAAGAGGCCTGCGGGGCGCTACCGTTGCCATTCTGGCAGAGAGCCGTCCCGAGTGGATGGTTTCCTTCTGCGCAGTTGTCTGCGGAGGCGGTATGGTGGTTCCTATGGACAAAGAGCTCCAGGAGGATCAGATCATTGAGTTCTTAAACCGTTCCGAGTCCGAGCTGA
Organism: Clostridia bacterium; assembly: GCA_017629175.1. Lineage (GTDB taxonomy): Bacteria > Bacillota > Clostridia > Oscillospirales > CAG-382 > Coliplasma. The sequence continues at coordinate 4,359 of JAGBXS010000078.1, forward strand.
TCTTCTGCTCCGACCGCTTTGCAAAGCGTTTGCAGGAGCGTTTCGGCGAGCTTACCACCGCAAGATTTATCATCAACTTTGACAATGCTGCCGACGGCACCGGCGACGTGGAGAATTATTCCGACCTGCAGGAGAAGGGCAAGCTGCTCCTTTCCGACGGATACATGGAATATACCACCGCACGGTTCGACACCTCCAAGGCCTGCACTCTGCTGTTTACCTCCGGTACCACCGGCACCAGCAAGGGCGTCCTCCTTTCTCAGGACAACATCACCGCCTGCGTACATCATTCCGCCAACATGGTGAATATTAAAGAAGGGGATGTCCTGCTCAGCGTGCTTCCTCTGCATCATACTTACGAGCTGGTCTGTGCCGAGCTGGGCGCCATCTGCGTGGGTGCAACCACCTGCTTCAACAACAGCTTGAAGTATTTCTTGCGTAACGTTAAGATCTTCCGTCCCACCGCTATGGCAGTGGTTCCGCTCTTCCTGTCCACCATTTACAAGAAGATCAGCGAGGAGATCAAAAAGAAGAATAAGGAAAAGCTGGTCAAGGGCGCCATCGCCGTGACCAAGACCTTGCGCAAGGTTGGTATCGACCTGCGTGACACCGCCTTTAAGGAAATCACCGCGGCGTTGGGCGGCAGACTGAAGAACGTGATCTGCGGCGGCGCGGCTATGGATCCCGAGCTGGTTGACCGTTTTGCGGAATTCGGCATCACCGTTTGCCAGGGCTACGGTATCTCCGAATGCTCTCCCTTGGTATGTGTGGTTCCCTATACCGCCATCCGTAACAGCTCCGTAGGTCTCCCTGCCTACGGCACTCAGGTGAAGATCGTGATCACCGACGACGGCGGCAGAGAGTTCGATGCTCCCGTAGGGGAGATCGGCGAGATCTGTGTCAAGGGTCCTCAGGTGATGCTCGGTTACCACAACAACCCCGAGGCAACCGCCGAGGCCTTCAACAACGAGGGCTATTTCCGTACCGGCGACTACGGTTGCCTGGATAAGGACGGTTATCTGTACATCACCGGCAGAAAGAAGAACATCATCATCCTCTCCAACGGTAAGAACGTTTACCCCGAGGAGATCGAGGAATTCTTGGGCAAGATCGAGTGCATCAAGGAATGCGTGGTTGTTGCCCGTTCCCGCGGGGAAGAGGACGACGTGATCACCGCCGTGATCTATCCCGATTACGACAAGTTTGAGGGTAAGACCGACGAGGAGATCGCCTCCGCTATGAAGGCAGAGGTTGCCGCAGTGAACAAGAAGCTCCCCACCTTCAAGCAGATCCGCAACATCGAGCTTCGCAAGACCGAGTTTGAGAAGACCACCACAAGAAAAATTATTCGCTATAAAGTATAACGCTTAAACGCAATGAAAGGAACCCGTTATGTTTGAAAAAATCAAGAGCATCCTGATCAGCGAGCTGAATATCGACGAAAACCTCATCACTCCCGATGCGGAGATGATCTCTTCTCTGGGGCTGAACTCTCTGGAGCTGGCAGATCTCATCGTTATGTGTGAGGATCGCTTCGGCATCGTTTTTGAGGATGAAGATCTGGCTTCTCTCATCACCATCGGCGACGTTGCCGCGTACATCGAAGCCCGCGTTTGAAAAAATGCCCCCGTTGGGGCTTGACAAACGTATCCCTTTGTGATAAACTGTCTACACTTCATTCGTGAGGGAGTAGCAAGCGTAACGACCTTCGTTGCGTAGCAAGTCAACATACTGGCTTTTCGCCTGGCTTGCTTTCATTTGCGAGACTCATGTATAACCGAGGTTATACTTGGGTGTCCGATTATGGGATTTTCCCGGTATGGCTGTTCGGTCATACCGGGTTTTTTCTGCCCCTCAAAAAAGTACAAAAGGAACGATAGAATGCTGAATTTCGCTTTTTTTGCCACGAGCATCTCCTTAGGCATCGCCCTTGCCATGGATGCCTTTTCCGTATCCCTTGCCAACGGGCTGAACTGTCCCTGTATGTCGAGGAAGAAAATGTGCCTGGTGGCCGGGATCTTCGCTCTCTTTCAGGCGGCAATGCCCCTTTTGGGATGGTTTGCCGTACATACCGCCGCAGAGTATTTTGAGGCCTTCCGCCCCTTCATTCCTTGGATCGCCATGGGGCTTCTGGGCTTCATCGGCGGTAAAATGCTGGTTGAGGGGCTGAAAAACCAAGAGGAAGCCTGTAATATCGAGGCCATCACCCTGCCTCTGCTTCTGGTGCAGGGGGTAGCAACCTCTATCGACGCCTTGTCCGTGGGCTTTAAAATCTCCGATTACACAGCACCCTTGGCCCTCCTCTGCGCCGTTCTCATCGCCGTCGTCACCTTTATCATCTGCTTGGCAGGCGTGATCATCGGCAGGAAATTCGGCACCAAGCTGGCGGGAAAAGCCTCCGTCCTGGGCGGCGTGATCTTGATCGCCATCGGGCTGGAGATCTTTATCTCCGGTATCCTGTAAATTATTTTTCAAAATATAGAAAGGGAAATCGTTATGGAAACGAAAGAGTTTGAAACCCTATCTCTCGGGGAAACCTGCGAAGCACTGCAAACAGATGCTGTCAACGGCTTGACCGAAGAGGAAGCCGCCGCCCGTCTGCAAAAGTACGGGAAGAACAAGCTGGAAGAAAAGAAAAAGATGTCTCCCATCGCCATCTTCTTCTCTCAGCTGAAGGATCCCATGATCTACGTGCTGTTCGCCGCCATTGCGGTAACGGCAGGCATCTCCGTGTACGAGACCATCCATTGGCTCAAAGCGGGCAACGCCTTTGACTTCCTTGCCGTGGGGGATTGGCCCGACGTGGTGATCATCCTGGCGGTGATCCTGCTGAACGCCCTCATCGGTACCGTGCAGGAGATCAAGGCGCAGTCCTCTCTGGACGCACTCAAGAAGCTTTCCAGCCCGGAATCCACCGTGATCCGCGGGGGCAAGCGTATGCGTGTCAAATCCGAGGATCTGGTTCCCGGTGACCTGGTGGTTCTGGAGGAAGGCGACACCATCGGTGCCGACCTGCGCCTCACCGAGTCCTATAATATGAAGGTAAACGAGTCCAGCCTCACCGGCGAATCCGCTCAGGTGGAGAAGGACGCATCCTTGACCTTCTCCGAGCCCGTGGGCATCGGCGACCGTAAGAACATGGTCTATATGTCCACCCCCGTTACCTACGGCAGAGGCAGCGGTATCGTCTGCCGTCACGGCATGAACACCGAGATCGGCCGTATCGCCACCGCCTTGGACAACGAGGTAGAGGAACAGACCCCTCTCCAGAAGGTGCTGGCGGGCCTTTCCAAGACCTTGGGGCTTATGGCCTTGGGCGTTGTCTTCTTCGTCCTCGCCGCAGATATTACCTGGCTGTTTGTTGACGGCAACGGTTCCGTTGTGGACGCTTACGTAGAGGCTATCCTTTCCGCCATCGCCTTGGCAGTTGCCGCCATCCCCGAGGGACTTCCCGCCGTGGTTACCATCGTGCTGGCCTTGGGCGTGCGCAAAATGGTCAACGCCAATACCATCGTCCGCAAACTCCCCTCTGTGGAGACCCTGGGCGCCGTTTCCATTGTGTGCTCCGATAAGACCGGTACTCTGACCCAGAACCGCATGACCGTTGTGGAAGCCTACGTAGGCGGCACTGTCACCCTGCGGGAGAACTTCCCCCAAAGCACCGATTCTACCCTCCGCCTGCTGGCACAGGGTATGTCTCTTTGCTCCAACGCGGTGGTAGATTCCGGCGTCAGCGGAGACCCCACCGAGATCGCTCTGGTGCGCTTTGCCAACGAGATGGGCATGCCCAAATCCGTTCTGGAAGCAGACTCTCCCCGTATCGACGAGCTGCCCTTCGACAGCGACCGCAAGATGATGTCCACCCTGCATAAAACCGCATCCGGTACCCGTAGCTTCACCAAGGGAGCCTTCGACTCCATTATGCGCCGCGCCACCAAGATCGTGGACGGCGACACCGTGCGCCCCATGACCGATGCAGACCGTCAGACCATTTCCGACGCCAACAGTGCCTTCAGTGAGCGTGCCCTGCGCGTTTTGACCCTGGCCTTCCGTGACGGAAACTCCATTTTGGAGGAGGATCTGGTGTTCGTGGGCATGGTTGCCATGGTAGACCCCGAGCGTCCCGAGGCAAAGGGTGCGGTAGAGAAATTCGTCCGCGCAGGCATCGAGACCGTTATGATCACCGGTGACCATAAGGACACCGCCTTTGCCATCGCCAAGAATTTGGGCATCTGCCACGCCAAGGAGCAGTGCCGCACCGGCGCAGAGGTTGATGCCATGACCGAGGAGGAGCTCCGCGAGGCCTGCAAGACCGTCCGCGTCTTCGCCCGCGTATCTCCCGAGAATAAGGTGCAGATCGTCAAGGCCTTCAAGGCAAACGGCAACATCTGTGCCATGACCGGCGACGGTGTCAACGACGCACCCAGCTTGAAGGCCGCCGACATCGGCATCGCCATGGGCATCACCGGTACCGACGTAGCCAAGAGTGCCGCAGATATGGTACTCACCGACGATAACTTCGCTTCCATCGAGAAAGCGGTGGAAGAGGGCAGAAGCATCTACGCCAACATCAAAAAGACGGTTTGCTTCCTGCTGTCCTCCAACATTGCCGAGGTCTTCGCCATGTTCGTTCTGATCTGCGTAGGCCTTCCCGCACCCCTCATCGCCATCCACCTGCTGTGGGTCAACCTGATCACCGACAGCCTTCCCGCCATCGCCTTGGGTATGGATCCCAAATCTCCCGACATCCTGGACGAAAAGCCCCGCGATCCCAAGGAGAGCATCTTCCACGGAGGCGGCCTGCGGAACGTGATCTTGTACGGCGCCGTCCTCACGGTATCTGTGCTGTGTGCCTATGTTGCCGCCGCTGTCATGGGCGGAGCATCCACCTTCGGTGAGATCAAGTCTCTCCTGGCAAGCGACGCTTCCGTTCTGGCGCAGGCACGTACCATGGCCTTCACCGCTTTGGCCTTCGGCGAGCTGTTCCATATGCTGGGTGTCAGCACGGGCAGACATTCCGCCGTTCAGGTCTTCCGCAACAAAAACGGCATGATGGCGCTTGCCTTTGCCGTAGGTCTTGGCTTGCAGCTCATCGTGGTGCAGGTCTCCGCCGTAGGCGCGATCTTCTCCACCGTTCCTCTCGGCCTTACCCAGTGGCTGATCACCGGTGCTTTGGCGCTCCTGCCCCTGGTTATCCACGAGCTGGAAGTGCTTATCCGCCGCATTTTCAAAAAGTAATACGAAAAGACAGAGCTGCTTTTTCGCGGCTCTGTTTTTTTCATAAATTCCCCTCCCTCTGCATACAATGCTTCCGAGAGGAATGATCCCAATGATATACCGCCGATTGAAAAAATTCAAACGCAAGCTGATTTTCCTTCTGATTATAGTGTTAGCCCTTTGCCTTTGGCTTCGCCACGTAAAGGAAGAGGAGAACCTCTTTTCCTCCGTAGAGCCTGTCGGCAGCAGGGAAGGCATCTCCGCCTGCACCGTGACCGTCTCCCTCACAGGCAAAGAAGGGGAGACCGCCCTGCGCCTTTTCACCTCCGTATGCGAGGGCACGGGCATCACCCCCTGCGTGTTCGTCACCACAAAGTGGCTGGAGGAAAACAGCGACCTGCTCCCCCTGCTCTCCGGCGCCACCTTGGGCTTGCTGTATGAGGAGTCCCCAAAACGCCTCACCCAAAAACGCACCATGGCCGCCATGGCAGAAGAAAACCGCCTCTTTATGACCTACACGGGCACCTTCCCGCGCTACGTCCGCTTAGCGGAGGAGGAGCGGGGCACCGCCGTCGCCTCCGCCTTAGAAGCCTACGCACAGATCCCCATCGGCTTTTGCGCAACGCTGGGTGACAGTCCGCTCCCCGGCGCCGTGGTGGATTGCGGGTTTATAGACGGCACCGCAGGCTACCGATTGGCCAACTTTTACGGTGAGACTCTTTCCGCTTCCTGCCCCGTGGTCTCCATGGAGTCCTTCTTGAACGAGTGGGAGGCTTAATATAAAAAAGATCCTTCTGCGGATCTTTTTTTGTTGGCAACGTAAGATAATTGATCCCGAGAGGAGCGCGAAAATTTGATTTTTCCGCCGCTGTGTCCATGCTTAGTCCTTTTGCTTAAAAAAACACAAAAAACAATGAAAAAAGCACGAAAAATTATATAAAACTGTTGAAATGTAAAAAAAAGTGTGTTATACTTGCATCGGTATAATGAAGATATTTTAAAATCGGGTAATATTTTGCAAAACCATCTGATTGCAAAACGAATCCTGCTATATAGAAATGAGGTTCCAAAAGATGAACAAAGAGAAAGGCTTCAATAAACACACGCTTTTAACCGTCGTCGGTGCGGTTTTGTGTGCGATTCTGATCCCCATTCTGGTAGTCAATGTGACCTTGATCGTCAAGAGCTTTGTGAACGAGGAGGAAGTGCCCAGCTTTGGCGGATACCTCCCGCTGTTCGTTCTTACCGATTCTATGTACCCCGAGATCGAAAGCGGTGATTTGATCATTTGTCAAACCATCGATGCTTCCGAGATCAAAGTAGGGGACGTTATTTCCTTCTTTGACCCCGAGGGCAATGGCACCAGTGTGGTAACCCATAAAGTCATCGAGATTCTGAATAAAGATGGAACCCTTGCCTTCCGTACCCAAGGTACCAACAACAACACCCCCGACGCTCTGCCTGTTCCCGCCGAGAATTTGGTGGGCATCTATCGCGTCCGCGTTCCCGGTGCAGGCAGCGTTGCCATGTTCCTGCAGACCACTCCCGGCTTGATCGTCTGCATCGTTCTTCCCATCGGTATCTTCGTAGCTTACGAGGTGATCCGCCGCCGTAAGTTCGATAAGGAGAAGCAGGAAGACACCAAGGCCCTCCTTGCCGAGCTGGAAGCCCTCCGCGCTCAGCAGGCCGCCGCTCCTGCAGAAGCTCCCGCCGAGGCTACCCCCGAGGAACCCGCCTCCGAGGACAACAACGCAGAATAATCCTTTCGGCACCCTTTTCCTCCGCACCTCTCCCAAAGGCGCCCCCTGATAGGGGGAGCTGTCGGCGAAGCCGACTGAGGGGGTCAATCCCCCCTACACCAACGGTATTTATCCCTCAAAAGCCACGCTGAGGGTGAATATAAATAATGCCGCGGCATTCTCCGCGATGGGCAAAAGCCAAAAGCAAATGCCCGGCAATATTCTCCCGCGAGGGATAAATAATTCTGGGTGAAGAACCCAAATACAAAAGGAGAAAAAAACATGAAGAAAAACACTATGATGAGACTTGCATCCGTCCTTTTGATCGCAGTTCTCATGTCCACCTGCGCCATCAGCGGCACCTTCGCAAAGTATGTTACTTCTGATACCGCTCAGGACAGTGCTCGTGTTGCCAAGTGGGGCGTAACTGTTAATGTTGAAGGCGAATCTTTTGCGAGAGCATATGATGGAAATACCGTTTCCTTTAACACTGTTGTGTCTAACAATGATGATGATCTTCTTGCTCCCGGCACTAAGGGCAACATGGGCAGCATCTCTGTTACTGGTACCCCTGAGGTTGCAGTGAATATTGTTGTTGACGTTGAACTTGAACTTACTGGTTGGGAGATCGACGGCGTTGAATACTGTCCTCTGGTTTTCACCGTAGGCGGAACCGAAATCAAGATTGACGGTGTTAACATTACTTCCGTTGATGCCTTGGAAGCAAAGGTTGAAGAAGTATTCGAGGCTTTGAGTGCTGGCGAAGTTGCTGCCAACACCAATCTTGCGAGAAGCATTAGCGGTACTTGGGCATGGGCATTCGATGGCGATGATGTGAAGGATACTGCATTGGGCAATCTCGCAACCGCTCCTGAGCTTTCCTTTACTTGCACCACCACCGTTACCCAGATCGACTAATTTTTTACTTTTCGTCTCCCCGACCCAACGTGGCAGGGTCGGGGGGATAACCCCTTTACCCCTCTCTTTTCTTTGCAAGCTCCCGTCTTTTTTTATGACGGAAGCCTACAAAGGGAATAGAGCAAGCCTGCAAAAAGGAGGAAGCGTCCATGAACGACTACAAAAGCTTAAAGAAAACCAAAAACAGCATTTTCAGCGTTCTCATCGCTCTTTTGCTCCTTTTCGAGGCATGTGCCCTTGTGATGCTGGGAAGCCGCCTTACCTTCTTTGCGGAAAAGCCCGCTTCCAATATTTTTTCTTTGATCCAATCCGACGCCCGCACTACTGTGCGCAAGGGCTATATCGATACCGATGGAACCATGGTTTTCCCCGAGGCCTCCCTGGCCCTCCCCAAGGTTCCCGGCGCTTTGGCCGCGTTCCTTCCTTTGGATGAGTCCGTCGAGGGCGAGGTTCCCGGCTACCAGGTTTCCGATGCCAATACTGTTTGGCAGGGTGTTACCGACGTAGAGATCTTCAAGATCTCCTACGAAAACGGGGAAGAGAAGATCACCGTTGACGGCGGCACCGAGAAAGTGATCGCTCCCGGCACGGCAAACCAATATTCCTTTACTTTAGATAATTCCGGCACCTTTGCCTTGGATTATACCCTGACCATGAAGGCCTTCTTCGGCAACGAGGAATACGCCATTCCTGTCACCGCCCGCCTCCGTACCGCGGAGGGAAACTACGCCGTAGGCTCCGAGGAATCCTTTGAGGACGTTTTGGAGCTGAACCGTGTCAATTGCGAAGCCACCCTCGGCGCAGGCAGACAAGCCACCTACGTGCTGGATTGGCAGTGGGATTTCGAGGGCGACGACGTGTACGACACCCTTTTGGGCAACCTTGCCGCCGACGGCAAGGAGCTTTCCCTGACCATCGTTATCGAGACCGTGGCCACCCAATGCTCCGACCCCGATAACAGCAGCGGCGACCTGCCTCCCACCGGAGACGACAACTCCACCTTTGTGTGGCTGTTGGCCGCTATCCTTGCATTCGCAGGTATTTATATCGTCCTTATGGCGAAAAAACGCCGTCCTATTGATGACCAATTATGAAGAATAAAAAACGTCTGATCCTGCGCGTCGTCGTCATCGTCCTGGCAGGTGCCTTCCTTGGAATTCAGCTGTATTCCTGGAACGCCCGCAGCCTCGGCGGCGATAAGATGCCCATGCCCTTGGGCTTCGCCACCTCCGTGGTGCTTTCCGGCAGTATGGAGCCCGAGCTTTCCGTAAACGACATGATCATCGTCACCGCCCGTGATGCTTACGAGGTGGGGGACGTGGTGGTATTCCAGAGCTACGGCTCTTTGGTCGTCCACCGTATCATATCCATCGACGGGGAATCCGTCATCACTAGGGGGGATGCCAACGACACCCCCGATCCTGCGATCAAGCTTTCCGACATCAAAGGGGAAGTGGTCACCGCCATTCCCTACGTAGGGCTGATCCTCAGCTTTGTCCGCTCTCCCTTGGGCATTATCCTGATCCTGGGAACTGCTTTCTTCCTTATGGAGCGTTCCTTCCGCAAGGAAAAGGAAGAATCCCTTGATGAGTTGGAGCAGATCAAAGAGGAGATCCGCCGCCTGCAAGCTCAGCAGGAAGCCCAAGACCAACCCAAAGACTAACCAAGCAAGAAAAGGAGGGAGCACAATGCACGGAAAAAAGAAAACGACCACCGGGCCTCTGTTGCTCCGTATCGCCTTGAGCCTCCTTTGTATGACCTTGTTTTCCACCTCCATGCTGTCCGGTCTGTACGCGAAGTATACCGCCAAAAATGACGGCGACGACTCCGCCCGTGTGGCAAAGTTTGACGTAGAAGCCGCAGGCCTTTCCGGCAACGTTACCGTGGACGCTTCCGCGGGGCAAACCAACGGCGAATACCAATTCACCGTCACAAACAAATCCGAGGTGGCCGTTTCCTACGACCTTGTGATCACTTTCACGGAGGACGTTCCCTTTTGTAACGTAGCCTTGGCCAACCCCGCAGGGACGGATGTTCTCGGCATTAAAGATGGCAACACCATCACCTTTTCGAAGATAGGCTCCTTGGCCCCCGGCGCTAAGGGTGACCCCTATACCGTAACCTTTATTCTGGACTTGGATGAATTTACCAAGAATGCATCCGGCGAGTCCGTTTCCAAAACCGTGAGCTTCACCGCCACCATCCGCTGTACCCAAATCGACTAATTCACAAAAAAGCACGCAAAGGAGGAACTGTATATGAACAAAAACCGTCGAATCGCCCTCCTTCTCGCAGTGCTTTTCTGTTTGTCCGCCGTGACCTTCGTGGCTGTTGCGAAGTATATCAAGGATATCCCCTTCACCGGGAACGTTACCTTCAAAGCTGACCTTGTGGAGAACTTCACCCTCACCGAGACTCAAGCTGTCAGACAAACCGACGGCACCTATATCCTCAGCGGGGAACAGGTCACCCAAAACACCTACATCCTCATGCCCGGCGTGGACGTTCCCAAGGACCCCAAGATCACCATCGAAGGCAAAACCGCTGTTCCCGCCTACCTTTACGTAGAGATTTGTCCTGATCTGCCCGCCACCGTGACTTATGGAATAATGGCCCACTGGAAAGCTTTGGGCATCAAAGGCCCCCACGGCGGCGATGTCTACGTTTATGCTTTTCCTGATGGAACTGTCATCATCTTGGATGGAACTGTCAAAGATCTGACGATCCGCATTATTGACAAAGATACCCTTACCGTCAGCGATCAGCTTCCCCGCGGTTCCACAGGAACCCTTTCCTTCCATGCCTACATGGCACAGCAGGGCAAGGATCAGGATGCAAAAACCGCATTCACCACCAATTTCCCCACTCCCTGACCCTATAGAAAGGACGGCACACCGCCATGCAAAAGCTCTTCCAAAAATTCCATAACCGCGTCCTGCCCTTCTTTTTGGCAGTGCTGATGTTGGCGTCCACCCTCCCGTTGAACGTGCTTTCCACCGGCAGAGGCGCAGCCACCGAAGGAACGGCAAACGGCACTCCCTCTCCCGATGGCTACATCTACGATTACGATACCTTGAAGATCACCCGGGATGGCAAGGAGACCTACGCTATGGATCTCCTCAGCTACGAAAAAATCACCATCTCTGCCGATGGTGTCGAAGAAAAGGCTACCTACCAGTGGCAGATCCTGCACAACGAAAAGGAAGACACCTGGATCAATATCTACGACGGTACCTCCCAGTAGCTTCATGTCTCCCTGTCATTGGTGGGCAACCTCCTGCAGAAGGACGGCACCGCGATGCTCCGTTGCCGCGCCTATACCGAGGACTACGCCTACCTCACCTCTCCCATCACCGTCACCGTCAAAGAACCCGCCGAAACCAAGATCACCCTCCCCACCCAAAATGTGAAGAATCCTTCCTTCAATGCTGAGGGGGAACTCTCGGAATTTGTTACCGTTAGAATCGAATATGTTCAGTACGATTTTGCGCGTGATGTCAACGGCGATCTTATTCTTGGTAGCGATGGCAAGCCGATTTTGGATGATGGTAAACAGGCTTTTTCCCCGTATATTGCGACGATCCATCGCGGTACAGAGCTTCATGCGGTCGTTCCCAACCCCACGATTGTCGGATATGACTCTTTTTTGGGAGATGCAACCGTCGTGAGCACTTCTGTCTCGATTTCGGAGGATTCTGTCACGGACGATATAGTATATATCGTTAAGTACAAACCTTCGTTGGTCGATTATACGGTTCGTTATTATTTTCAAAATATCTACGACGATCTGTACGTCGAAGATCCTTCAAAGAAAGTTTCCACGCAGGGGTATACCGGATCAACTCCGCCTGACAGCATTCTGAAAATAGAATTTGAAGGTTTTACGTCTTTGTATTATCAGCCAGATTCGATTGCAGCTGATGGTTCGACTGTATTTGAAGTATACTACGAGCGAAATTATTACCTCATGGAGTTTGACTGCAACGGCGGTTACGGTGCGGAAACCATCTATGTCAGATACGGCTCCTATGTGTCTGTTCCGCAGCCTGTTAAGATGGGTTTTGTTTTTGCCGGGTGGGATTTTGTCAAGAGCGAAAACCCCGGTGCTCCTTTCGCAGGGGGGGACGGCAACGCAGATGCCCTCCCGAACGCACTTCCGCCGTATAATACAGGTTATAAAGCCATTTGGAAAACCGCCGAAACCTCCTACAATGTGGTATATTGGATCAGAAATGACGATAACTCCTTGACCTATATCGGCAATAAGGCGGTGGAAAGCGTTTCTTCTGCAATTGTTTCCGGTAGCAACGATTTAACTGTCAATACTAACATTTGCGGATTGCCGGCACACACGCACACTTCCTGTACGTATGATTGCGGAAAAACGGTTCACACCCATGGTGATGGAAGTTGCAACTATATCTGTGGTGGGCATACCACCCACGGAGACGGTAGTTGCGTGTATGACAATTGCGAACACACTCACGATAGAGATTGTTACGATTTCACTGCCGATGTTAGTATGGAAACATCGAACTCTCCTGGCAGTTATTATAGCACCGTTAAAGATTTGCGTGTTTTTAGACTAAACTTTGGCGTTAATTATTTTTATTACGTTGAAATAGGAACTTCGTACTACCGAATTACCGGCAATTACAATCAGACAACATTTAGTTACACTGTCGATTGTGAACACACGCATGACAATTCCTGCTGTTCTTTGCAGATACACACGCATACTTCCGCTTGCTGCAGTCTAGATGAGCACACGCACGAAGACTCCTGTTGCTCATATGTAGCGCATACTCATACGAATGCGTGTAAAGAATCCACAGCATTTTTGATGGAGTTTTTGGAAGCCGATCAAAACGTCACCGTTGAAGGTGATGGATCCACGGTTGTCAACGTGTACTATAAATACAGAACGTATATGATTCGTTTTGTATATGCGAGAAAGGTTGGCAATCAATTACAAGTTGCAACGTCCACGAGTGATGGACAGATCAAAAACTGTTCTTGGGGAAATGTTAATTCTTTGCCGACTGTTAATGATCCCAGTGGTGCGACAGATAGAACCACATTTACATACGAGGGCAACACATATTATTATATTTCGCTGACTGCTCAATACGGTGCAGATATCTCCGATATTTGGCCAAGTGCTTCGATTGGTAGTACGGGTAATTATTATTGGGGTAGCTGGGGTGCGGAATACGGTTCCGGTTATCGTAACAAATACGGTAATGCACACGCCAATATCGTCGGCCCGTATCCTACCATGTCGGAAGATATGATGGTGGCAAATCCTCAAAAACTTGATGATGGAACGTATCTTGCGCAAACGATGATTGCGTGGTGGGGAGCATCCCAGGATAATATTTCCGAGCACGCATATCATAGCTATTTCGAAGTCTTGCCCGGCGAGAAAAGAGATCCTGCAAAAACGTATATCGAGCGCGACGGAAAAACCTACGTGCTCGAAACGAAGGTGTTCACCGCAGCACATAATGGCTCGACTCGTGTTGACCCTGTAATTTATGCCGGTTATACGCTTCAAAATGAAGACAAGGATAAGCAATCGAACTCGAAAAACTATGCAAACAATCCCGAGTGTCCCAATGGCGATAGGTGCGACTATTGCGGTGTTTTCTATTACGACAGAAACGAACACAAGCTGAACTTTGTCAACTTCAACTCTTCAAGTGTTGCGCCTTCCCCTCAAACCTTGCTTTTTGGTGAACCGTTACTTGAATACAAGCCGTTGGAAAATCCGGCGTATCCCAATGGCTTAGAGCCGGGTGCGTATTACTTTGACGGATGGTATACGACACCTGAGTGTTTCGATGATACGGAAGTCAAGTGGAATACCATGGTTATGCCGGATGCGGATGTAACGCTTTACGCAAAGTGGACTCCCGTTTTGCGTGACGTTAAGTTCTATATGGACTATTCCGATATCATTTCTGATGCTTCACCTTATATGGAAGCGAAAAACGTTAAGCATGGTAGCTTGCTCGGAACGACATATGCTGATCCCCCGCAAAAAATAGTGGACGGCGTGGAATATGATTTTATCGGTTGGTTCTATATGGACGAGGACAATAAGAAACGTTTTGCTCCCGATTCCATGGAAGTTACCCGCGATCTGATACTTTTTGCCGAGTGGCAAACACGTATCGATACCACTTACGAGATAAATTTCGCGCTCAAAGAGGACGTATCAAAGGAAAACACGCCGTCAAATACAGCCTATAAAGCAGGCGATTTGATTGCCGAAACGGTTTTCGCTCATTCATCCGTAGGTAAAACAAAAACTTTCTCTGCAAAGGGCTTGGGTGAATTGAATCCCGATTTCCGTAAGAAATTTTTCCCGACGGTCAATACCCATTCGATTTTGATGGAACCGGACGGGAACCTGAACACGTATACGTTTGAGTATGTGTACGATGATACGGTCTATTACAAAATACGGTACGTGGACTATGCTTCTCGTACCGAGTTGCAGACATCTGTTGTAAAGCAAACAGATGAGGCAGTTATCACGGAAAAATTCTTGCCGATCAGCGGATATATTCCGCAAAGCTTCTATATCCGCAAAGCACTTGCTTACGATGGTGATGCGACAGAAAACTCGGTTATCGAGGATAATATCATTACGTTCTATTATATCAAAGATACCGACCATGGTTTGTTTTCCGTAGAATACTATCTTGAAAATGCAAACTCCACCGATTCTACCAAGATTGAAAACTATTCACAGTACGAATCCATCGTTGGTAACAAGGATATTTTACAAGTGCACGTAGCAGATATCCGCACCTATGAAGGGTATACCTATGAGCCTACACTGAATACGGTAATCACCTATAAAGAGGATGGCACCGTTAAGGAAACGCTCAAAGGTGCGGCAGCAGGAGATCCGCCGCGCGGAGTTGTTGATTTCACCGGCTTGACGATCAAGATTTATTATAAGCGAAATCTGTATCCCTATATCATTGAGTATAGAGAATACGGCGCCTCTGCTTCGACTCCTGCAATTTCAGTGATTGCCGACGGCTCTAATGCTTATATGGCAAAGTTTGATACCAGCAAGAGCCATACTGCGCCCGAAAAGTTATCTATAGTAAGCGGTTCGGGCACAACCATTTACGAGTATCACGTAGTCGGTGCAGACGACGAGGCGCGAACAAAATCCATGACGATTCGCGCAGTAAACGACGGTGAGGCAAACCCCAACAAGCTGGTCTATTACTACACCAAGAAAAAGGTTGAGGTGTTCTACGAAGCCGTTTGCACCGTACCTGGTTTGACAGCTTTTGGTGCTGTGTCGATTTTCAGTGAGAGTGCCGCAACCGCAGACGGTTTGTCGGGTTCAAATGCAATGCCCGCCACCGGATTCCGCTTGGTGGGCTGGTATGCCGATAAAGCGTGCACGATTCCCGTTGATAAATCATGGCGCTTTGATGGCGAAATTTCAAGCGATAAAATTCAAAGTGACACGGGCACCAAATTAATACCACGCTCGCTTGATACATCCAAAGACGAGATTCATTACTACGCCCTCTTCGAGCCCATCTACGGCGCATTGAAGATCGAAAAGAAAATCGATGGCACCGGCGCTACGGGCGCCACCTTCCTGTTCCGCGTGCAAGGGACGGATACCAACAACAAGCACATCGATATCATCGTATCCATTCAGGACGATACGAACAACCCCGAATCCGTTCTTTTGAACAACGTTCCCATCGGGAAGTATACCGTCACGGAACTCACCGATTGGTCTTGGGAATTTACCGCCAATACCGAGGAACTCACCGTCACGGTGGAGAAGGATAAAACTGCAGAAGTGTCCTTCACCAACACCCCCAACCCGTCCGACTGGCTTTCCGGCGAGACGGTAAACGAGAACCAATTCACGGTTACACCCACCCCGTAACGAAAGGAGGCGTACCCAATGCCGACTCAATCCAAACGTAAGCGTATTTTGCCCGTTTTCCTCGCCGTGCTGTTTGTCATCGCGGTGACCGTGGCAACGGTGTACGCCTACTTGAAAACCTCAACTGATCCCGCTGTCAAAAACACCTTTAGCGCCGCTCAAGATCCCGAGGCCACTATCACGGAGTCCTTTGATCCCGAAACGGAAAAGAAGAACGTCGCCGTGAAGGTAGGGGACACAGGCTACTCCGTCTACGTTCGCGCCGTCATCGTGGTGACGTGGAAGAATGCGGAAAACGGGGACGTCCTGGCAACCAAACCCGTCGCGGGCACCGATTACGAAATCAGCCTGAACACATCCGATTGGTTTGAAAAAGACGGCTTCTATTACCACGAAGAGCCCGTCCCAAGCAAAGGTACGACAGCCGATCTCATCATTAGCTGCAAACCTATCGCCGGCAAAACTCCCGCAGGCTACGGCCTGAACGTGGAGATCGTTGCTCAGACCATCCAAGCGGCAGGCAAAACCGATGCAGGCGATATCCCGGCTGTCACCAAAGCTTGGAAAGTCAAAGTTGATTCCAACGGCAAACTTACGAAAGAATAACCAAAGCAAGGGCTTCGGATCATTC
Organism: Clostridia bacterium; assembly: GCA_017629175.1. Classification (GTDB taxonomy): domain Bacteria; phylum Bacillota; class Clostridia; order Oscillospirales; family CAG-382; genus Coliplasma. Next base: position 20,800 of record JAGBXS010000078.1, read on the forward strand.
CGCAAGCCCTTGTTTTTTTAAAATGATTTTTTATCAACTCTGTTCCATAACCCTTGACGGTAACACCCTTTCGTGATATACTACGTATGAAATAGATCATATCGGAAAGAAACTGTCTGTTTTTGATTTTTACATACGGGGAGGCAAACATGTCCCTTTTTAATGGAAAAACGTTAATGATCACCGGCGGTACCGGCTCCTTCGGTAACACCGTGCTGAAGCATTTTTTGCATACCGACATCGGGCAGATTCGTATCTTTTCCCGTGATGAAAAGAAGCAGGACGATATGCGCCACGATCTGCAGGCGCGTTTCCCTGAGCTTGCAGGAAAAGTAAAATTCTTTATCGGCGACGTGCGCGACATTCGGTCGGTGCGGGACGCTATGTACGGTGTGGACTATATCTTCCACGCCGCCGCCTTAAAGCAGGTTCTCTCTTGCGAGTTCTTCCCCATGGAAGCGGTGCGCACCAACATTGAGGGCACGGATAACCTGCTCCACGCCGCTATCGAAGCGGGGGTTAAGCGTGTCGTCTGCCTTTCCACCGATAAGGCTGCATACCCTATCAACGCTATGGGTATCTCCAAGGCTATGATGGAGCATGTGGTCTACGCCAACGCTCGTATGGCGGCAGAGCGGGGCGATACGGTGATCAGCTGTACCCGTTACGGCAACGTGATGTGCTCCCGCGGGAGCGTGATCCCGCTGTTCATCGATCAGATCAAAGCGGGCAACCCCATTACCATCACCGATCCCAACATGACCCGCTTCTTGATGAACTTGGACGAAGCGGTGGATCTGGTAAAATTCGCCTTCGAACACGGGCGCCCCGGAGATCTGTTCATCCAGAAGGCAGACGCCTCCACCATCGGCGACCTGGCAAAAGCCGTTCAGCAGGTCTTTGGAGACACCGGCACCAACATCATTGGCACCCGCCACGGCGAAAAGCTTTACGAGACCTTGATGACCCATGAGGAACGCCTTCGCAGTGAGGACATGGGGCAGTATTTCCGCGTTGCGGCAGATAACCGCGATCTGAACTACGATAATCTCTTCGTTCGAGGGGACGTGCAAACCATGGCAGAGGAAGCCTATACCAGCCATAACACCACCCGCCTGAACGTAGAAGAAACCGTCCAAAAGATCCTCACCACCGATTACGTCAAAGAACAGCTGGCAAGAAAATGAGTTTCCTGCACCCCCGTGGTGAAAAAAGCTCGAAACAAATACAATCCAAAACGAAAGATCCTTGCCTATACGGCAGAGATTTTTCCATACATTTCCAATCATAAAAATCTCCTTTTTTCTCATACTAACAGCGAGGGAAAACCTCTGACAAACAATGACAAACAAAAAGGAGAATAGACATGGCAAACAACAAGACTCTTGTTCCCGAAGCAAAGTCCGCACTTGACAAGTTCAAGATGGAGGCGGCAAGCGAAGTGGGCGTAACTCTGAAGCAGGGCTACAACGGCGACCTGACCGCAAAGCAGGCCGGTTCCGTAGGCGGCCAGATGGTCAAGAAAATGATCCAGAGCTACGAGACCAACATGAAGGGCTAACCGTCGAACAAAATTCGATTTTTTAAAAGGGGCACGTACCGCAAAAACACGGTATGCGCCCCTCCTTCTTTTTTCTTGACAATTTCCCAGGGCTGTGATATACTAAAAACACGTTCCACAATCATATCGAGGAAATATTCTATGAGAAAAACAACAAAACTGCTTCTCACCGCACTTTTGGCGGGGAGCTTACTTCTTGCATCCTGTGCCGCCGGGGGAGAGATTTCCTCTGTACCCGATACAAGCGGCACGGAATCCACACCCTTCGTTCCTCCTGCGGAAACCCCTGCCACCTGGTCTGAATTTGATTTGAATACAAGCTGGCTGGAGACCGATCCTCACATCAGCCTCACGGCAGACAACACCCGCACCGAGTGGCCGGGCGCCAAGCTGGTGGGCGGAGATCTGTATATCAAACAGCCCGGCACCTACGTGCTTTCAGGCACTCTGAACGGTCAGCTTTTTATTTCCGTGGATAAAACTGCCAAGGTGCATCTGGTGTTCAACGGCTTCACCGTTACCGAAGATGCTTTGTCTCCCATTCTTTGTGAGCGGGCGGACAAGGTTTCCATCACTTTGGCCGACGGCACGGAAAACTATGTCAACGATCTGCATTCCGGTTTTGTGGACGGCGGAACCCCGCCCGACGGCAGAAATGCCGGCGCAATCCACGCTAAGATGGGCTTGACCATCAACGGCAACGGTTCTCTTACCGTAAATTCTACCTACAGACACGGTATTGTCAGCAACTCCAACCTCCGCATCGTTTCCGGCGATATTACCGTAGGCGCCGTTGAAGAGGGCTTGAAGGGCAAAGAGTCCGTTTCCATTCGCGGCGGCAATATTTTGATCGCCTCCTGCGACGACGGTATCAAGGTCAACCAGGCGGACGAGGAGGATCAAGGCTTCTTCGCCATGGAAGGCGGAACCGTAAAGATCAACACCGAGGCGGACGGTATCGACGTGATCAAATACGTCCGTATCGTAGGCGGCTCCCTGCAGGTGCAAAGCTTTGACCACGCCATCGTTACCGACGGCTCCGTTTCCATTGCGGGAACACCCACCATCCGACTCCATGCCGACAGCGGCAAGGAGGATTCCGATGCCAAGGGCATCAAGGCAGAGGGGGACGTCACCGTGGAAAACGGAACGCTGCTGATTACCAAAGCCTTTGAGGGCATCGA
>JAGBXS010000079.1 GCA_017629175.1 Clostridia bacterium
AGAAACTTTTCGAAAAAAGTTTCTCTCTCGAGCTCTCTCATCAAAACTCACTTTTAATCATACTTACAAAATCCCTTCCGTTTACAGTGAGGGCATTTTGCCACCCTGCGCTCGCCTGCGTGATACCAGGTAGAGAAGGCGTACCATTTCGCACGGAAAACACTTCCACATTTAGGACAATGATATTTCCTCGTCACGCAGTAGAGATGGGCGGCCAGAAAGATGATCCCCACGAGGATAGCGCCTATCCACCAAGGCATGGTAAAGTGTCTCGCCTGTGCGGCCAAAAGATAGAAAGTTCCCATTTAAAATGTTTACACGATCAGCATCGCATCCCCGAAGGAGAAGAAGCGGAAGCGCTCCTCCACGGCGAAGCGGTAGGCGTTCATAGTGTTTTCGTACCCTGCGAAGGCGGAGACCAGCATGATCAGGGTACTTTCCGGCAGGTGGAAATTGGTGATCAGCCCATCCACGGCGTGGAATTTCTTGCCGGGATACAGGAAGATCTCGGTGTGCCCCTCGAAGGGCTTCACCACCCCGTCTTCCCCGGTAACGGATTCCAGAGTACGCACGCTGGTGGTGCCCACGGCAAAGACTCTGCCTCCGTTCTGCTTGGTACAGTTGATGGTCTCTGCCGCCTCGGGAGTGACCTTGATGTATTCCGAATGCATTTTGTGGGCAAGGATATCGTCCTCTTTAACGGGACGGAAGGTGCCCAGTCCCACGTGCAAAAGCACACGGACGATCTGCACGCCCTTGGCTTCCAGCTCTGCAAGCAGCTCGGGGGTGAAATGCAATCCCGCGGTGGGTGCTGCGGCAGAGCCGTTGGTGCGTGCGTACACCGTTTGGTAACGGTTTTTATCCTCAAGTCTCGCCTTGATATAAGGGGGCAGAGGCATGAGGCCGATACGCTCCAGCACTTCAAGAAACACACCCTCGTAGGTAAAGCGGATCACCCGCACACCGTCCTCACGGATGCCGATGACCTCTCCGCAAAGTCCCTCGGGGTAATACACCTTCTGACCGATGCGGGTCTTTTTACCGGGCTTGGTCAGGGCTTCCCAGACCTCGCCCTCCTCGCTTTCCACCCGGGAAAGGAGCACCGTCTCGATCTCTCCCGTCCTGCCCTCGGCAGTCCCGAAGATACGGGCGGGAATGACGCGGGTGTCGTTGATCACCAGGCAATCCCCTTCTTTGAAGTAAGAAAGCACGTCGGAAAAATGCCCCTGGGATACCTCGCCGCTTTCCCGGTTCAGCACCAAAAGGCGGGAACGGTCTCTTTTCTCGGAGGGGGTCTGGGCGATCAATTCCTCGGGAAGGTCGTAATAATAGCTGGATCTTTTTAAAAGATCGATCTTTTCCATAGTCATCTCAGAATTCCACCACCATGCCGTCGTAGGAGGTCAAGAAGCCAATCTCCTTCGCCGCAGGCTCCAGCTCGTCATGGATCAGCTTACCGTTGTGGGAGAAATGGTTCACCACGGAGACGGTTTTCTCGTCGGAAACGCCGATAGCTTCCAATCTTGCTCTTACCTTGGGGCAGGAATCCAGACCCATGTGTCCGCCGCCGGAGGGCAGAGCCACGTAGGTGCAGTCGTAGGAGATGAGATCTGCGCGGACCTTATTTGCGGCCAGATACTCGTACACCTCGTCGAACAGTTCACCCGTATCATGGAGATACAAAAGGGTCTTCTCGCCGTCCTCAATGAGGTAGACAAAGGCCTTCTCGTTCATGGCGTGGAAGGCGGGCAGTGCGGTAACGCGGTACTTCCCTGCGGTGAAAGGCTTGTAGGCCTCGATCTCCACGGCGGAAATACCGGTATCGTTGGGCTCTTCCTCACGGGTGATCCGCTCTCTTTCCAACAGCTTCATCACCCGCTCGTTACCGTAGAGGGTAAGATTGGGGGTGGAAAGATCATGAGCATAATAGCTGGTGGAGCGGAGATGGAGATCCGTGGGAGAAAAATGATCCATGTGGGAATGGGTGATCAGCAGGGTCTTCACGGCGGAAAAGTTCAAGCCGTTCTGCTGCATATGAGAAAAGGAATCCGCAGGGAAATCGATGAGCAGGTCGTCATTTACCATAGCCTGAGAGCGGGTGCGGAGGTTCTTGCCCCCTCTTTCCAAGGCCTTCTTGCAATATTCGCAACGGCAAAACAACGCGGGCCAGCCCTCGGCGGCGGCGGTTCCCAAATAAGTCAACTTCATAAAACGCACTTCCTTTGTGATAGTTTTCTTCATCATACCCCATCGGAAGAAAAAATGCAAGTAATTTTTTAAAAAAATGAAAAAAAGGTATTGCTTTTTCAAAAAATGTGTGTTATAATGACGCCCGTATGAAATTTTATCGATCCGGCGCCGGTAATGTCGGGTCCAAGAAGAAAGCGAGGAATTCCATCATGAAGCAGGGCATCCATCCCGATTACAAGAACACGACCATCACTTGCGCTTGCGGTGCGGTGTACAACACCAAGTCCGTTAAGGAGAACCTGAAGGTTGATATCTGCTCTAAGTGCCATCCGTTCTTCACCGGTAAGCAGAAGTTTGTTGACGCCGGCGGACGTGTTGACAAGTTCAAGAAGAAGTTTAACCTCAACTAAGTTCCCCCCCATTACAGCAGCAACAAGATTGCGGCGCGCAGGAATGTCTGCGCGCCGTTTTTTTCTGTGAAAGGAGTTCCTTATGGCAGAGATCAACGTTATTCAAAAAGAAGAGATCACCCGCGCGGTTTTGATCGCCGTCTCTCTGGGAAGAGAGGAAGCGGAGTGTGAAAACTCCCTGGCGGAGCTGGAGCGTCTTTTGGACACCGCGGGAGGCGAGGTCGCCGCTACGGTGATCCAGAACCGCCCCCACCCCGACAAGGCTACCTATATCGGCAGCGGAAAGTGCGAGGAGGTAGCGGAGCTGGTAAAGGCCGATCCCACCATCACCCTGGCGGTGTTTGACAACGAGCTTTCCCCCTCTCAGATCGCCGCGGTGGAGGAGATCGTTGGCATCCGTGTCATCGACCGTACCATGCTGATCCTGGATATTTTTGCCCTTCACGCCGTTACCGGCGAGGGGAAATTGCAGGTAGAGATCGCCTGCCTGCGCTACACCGCCCCCCGTCTGATCGGTAAGGGCAAGATGCTTTCCCGTCAGGGCGGCGGCATCGGCAGCCGAGGCCCGGGCGAAAGCAAGCTGGAAAGCGACCGCCGTCATATCCGCCGCCGTATCGAGGCGTTGGAGGCGGAGCTGGACGAGCTGGAACGCACCCGCGGCGTAAAACGCTCCCAAAGAATGCGTTCGGGGCTTGCCACCGTGGCCATCATCGGCTACACCAACGCGGGGAAATCCACCCTGCTGAACAGACTGACCGACGCGGGAATTCTGGCGGAGGATAAGCTTTTCGCCACCTTGGATCCCACCACCCGCAGGCTGACCCTGCCCGGTGGCACGGAGGTGCTTCTCACCGACACCGTAGGCTTTATTGACCGCCTGCCCACCCACTTGGTGCGAGCCTTCCGCTCCACCTTGGAGGAGCTGACCTACTGCGACGTGATCCTTTGTCTCACCGACGGCAGCGAGGAGGCGGGAGAGCGTACCCGCAAGCGTGCCGTAACGGAAAAGCTCATCGGCGAGCTGGGTGCGGGAGAGAAGCCTATTCTTGAAGTATATAACAAAACCGACCTGGTGGACAAGAACGCCAAGGATCTCTTCCCCGGCAACGTTCTGGAGATCTCCGCCGCCACGGGAGCAGGCATTGATACCCTGCTGACCAAGCTGGAGGAGACCGTCAACGGCGGGAAAAAGATGCTGAAGCTGTTCTTCTCCCACAGCCAGTCCGGAAAGGCGGCAGAGGTCTACCGCTTTGCCACAGTGCACGATACGGAATACACAGAAAACGGCACTCTGATCACCGCCCTCTGCGACGAACGGGCACAGGGAATGTTTTCACAATTTATACAAGAATAATTTCTTGACTTTCTGCCAAAACACTGGTATACTGACGGCAGAATTCACCAACGAGGTTACTGTATGTTATCTTTCAAAAGATTTTTTGCGTGCGCCCTTTGCGTATTGCTTTTACTTTGCTGCGGCTGTTCCTTTGTAGATCCCTTGGGAGGGGACTCTTCTCTTACAGAGTCCACAGAGGGATCCTCTGCTGCGGACACTTCTTCCGATATCCCTTCTTCCGAGGCGGAAAACTCTTGGGAGGCAACCTCCTCTGAGGAAGAGCCCTCTCTCCCCGAAGAAAGTGAGGATGAATCCAGCGCGCCGGATATCATTGATCTTCCCGAGGATCCCGTGGATGCGGTGGTGAGCTTCGTGGCCTGCGGGGACAACCTGATCCATCCTTCCGTGTATTACGGCGCCATGGAATATTACGCCGCCGCCAACGGCACCAAGGTCAATTACAAGGATTGGCCCACCAACGAGATGGACTACGACTTCCTGCCCATCTACGAGTACGTGGCGGACACCATGAAGAACGCGGACATCTGCTTTATCAACCAGGAGACCCTCTCCGGAGGCCCGGGCACCAAGATCGACGGCTATCCTCAGTTCAACACCCCCATCGCCATGGGCAGAGACCTGGCGGCTCTGGGCGTAGACATTGTGAACATGGCCCACAACCACATGCTGGACTCCGGTAACGATAAGCTGCTGAAGTATTCCGATCCCTACTTCAAGTCCCTGGGAATGACTCCCTTGGGCTATTACAAGAACGAGGCGGATACCAACAACATCGTGCTCTACGAAAAAGAGGGCATCACCTTCGCTCTGCTGACTTACACCTACGGCACCAACGGCATCCAGTGCTATTCCGAAACCTATATTCCTTATCTGAACGAAGCGTTGATCCGCCGTCAGGTGGGATTGGCCCACGCCCTTGCAGACGTGGTGATCGTTTCCGCTCACTGGGGATATGAGGACAGCTACACCCAGAATCAGGAGCAGAGAAACTACGCCGAGCTGTTCTGCGAGCTGGAGGTGGACGTGGTCATCGGTACCCATTCCCACTGCTTACAGCCTATGAAATGGGTGGAAAACGATATCACAGGTCACAAAATGCTGTTGACCTATTCTTTGGGCAACTTCGTTTCCGGTATGCAGGGCGCCTTGAACGTGCTGGAGGGCATGCTCTCCTTTGACGTACGTAAGAGTGCGGAGACCGGGGAGATCACCATCGAAAACCCCATTCTCACCCCCCTGGTGCTTCACTACACCAAGGAAGCCGCCGACGGCGAAAAGGACACGGGATACCGTAACTTTAAGATCTACGAATTGAAGAACTACACCGATGAACTGGTGGCCGCCCACGGCGTGACCCGCTACGAGAAATCCCACGGTACCACCTTGAAGGGTGGCAAGTTCTCTATCGAAAATCTCTACAAAACCGTGCAATCCGTCATCCCCGCAGAGTTCCTTCCCGAGGAATACAGATAAGCATTCACAGAGCTGCTAAAAAAGCGGCTCTGTTTTTTTGTTGCGGCATTTTGAATTTTTGCAAAAACACTTGCAATCCGTTCTATAAAGTGGTATAATATTATACTAAAGAAGTGTTTTCTTTCGGAGGTGGAGAGTTCCATGGAAAAGCAAGCAAAAAAAGGCGTCCTCATCGCCCTGGACGGGCTGGACGGATCGGGCAAGGAGACCCAGACCCGTTTGCTGGAGGAAGCGCTGAAGGCCAAGGGAATTCCCTGCCGTTCCGTCTCCTTCCCCACCTACGACGACCAAATGAGTGCCGCGGTCAAGCTGTATTTAAGCGGTGCTTTCGGAAGCGATCCCCACGCAGTAAACGGATACGCCGCATCGGTGTTCTACGGAGTGGACAGATACTGCTCCTATATGCTGGATTGGAAGAAGGACTACGAGGCAGGCACGGTGATCCTTGCCAACCGCTACACCACCGCCAACGCGGTGCATCAGCTTTCCAAGCTTCCCGAGGAGGAATACGACGGTTTCCTGCAATGGCTGTTTGATCTGGAATACGGGAAAATGGGGTTGCCCGAGCCCAATTTGGTTTTGTACCTTTGTGTACCGCCGGAGGTTTCCACATCCCTGATCCAAAGCCGTTCCTCCCAGACCGGGCGGGCAACGGACATTCACGAAAACGATAAGAAGCATTTGTCCGACAGCTACAAGGCGGCGCTGTATTCCGCCGAGAAGCTTGGCTGGGCAAAAATAGATTGCGCATCCGACGGAACGTTGCGTACTCGGGAGGATATCCATGGGGAGATCCTCCGCTACGTGGAAGCGCTCCCGGAGCTCGGCGCATAAAAAGAAACGAGGTATTTACCTATGGTAAAAATTGCAGTATTGTTAGCAGAAGGATTTGAAGAAGCGGAGGCTTTGGTTCCTGCAGACTTGTTGCGCCGCGCGGGAGGCGAGGTTCTCCTGGTTTCCGCATACGGCGAGGAGCTTGTCACCGGTGCCCACGGGATCGCCGTAAAGACGGACATCACCCTTGACCGCTTGGACAGAACCTCTTTGAATTGCATCCTGCTTCCCGGCGGGCTGAAGGGCACGGAGCATCTTTATGAAAGCTTTGCCGTGCGTTCCCTGATCCAGTACGCCGCGAGCGAAGGCATTTACATCGCCGCCATCTGTGCCGCACCCTCTATTCTGGGCAAGATGGGTCTTTTGGAGGGCAGACGATACGCCTGCTATCCCGGCTTTGAGAAGGAGATCCCCGACGGGATCCGCACCGGCAAAAAGGTGGAGCACGACGATACCTTCGTCACCGCCGAGGGCATGGGCGTTTCCTTTGACTTCGGTTTCCGCTTGGTAGAGCTGTTGTTCGGCTACGAGACGGCAACCGTTATGCGGGAGCAGACCCGTTACGAGTAAACTTTTACTGTTTTGATTTTTTAAGAAAGGAATGAAGAGTTATGCAAAGCATCCCTGCGGCGGAAAAACAGATCCGCTGGAACCAACCCCATTTGACCGCTCCCGTACTGATGCTCTTCATCCTTGCCGCCATGCATTTTTCCCGGTATATCCTTGCCGGAAGTGAGGACGTTGCAGATCTGTTCTTGAGCATCTCGCTGGTGCAGATCCTGGTACTGCTCCTCCCCTGTATGCTGTATTACCTGCTGAAGAAGCGGAAGCTGGCCACCCCCATGCCCGTCAGTCCCATGAAAATGCGCCATATCGCCTTGACACTGTTCGGCGGCGGTGTGCTGATCATCGGTAACCTGCTGATCAAGTTTTTCTACCGTGCGGTGGCAGAGCAATCCGTTTCCACCCCCGCCTTCTTTGAGGGGCTTTCCGCAGGAGAGGGCGAGTTGTCCTTCGCGGGAATTCTGCTCTCCATGGTCATCATTCCCGCAGTGTGTGAGGAATTGCTGTTCCGCGGAGTCATTCTGTCGGAGTACCGCGCCCTGGGGCAGGGCAACGCCGTGCTGATCTCGGCGATCTGCTTCGCCATGCTTCATTTTTCCGTAACCAACTTCCCGGTGTACCTGTTCGTGGGCGTTTTGCTGGGCGTGATCACCAACGCATCCCGCTCGGTGATACCTGCCATGCTTTTGCATGTCCTCAGCAACTCGCTGAGCGTGTTCACCTCGGATCAGTTTTTGAACATCATCATGCAAAAGAACGGTGCGTTCTTCGTAGGCTTTTTGCTGGCAGTTTTGTTCGGCACGGCCTTGTTCCTGTTTTTGTACTGCGTGGAGCTTCAGTACCTGCGGTTTGCCCAGGAGCCTCCGGAGCAGTCCCTTCCCCCGAAAAATCGCACCCATCTGGCAAAGGTGTTCCTTTCCCCCACGTTCTTAGTGTTGACCGCCGCGTTCCTTTTGATCACGGCATTGCAATAAGGAGGCTTCCATGCAAGACGAACGTCTTAACAAAAACGAAGAGTTGGAAGAGATCCTTGCGGAATACCGCAAGAAGAAAAAACAGAATCCCGAGGCCTCCGCTACCTCTCCCCTCCACGCCGAGACCCGGGTGGTGGAAGCCAAGACCCGCGTGGAGCTTCCCCCGCAAAGCGACGAGCCCCTAGAGGAAGAAGAGGACGGCATCAGCATCTCCGAAAGTGCGGTACAGAACCATTTTGCAGATTCCGTATCGGAGGATGTGATCGGTCTTTCCTCCCACTTTTCCGAAAGCGACGGAGACGAGCCGCCCCTGCCCGCAGAGGAGGAGCCGGAGCCCGTTTACGAAGAGACCTATTACGACGATGACGACGAAGAGGACGATGAGGACGATGAGTTTGTCTTTCCTCTGCCCTTCAGAATTTTGGGCAAGCTGTGGCGAGGCTTTACGGGGCTGAGCTTCATTGCCAAGGCCGCGCTGTATCTGGTAGTGGTCTTGGTCCTGGCGGCGTATCTCTCTTATTACGTGCTGACCGTGGGCAACGATATGTTCGCCTTGGTAAAGGGCGACGCAGAGATCGTGATCACCCTACCGGAGGATGCCACCAAGGAAGAGGTAGCCCAAATCCTGTACGAAAGCGGCCTCATTGAATACGATTGGGCGTTCCCTTTGTATTTGGAGCTGTTCGGTGAAAACGAGGAGATCTCCTTTATCCCCGGGGAGCATACGCTGAACGTCTCCATGAACTATTCTCAGCTGTTGACCGCATTGACCACCCCCGTGCGCATCCGCGAAGTGGTCACCCTGACCTTTCCCGAGGGCTTTACCGTGGACGATATCATCGATCTGTTTGTCAAGAACGGCGTAGGCACCAGAGAAGGGTTTGTGGAAGCCATCAACAACTACCCCTACAAGCATGAGTTTGTCCGCTTGTTGGACGAAAACGGCTGGGATACCGACCGTGTTTACCGCTTGGAGGGCTATCTGTACCCCGACACCTACGATTTTTATACCGATACCGAGGAATATCTGGCCATCAACAAGCTGCTCAACAATTTCAACAGCAAGGTTTGGCTGGATTGGAAGAGAACCTACTCCTCCATCTGCGAGGAGCAGGGCTACACCTTGGACGATATCATCACCATTTCCTCCATGATCGAGGCGGAGGGTAAAACGGCGGAGGACTTTGAGTATATCTCCTACGTTTTCCACAACCGTCTCCAGCACAAGGCGGATTACCCCCTGCTGGAAAGTGACGCCACCATTCAGTACGCATTAGAGCTTGCGGGCATGGACCGTATTCAGGACGCTTCTCAAATCGACAAGAGCTTCCCCAGCCCTTATAACACCTACACCAACGAGGGGCTTCCCCCCGGTGCGATCTGCAACGCGGGTCTGGACTCCATCCTTGCCGCCATCTATCCCTCTCCCCCCCTGGATGAGGAAGACAATATTCTCAACGCCTTCTTCTTCGTCAGCAACGATTTGGGCGAGACCTACTACGCCGCCACCCTTTCCGGTCACTTGAAGAACGTGGAACGGGTGAAGAAGGAAAACGCAGCCTTGAAGGAGGAGGGTACAGAAAATGACTGACAGAAAGAAACCCGAGATCCTTTCCCCCGCGGGGAATCCCGAGAAATTCCGTTTCGCCATCGATTACGGTGCGGACGCAGTGTACTGCGCGCTGGAACGGTTCGGCATGCGCCGTGCGGCGGATAATTTCACGAAAGAAACCCTGGCTTCCGCCATTGATTACGCCCACGCAAGAGGCAGAAAGGTTTACCTCACGGTGAACGTCATGCCCCACGAGGGTGAGTTTGACCAGCTTCCCCGCTTCATTGCCGAGGCGGACGAATTGAAGCCGGACGCTTACATCGTCTCCGATCCCGGAGTGATGGATTGCATCAAGGCCAACGCCAAAGATCCCGAGTTGCACCTCTCCACCCAGGCAAGCACGGTGAACGCCGCCGCCTGCTGCTTCTGGCACCGCCAGGGAGTGAAGCGCATCGTTCTGGCGAGAGAGCTTTCTCTGGCAGAGATCAAAGCCATCCGTAAAAGCATCCCGGAGGACTTGGAGCTGGAGGCCTTCGTTCACGGCGCCATGTGCGTTTCCTATTCCGGCAGATGTCTGCTTTCCAACTACTTTGCGGGAAGGGATGCCAACGGAGGTGCCTGCGCCCAGCCCTGCCGCTGGAAGTATTACGTACACGAGGAAAAACGCCCCGAGGACGTGATCTCCGCGGAGCAGGATGAATACGGAACCTATCTGTTCTCCTCCAAGGATCTCTGCATGGTGGAGCATATCGGCGCTTTGGCAGAGGCAGGCTTGGACTCTCTGAAGATCGAGGGCAGAGTGAAAAGTGCCTATTACACCGCCGCAGTGACCAACGCTTACCGTATGGCGCTGGACGATTACTACGCCGGCAAGCCCTTCAACCCCGCCTATCGGGCAGAGGTGGAGAGCGTTTCCCACAGAGAATACGCCACCGGATACTTCTACGGCAATCCCCACGAGAACGCCAACATCGTGGGCAACAACATTTATCTGAAGGACCGCGCTTTTTTGGCTGTGGTGAAGGATTATGACGAAAAAACGGGCTTGGCGCTGTGCGAGCAGTTCAACAAAATGCAGGTCGGTGACAAAGCCAATCTGCTCTCCCCCGGCACTACGGGAAGAGATATCACCGTGGAAGCGCTGTTTGACAAAAACGGCCAGCCCATAAGCGACACCAAGCACCCCCGCATGGAGTTCTACCTCAAAATAGAAAACGCCAAGGCGGGAGACCTGATCCGAGGAATTTGACTTACAATGAAAAGACTTTTGCAAAAGCGCATCACCGTGATCGCAGGGCATTTCGGATGCGGCAAGACCAACATCGCCGTGAATTTAGCCCTTGCCTTGGCGGAGGAGGGCAAGAAATGCTGTCTGGTGGATCTGGACATCGTGAACCCTTACTTCCGCTCTGCGGATAACGAAAAGCAGTTGAAGGAAGCAGGGGTGCGCCCCATTCTTCCCGAATTTGCCAATACCAACGTGGACATCCCCTCCTTGCCCAAGGAATACGGCTCTGTGTTCGTCACCGACGAATGCGCCGTGATCGACGTGGGAGGCGACAGCGACGGTGCCACCGCCTTGGGCGTGCATCATCAGCAGTACGAAGCCTGCGGGTACTCCATGTACTACGTATATAACTACTACCGTCCTTACATTTCCGATCCCCGCGCCGCGGCCATCCTGCTGAAGGAGATCGAAGTCTCCTCCCGTATGAAATTCTGCGGCATCATCAACAACTCCAACTTGGGAGCAGAGACCACCAGAGAGGACGTGGAAGCCTCCTTTGCTTCCTGTGATGAGCTGTGCAGGCTCACAGATCTTCCCTTGGCGGCGGTTACAGCCTTCCCGGAGAACCTGCCGGAGGGCGGCGTTCCCATCAAGGACGTAACCAGAAAATTATTTTAAGAAAGAAAAAAGAAACCCATAGAAAACTCAAGAAAGGCCTTTATTTATGAACAGAGTAACGTTCAAAACCGACCTTTGCAAGGGCTGCGGACTTTGTGTTCTGGCTTGCCCCAAGAAGATCGTTGCTTTGGAAGAAACCCTTCTGAACGCAAAGGGATATCATCCCGCTGGTGTAAAAGAAATGGATAAGTGCTTGGGCTGTGCCATGTGTGCCACCATGTGCCCCGATCTGGTTATCACCGTAGAGAAAAACGTTTGATTTACAGAAAGAGAGAATCACCATGAGCGAGAAATTGTTAATGAAAGGAAACGAAGCTCTGGCTGAAGCTGCCATCCGTGCAGGCTGTAAGCTGTTCTTCGGTTATCCCATCACCCCGCAAACCGAGCTTGCGGAATATATGGCAAAGCAGCTGCCCAAGAGAGAGGGTATGTGCCTCCAGGCAGAAAGCGAAGTTGCCGCTATCAACATGATCTACGGCGCGGCCTCCACCGGCAAGCGTTGCATCACCTCCACCTCCTCCCCCGGCGTTTCCCTGATGAGCGAGGGTATCTCCTACATCATCGGCAGTGACGTTCCCTGCGTTTTGGTAAACGTACAGCGCGGCGGTCCCGGTCTGGGCGGTATTCAGCCTGCACAGTCCGACTACAACCAGGCCATCCGCGGCTTGGGTCACGGCGACCAGCATGTCATCGTTCTGGCTCCCAACTCCGTTCAGGAGATGGCATCCCTCACCGGCGAGGCATTTGACCTGGCAGATATCTACCGTATGCCCTGTATGATCCTGGCAGACGGTGCGTTGGGTCAGATGATGGAGCCCGTTGACTTCGGCGCTCACACCCCCAGAGAGATCCCCGAGAAGACTTGGGCAACCAACGGCCACAAGAATGCAAGAAAGCACAACGTGGTCAACTCCCTTTACATCGCTCCCGAGGAGCTGGAAAAGACCGTCCTGGATCGTTTTGAGCGTTACGCAGAGATCGAGGAAAAGGAAGTCAAGTACGATACTTACCTCACCGAGGATGCAGAGATCGTGGTAGTGGCTTACGGCATCACCGCAAGAATTGCCAAGACTGCCGTTCGTATGGCAAGAGAGCAGGGCATCAAGGCGGGCTTGTTCCGTCCCATCACCCTGTGGCCCTTCCCCTCCAAGGAGCTGAAGGCTCTGGCGGGCACCACCAAGGCGTTCCTCTCCGTAGAAATGAACATGGGTCAGATGCAAAGCGACGTCAAGCTGGCCATCGACTGTGCAAAGCCCGTGACCCACTTCGGCAGAACCGGCGGTATGATTCCCACCCCGGATGAAATCCTTATCCACATCAAGAAAGCAGTCGGAGGTGACAACTGATGATCGTTTTTGAAAAACCCCACGCATTGACGGACGTTCCCTTCCATTACTGCCCCGGCTGTACCCACGGCATCGTTCACCGCTTGGTAGCGGAGGTTCTGGACGAGCTGGGCGTAGAGGGCACCACCGTAGGCGTAGCCCCCGTAGGCTGTTCCGTTTTTGCTTATAACTATTTTAACTGTGATATGATCGAAGCTCCCCACGGCAGAGCCCCCGCAGTGGCTACCGGCGTGAAGCGCTCCAACCCCGATCTCACCGTCTTCACCTATCAGGGCGACGGTGACCTGGCGGCAATCGGTACGGCTGAGACCGTCCACGTTGGCGCAAGAGGCGAGAACATCACCATCATCTTTATCAACAACGCCATCTACGGTATGACCGGCGGTCAGATGGCTCCCACCACTCTGCTGGGTCAGGTTACCACCACCTCCCCCTACGGCAGAGACAAGCAGCTCCAGGGCAACCCCATCCGCGTCTGCGAGATGATGGCAACTCTGGACGGCACCGCTTACGCAGAGCGCGTTGCGGTGGACTGCGTGCAGAACGTACGTAAGGCAAAGGCAGCCATCAAGAAGGCGTTTACCCTCCAGCAGGAGAAGAAGGGCCTTTCCATCGTGGAAGTGCTTTCCACCTGCCCCACCAACTGGGGTCTTTCTCCCGAGAAGGCGCTGGATTGGCTCCGTGAGAACATGATGCCCCACTACCCCTTGGGCGTTTATAAGGATATCACAAAGGAGGAACAGAACTGATGGCAGGCATTCTTTTGGCAGGCTTCGGCGGACAGGGTATCCTTTTCGCAGGCAAGCAGTTGATCGTTGCAGGCATGAAGAACGGCAAGGAAGTCAGCTGGCTCCCCTCCTACGGTCCCGAGATGCGCGGCGGCACCTGCAACTGCTCCGTCAACATCGACGACGAGCCCATCGGCTCCCCTCTGGTCACCACTCCCGACATTCTGTTGGCTATGAACAAGCCCTCCTACGACAAGTTCGTTTCTAAGGTGGCTGTGGGCGGTACCGTGGTGTACGATTCTTCTCTGGTCACTCCCGAGGAGACCCGTGATGACATCAAGTCCTGCGGCGTTCCCGCTACCCAATTGGCAAATGAAAACGGCTTCCCCAAGCTGGCAAACTGCATCATGCTGGGCAAGCTGATGAAGGAAACGGGGCTGTTTGACCGCGAGTACTTCTGTGAAAGTCTCCGCGCCGCCTCCCCAAGGCAAAGCCCGAGCTGGGCGAAATGAACGCCAAGGCGTTCACCATCGGCTATGAGTATCAAGACTGATTCCGTCTGCGGGATCATCGTTGCCGCCGGAAGCGGTACCCGCATGGGCGGTGTCTCTAAGCCGGAGATCAAATTAGACGGTAAAACCCTGTTCCAGCGGGTATTGGAGGCGTTTCTCGCCTCCTCCGTTTCGGAGCTGGTAGTGGTAGGCGGGGAAAATCTTCCCCGTCTGCGGCTTTTGGCAGAGCGGTATCGGGGCTCTATCCCCATTCGCTTCTGCGAGGGTGGAAAGACCCGAACCGAATCGGTTTTTAAGGGGGTCTGCCAAATATCCCCCGGAATTTCTTACGCCTGCGTGCATGATTGTGCACGTCCTTTCGTTACGCCCGAAATCATCGAAAGCGTGATCGAAGGGGCAAAGAAGGCGGGTGCCGCTACGGCTTGCTCTCCCGTAACGGATACCATCAAATTCGTAGACACGGAGCATTCTACGGTATACACCCCCAAGCGGGATCATCTGCTGGCCATTCAGACTCCTCAGGTCTTCCTGCGGGATCGGTACACCGTGGCATACGCCATGGCGGTCAAATCGGGGAATACCTTTACAGACGAGACCTCCATGCTGGAGGCGGCAGGCGGCAAGGTGGAATACGTAAAAACCGACGCCCGCAATATGAAATTGACCACAAAAGAGGACATCCTTCTGGCAAGGGCGATCCTCTTGATAGAAAAAGCCAGAGAGCAAGGCTCATGAAAAAGGAGTGTGCAAGCATGATCCGAATCGGTCACGGTTACGACGTTCATCGCCTGGTAGAAGGCAGAAAGCTCATCATCGGCGGCGTTGAGATCCCCCACACCTTGGGGCTTCTGGGTCACTCCGATGCCGACGTGCTGCTGCACGCTGTTTGCGACGCCCTGCTGGGTGCCGCCGCCTTGGGGGATATCGGCAAGCACTTCCCCGACAGCGATCCCGCATACAAGGGGATCGATTCCGCGTTGCTGTTACGGCACTGCGGGAAATTACTTTTGGAGCAAGGCTACACGGTAGGAAACGTGGATGCCACCGTGATTGCCCAAAAACCCAAGCTTGCCCCCCATATCACCGCCATGCGGGAGAACATCGCCTCCTGCCTGGGCATCGGCATCGATCAAGTCAACGTCAAGGCCACTACGGAAGAGCATTTGGGCTTTTCCGGGCGGGAGGAAGGCATTGCCTCCCACGCCGTGGCGCTCATTCTAAAACAAGCATGAGGATGGAAAGCAGTATGAAGCAAAAGTTTATCGGAAACCTGATCTTCCCCAACGCCGTGATCAAGGACGGCGAGGTCTGCTGTGAAAACGGCGTGATCACCTACGCCGGTGTCAGAAGAAAGGATGACGGCTCTCACACCGTTTACGATTTCTCCGGAAAGTATATCTCCCCCGGTTTTATTGACGTGCACCAACACGGCGGCGGTGGATACGACTATATGGACGGTACGCTGGAGGCCTTTATCGGCGCGGCGACCCTTCATGCCAAGCACGGTACCACCACCATTCTGCCCACCACCCTTACCTGCCCCGACGAGGAGCTGTTTGAATCCTTCGTCACCTTGAAAAAGGCACAAAACACCAAGTACAACGGTGCGTATCTTTACGGTATGCACTTGGAGGGGCCTTATTTCTCCGCAGATCAGAAGGGCGCTCAGGACGAGAAATATCTGCAGGTACCCAACCCTGCCCACTATAACAAGGTGCTGGATGCGGCGGAGGGCTGTATCGTCCGTTGGACGGTTGCTCCCGAGCTTCCCGGTGCCATGGAGCTGGGGGACACCCTAAAAAAGCGGGGCGTTTATCCCTCTATGGGGCACTCCAACGCCACCATCGACGTGGCAAAGGAAGCCCTCTCCCACGGATACACCCATCTCACCCATTTTTACAGCGGTATGAGCACCATCGTCCGCATTGACGGATACCGCCATCCCGGCCTCATCGAGGCGGGCTATCTCTACGACGATCTTACCGTGGAGATCATTGCCGACGGCAAGCATCTTCCCGAGACCCTGTTGCAGTTGGTGTACCGCTCCAAGGGGGTACACAGAACCGTTCTGGTCACCGACGCTATGCGCGGTGCGGGACAGACCGAGGGCAGAACCATTTTAGGTTCTCTGGAAAACGGTCAGGAGTGTTTTATTGAGGATGGCGTTGCCAAAATGCCCGACCGCAAGGCCTTTGCGGGAAGCGTTGCCACCGCAGACCGCCTGGTGCGGAATATGAAGGATCTGGCAGGCGCAGACCTTTGCTCCGCCGTATGTATGATGACCGCCACCCCCGCAAGACTCTTTGGTATCAAGGAGAGAGGCGTTTTGAAGGCGGGCTACCGCGGAGATCTTGCCATCTTTGACGAGAACATCCGGGTAGATGCCACCGTTTTGGGCGGCGAATTCATTTACCGAAAAGAAGGAGAAGCCCTTTCATGAATCTTTGCAGAACCCAGTTAAAGCAAGGCGTTGCTTTGAATACGGTAACCACCGATCGATTTAAGACGGCGTTCTTTACCGTCAATTTGTTCGTGCCTCTGCAGAAGGAAACGGCTTCCGCCTATTCCCTGCTCACCGACGTATTGATGCGGGGCACGGAAAGCTATCCCACCATGCAGGCGTTGAACCAAAAGCAGGACATGCTGTATTCCCTGGGGCTGGGCGCCTTCGTGCAGAAAAAGGGAGAAGCTCAGGTGGTGACCTTTGAGCTCACCGCCATTGACGACAGCTTTGCCTTTGACGGCATGGCCATTCTGGCGGAGGGCATGAAGCTGATGCAGGAGCTGATCTTCCGCCCCTATCTGGAAAACGGACTTTTCAAAGCTGATTACGTAGAGCAGGAAAAGAAGAACCTCTGCGACGATATCCGCGGGCGGATCAACAACAAAACCGCTTACGCAAGAAGCCGCTGTGTGGAGATCATGTGTGAAGGCGAGCCCTACGCCGTGGATCACGGCGGCAACGTGGAGGATGTGGAGGCCTTAACCCCCGCTTCTCTGCTGGAGGCCTACCGCAACCTTTTGGCAAGTGCAAGAGTGGAAATGTTCTACGTTGGCAGAAAGTCCGGTGAGGAGCTTGCCGCCCTTTGCAGCACTTATCTGGATTTTGATCCCCGTGACGCGGCATTCCCCGTCACTGTTCCCGGTGCTCTGCCGGAAAACTCCCGTACCGTCACCGAGCAGATGCGGATCTCTCAGTGCAAGCTGACCATGGGCTTCCGCACGGAATACGTTCTGCAAAACGGCAACTTCCCCTCCATGGCGTTGTTCAACGAGATCTTCGGCGGCGCGCCCACCAGCCGTTTGTTTATGAACGTCCGGGAAAAGCAAAGCCTTTGCTACTATTGCTCCAGCTTCCCCGACGGATTGAAGGGGCTTTTGATGGTGGTCAGCGGTATCGAGCAGAAGAATAAAGAGAAGACCTTAAACGCTGTTTTGGAGCAGTTGGAGGATCTGAAGCAGGGCAATGTCTCCGATGAAGAGCTGGAAAACGCCCGCCGTTCCCTGCGAAACGGCTATCGCGAGATCACCGACAGTCCTGCCGCCATCGCTTCCTGGTATTTGGGCAGAATTTCCACCGGACGGTACGATTCCCCCGAGGATGCCATTGCCGCCATGGAACAGATCACCAAGGAAGACGTGGTGACCGTGGCAAACAGCGTTCGGCTGGATACCGTATACTTCCTGGAAGGAGGGGAACAAGCATGAAGGAATTCCAAAAGGTCTGTGACAGCACCGTGGGAGAATCCTATTTCTACCGCATCCACGAAAGCGGTCTGCCCCTCTACGTGATTCCTAAGAAGCATTCCGCTACCTTTGCCATGTTCGGCACACAGTACGGCTCTATTGACTGCAAGTTCAAAACGGACAAGGATGCGGATTATCTGGAGCTTCCCGACGGCGTGGCACATTTCTTAGAGCATAAAATGTTTGAGGATGAAAACGGCGTGGATGCCTTTACCCGCTATGCGGAGACCGGGGCTTCTGCCAACGCCTTCACCTCCTTTGACCGCACCTGCTATCTGTTCTCCTGCACTGAGGGCTTTGACCAAAATCTGGAGATCCTGTTGGATTTTGTGTCCCATCCCTATTTCACCGCGGAAACGGTGAAGAAGGAGCAGGGCATCATCGGTGAAGAGATCGCCATGTATGACGATAACCCCGGCTGGTGCGTGTTCTTCAACCTGCTGAAGTGTCTGTATAAAAACCATCCCATCCGCCAAAGCATCGTGGGCACGCGGGACTCCATCGCACAGATCACCCCCGAGATGCTTTACCGCTGTACGGATACCTTCTACAACCTGCGAAACATGGTGCTCATCGTCTGCGGAGACGTGACCCCCGATCAGGTGAACGCGGTGTGCGACAAAATGCTCACAAAAGAAGCCCCCGTGGTAAATATCGAGCGTGTCTTCCCGGAAGAGCCGGAGGAGATCAACATGCCTTACGCGGAGGATTTCTTTGAGATCTCCCAGCCCATGGTGGAGATCGGGTTCAAGGACATTCCCGCAGAAGACCCGGAGGAGCGGATCCGCATTTCCGCGGCCAACGCCATCAACATGCAGCTGCTCTTCGGCAAATCCGGGGAATTCTACAACCGCCTTTACGAGAGCGGGCTGATCAGTGATAAGTTCGGCGGTGCTTACGCTCAGGAACGTACGGCGGCGTTTACGGAGGTCTCCGCGCTGTGTAACGACCCCCACGCCTTGAAAAATGCGGTATGCGCAGAGATCGAAAAACGCAGAGAAAGCTACTTCACTCCCGAGGAATTCGAGATCGCCAAGCGGGTGGTGTACGCCAACAATCTGTTCAATTTTGATTCCACCGACGATATTGCCAACACCTTCATGACCTTCTGGCAGAACGGCGGCGACTATCTTTCCTATTCCTCCTGCCTTTCCAAGATCGGCTACGAGGAAGCCTGGGAGGTTCTGCGCCGTACCGTTCGTACCGACCGTTGTGCCATGAGCGTGGTTTACCCCAAAGAAGGAAAGGATGAATGATATGCATACAGTGGCATTCCCCGGTTTAGGGCTGTCTTTTGAGATCAATTCCGTAGCATTTTCCATTTTCGGCATCGAAGTCAAATGGTACGGCATCATCATCACCACAGGCATCTGCTTGGCATTGTTTATGTTCTACACCTATGCCAAGAAGAAGGAAGGTCTCCCCGAGGATCATCTGTACAATCTGGCCTTGATCACCGTGCCCGTTGCCATCATCGGCGCACGCGCGATGTACGTGGTCACGGAATGGGACCGTTATCAAGGCGACTTTATGAAGATGATCAACATCCGCGAGGGCGGACTTGCCATTTACGGTGCCATCATCTTCGGTATCATCACCGTGTATACCTATTCCCGCATCACCAAGCTCAGCACTTTGAAGCTGATGGACGCGGCGGCTCCCGCTGTAATGATCGGCCAGGCCATCGGCAGATGGGGCAACTTTATGAACGCCGAGGCCTACGGCTACTCCCCCGGAGTGGAAAATCTGCCCTGGCGCATGGAGATCACCGATGCTCTGGGCAACGTTACCGTGGCGCACCCCACTTTCCTGTACGAATCCCTTTGGAATGTGGTGGGCATTCTGCTGATCTATCTGATCTTCTACAAAAAGAAGAAGTTTGACGGACAGATCATCTTCACCTACCTGGGTTGGTACGGTTTTGGCAGAATGTGGATCGAGATGCTGCGTACCGACAGCTTGTACCTGTTCAAGGGTCTGCTGGGCGAGACCATCAAGATCTCCGTGTTCATCGGTGCGGTTTCCGTTATCGTCAGCATTATCGGTATGACCGTGCTTGCCCGCAAGGCAAAGGCAAAAGCAGAAAAAGAAGCCTATACCCCCAAGTTCGCTTCCGTAAAGGTGGAGACAGTGGAGGAAGCAGAGCTCCCCGCAGAAGAGGCCTCCGAGGAAGTTACCGAACAGACTCCCGAAGAATAAAAAACGAGCGACGCTGTGAAAAGCGTCGCTCTTGCTTTTATCCGTTCAGTTTTTCGTGCAAGGCCTTGACCTCTTCCGCAAAGCCCTTGATGGAGTAATTGTCGTAGGGGGTGACACCCACGGTGAATTTGTCCTTCATGGCGTCGGCAAGGTCTGCGGGAATGCCTTCTCTGCCCAGCAAAGCGCCCATAAAGGAGCCTACGGTGGCACCGTTGCAGTCGGTATCCATACCGCATTCAATGGAGAATGCAACCGCACCGCGGAAATCGTTCTTATAGCGCATAATGGCGGCGATGCAGAAGGTAGCGTTGTTGATGGTGTGTACGCGGTGGTATTTCACCCCGTTCTTGTACAGGGTATCCATCAGCTCTTCTCTGCCCATGTCGGATTCCGCCAGCTTCTTCGCCCACTTCATTTCCTCGGCGAAGCGGCAGTTTGCGGGGATGGTGGCCATGGCGATATCGAAGCACTTCTCCACGTCCTTTTCCGTAAAGGCGGCGGCAATCATGGCGGCAAAGAACATCTCGCCGTAGATACCGTTCTTCACGTGGGAGAAGGAAGCATCCACAAAAGCCAGCTCGGAGGCCTTGATGGGCATACCGGCGCAAACGTAGGCAAAAGCGTCGGCACGAATCTGGGCACCGATCCACTCACGGTAGGGGTTCAGATAGGTGGAGATCTTTGCCTTGCGCATCATTTCCTCCGGGTTCTCCGGCTTGCTCCAAGCCATTACGTCCTCGCAGTTGATGAAGTTCAAGTATGCCTGGCTTTCTGCGGTGAACACAAAGCGGAAAGGCAGCTTGTAGGACCACATATTGCCCACGTCGTAGGCATCCATGGCAAAGCCTTTTTCTTTGAGAAGCAGATAGTTCAGCACGGTGAAACGGGTGTCGTCATCCAGGCCCATGCCGTCGATCTTCTCGTCGGTGCTGAAATGCTCTCTATGATTTTCACCGGATCTTGCCGGGAAGAAATAGGATACGGGATACTTGCCCGCCTCCTTGTACCACTTGCGGATGTCCTCCATGGCCCATCCTTCACAGGGCTGACCCCAAGCACAGCCGATACATCTGCCCAGCCATGCGCCGTGGAAGTAGGTAAGCTCCACAGGGGCAAATTTGTCTGCGGGGAGGGCGTCTACCTTGCTTGCTTTTTTGATGTCTGCAAGAAGGCTGGGCTCGTCATAGGGGAAGTCCGCCCGCATGGGGAGGGCTTGCAATTTTTCGTAAACCTCCAGCAGTTTTTTTGTATCACTGCCGCAGGCATCTATTTCTTTTTTCCAAAAATCACGGTCAATGTCTCTGCCCTCTTCCAAAAGCTGCGTAAGCTCGTCGGTGATCAGCCATTCCATTCTTCCGCTTCCTGCCATATGTAAGTCTCCTTTGTCAAAAGCGTTTTTTTCAGTTTAGCATAAATGCTTTAGGTTGTCAAGAAAAAGAAGCGCCGAAACGACGCTTCTTTCAATGCTTTATTGCTGCAAGAACTTTTTCATCAGGTCTGCTACCTTCACGGCGGTGTCGGGACAGCCTGCATAGTAAGCGGTGGGATACTTCCCTACGAACTCGCCGAAGGCCTTCTCGTAGGCAAAGTAACGGCTGGGGTAATCTTCCTTGTCGAAGAACTGGTGGTCGATCTCCATCTCAAAGCCGATGACGGTCCCAGAGGTCTTCTCTCCGCCGATGACACTGCCGTCGGTATCGATGACCTGCTGTTGTCTCACACATTCCGCCACGATGCCCAGCTCCGGTGTCCGCTCTGCACGGAAGAAATAGGAGGGCTGGATGATGACGGTATCGAAGATGTTCGTACGGTTGGCCACGTGCCCCAAAGTGGTATGGGAGCAAGCGGCACCGTGATAGTACGGGATCCACAGGCATTCCTTGCCGTAGCTGTGGGCCACATCGGAAACTCTGCGCATGGAATATACCATGGGGCTGTGGAAATCTTCCTCGGGGCAGGAGGGATCAAACTTGGTGTAATACGCGGTGACGATGTCCTCCAAAGAGACGTAGATGCCCTGCACGTTGTTCTCCCAGATCTCGCTCTCCAGCACCTCTTTCACGCGGTGAATGCCGTACACCCAGGCATCTGCAAAGAGATGAGTGAGCGCATGGAGGCAACCCTCCAGAGGAGCGGAGAACCAGAGCTTCACGGTGGGATCCAGCTTCACCAGCCGCCTGGCATAGGCCACGGCATCCTCCACGTAGTCGTCCATGTGGAAGTTGGAACGGAGATAGGTCTCAATACGGGGCGCATACTCCGATTTGATAGCCTCCAACATATTGGGATCTGCCACCATGTCGGGGGTCAAAGAATCCAAGGTATGCTCGTCCAGCACCTGCTTCTCGTTGCCGCTTTCATCTCTGTAACGGTTGAAGGTGGCGATGGGGATCAAGAGGATCTCGTTGCTTGCCGAGAGGAGCTTTTGCAGCTCCTCATCGGTGGGATTGTAATATTTGGCTCCGCTGTGACCCCAATAGCTTGTGTACAGCAGAATACCCTTTTGCATGCCTGCCACGGGTGGAAATTAAACCTCAACCCAAACGCCGGGAGTCTTGAGGGCGCGGTTGCCCGCCTCGATGACTGCCATGATGGCAACGGTCTCGTCGTGAGCGGCGTAGATCTTACCGGTGCGGAAGAAATCCAGCATGGAGGAGATGAAGTTGGGGAAGGTGTTGGTCATAGCGGGGATCTTCACGTTGGTGCCGTCGGCATAGCTTGCCACGAACTCAAAGTCGATACCGCCGTTCCAGCCGTAGTGAGACATCACAGCACTTCTGCCGTCTGCAAACTCCAGCACCATGGATTCGTACTTACCGCTGCCGATAGACATGACGCGGCTGACGTTGCTGCCCATCAGCATCAGCATGGGCTCCAGCTGGTGGATAGCGTAGGTATCGAAGTTGCCGGGGCCGCGGGAGTTGATGTAAACGATGCCTTCCTTGGAAAGAGTCTTCAGCTCGTCTGCAAAGCGGAGCGCGGAGGAGGAGAAGAAGGGAGTGTTGTTCTCTTCACCCAGCTTCACCAGATCAACGGCGATCTGCTTGGTGAGGGCAAAGGTCTTGTCTACGTAAACGGGCTTGCCGCTACGCAAGGGCAGCTGGCAGAGATCCCAGTGTCTTTCGGGGTTATCGGGGCTCATTACCACCAGGCAGTCGCTCTTTTCTACCACTTCCTCGATGGAATCGCACTTCTGGATGCCGAACTTAGCACAGAATTCATCGGTGGTCATAGTGCCGCCGGGCTTCTTGTCCAGCTCTGCGTAAGCGTAAGCTACCACAAACTCACAGTCGGGGTCAGCGTTACGGATGAACTGGGGATAGTTGAGGGCGTGCCACTCTTCCAGGAAGTAATCGATAAAGCCGATCTTCTTCACTTTCTTGTCGCTGATTTTGCTCTTCAAGAAGTTAACAGCCTTCAGAATATCTGCGTAGGGATCGTCGCCGCACTCACGCTCAACGGTGAGGAAGCCCTTGTAGCCGATGTCCTCAAGAGCCTTGAGGTATGCGTCGAAGGGAACGTTGCCCTCGCCCAGAGGAACCTCTAAGAAGTAATCGGAGAGACGGAGATCCTCGATACCACCCTCTGCAAAGAAGGTGTAAACCTTACGGGGATCGATGATAAAGCCCTTGCCGTCCTTGGCATGGGTGTGAACGATGTAATCGCCCAAGGTATAAACTGCGGCAACGGGGTCGGTACCGGTGCACATTACTAGGTTAGCGGGGTCCATATTAACGCCAAAGCCCTTGCTGTTGACGTCGTCCAGGAAAGCCTTCAGACGGTCTGCGGGCTCGGGGCCGGTCTCGATGGCGAAGGTGACGCCAACGGAGGCGGCATACTCACCGATCTCACGGCAAGCGGCAACCATGTTCTGATATGCCTCGCAAGCGGTGTCTGCCTTTGCGGGATCAGCGGGATCCTCGGGAACTACGCCGATGTGAGTGGTGACGACCTTGGTGCCCAAGCGGACCGCCAGATCTGCCACTGCCTTGGATGCGGGAATCTTCCATGCGTTCTCGTCTGCACGCTCAAAGCCGTGGCCGCCGAAATCGCCGCAAACCGCGGAGATCACCAAGCCGTACTGCTCCAAGAGAGCGCGAACACGGGCAACCTTTGCGTCATCAAAGGTATCGTACTTCATTTCGCCGTCTACCACGTAAAGCTGAATGCCCTGCGCGCCTACCTCGGCAGCCTTTGCCAATCCCTGCTCAAAGGGAAGTTTGAAGGAGTCGGTCATAACGCCGATTTGAAACTTTGCCATTTTTGTTACCTCTTTATGTTTAATTTTTTTGACTTAAATAAGCATTTCGAACAGGCCCTTTGCCGTCAAAGAAAGGGTCAGCATGATGGCTCCCGCCGTGACCACGCCTAAGGCAATGGGCAGGAAGCATTTGCGAAGCTTGAGCCCCAAAAGGATGGAGATCAACGCACCCGTCCACGCCCCGGTGCCGGGCAAGGGAATGGCAACGAAGAGGAACAGACCCCAAAACAGAGTCTTCTTCATCTGTGCCACCTTGCGATCCCCGATCTCTAAGATCTTGCGGAAGGGCTTTCCCAGCTTGGGAAAGGAAGCAAACCAGTTCAGCACCTTACCGCCGAACAGGATGAGGAAGGGTATGGGAAGCAGGTTGCCCACCACGGAGATCAGGATCACGGGCAGGATATCCAGCCCGAAGCCGATACCGTAGGGAATGGCTCCTCTCAGCTCCACGATGGGAAGCATACTAATCAAAAACGTAATCAGATAATTCATGAACGAAATGGACTCTCCTTGGTTTTTACGCCCTCATTATACTATAAAATTTCGGTTTTGGCAAGTCTTTTATGGCTCGCCGATATGTTTTTTGATCTTTTCCAAGGCGGCTTTCTCGATACGGGACACGTAGGAACGGGAGATCCCCATTCGCACCGCCACTTCTCTCTGGGCGTAGGTTTTTCCGCTTTCCGTCATGCCGTAGCGCAAGGCGATCACCCTGCGTTCCCGCTCATCCAGAACGTCCCGCACCGCATCGTAGATCTTGCTATGCTTGATCTTGGTGTCCAACGCCTCCACGATATCCTCATCGTCGGAGAGAATATCCATGTAGGTGAGGGGATTTCCCTCTTTATCCACGTCCACGGGCTCGTTGATGGAGGTCTCCATGGCGTGCTTCTTTTGGGAACGGAAATACATTAAGATCTCGTTTTGCAGGCACTTCCCTGCATAGGTAGCGAAGCGTGCGCCTTTTTCAACGTCAAAGCTGTCGATGGCTTTGATCAGACCCACCGTTCCCACGGAAATCAGATCGTCCTGCTCCCGATAGGAAAGGTAATACTTTTTGACGATGTGCGCCACCAAGCGGAGATTATGCTCGATCAAGGTATTGCGGGCAGAAAGATCTCCCCCGCGGGCTTTTAGAAACAGCTCCTTCTCCCGCTCCTTGGAAAGGGGCGGCGGAAAGGAGTTCGCTCCTCCCGCACGGAGGAACAAGCCCACAA
Organism: Clostridia bacterium; assembly: GCA_017629175.1. GTDB lineage: Bacteria > Bacillota > Clostridia > Oscillospirales > CAG-382 > Coliplasma. Next base: position 25,271 of record JAGBXS010000079.1, read on the forward strand.
AACGGGACAAAACGGAAAGAATTGCTTGAAACATGAACCATCACCCTCCACAAGGTATGAGAGGGTGCTTGTACAATATTACCCGCGGATCTGACCGTTCCCCCATGCCACGTATTTCACCGTGGTGAGGGCGGAAAGCCCCATGGGGCCTCTGGCGTGCATCTTTTGGGTGGAGATACCGATCTCCGCGCCAAACCCGAATTCCCCGCCGTCGGTGAAGCGGGTGGAAGCGTTGACGTATACCGCCGCGGCGTCGATGCCTGCGGTGAAGCGGTTTGCGTTGGTAAGGCTTTCCGTAATAATGGCCTCGGAATGGCCGGTGTTGTGAGCGTTGATAAAGGAGATGGCTTCTTCCACGCCCCCTACCACCTTCACATGGAGGATCAGATCGTTGTACTCCGTATAGAAATCCTCCTCGGTGGCGGGAAGACAATCGGGCAACAAAGCACAGGTCTCCTCACAGCCGCGGAATTCCACGCCCACAAGCCGTTCCCGCAGTAAGGGCAGGAAGACACCCGCAATCTCACGATGCACCACAAGGCCTTCGGCGGCGTTACAGACGGAAGGTCTCTGCCGCTTGGCGTTGTCCACCACGGAAAGTGCCATTTCCAAATTCGCAGAGGCATCTACGTAAACGTGGCAGTTCCCCGCACCGGTCTCGATTACGGGAACGGAGGCGTTGTCTACCACGGAACGGATCAAATTCTTGCCCCCTCTGGGGATGAGCAGATCCACCACGCCCCGCAGCTGCATCAGCTGGGTGGCAGTCTCTCGGGAGGGATCCTCCGGCATGGAGATACAATCCGCAGGCAATCCTACGGACACCATGGCCTCCCGCAGGGAGTTCACCATGGCGCAGTTGGTAAAGAAGGCTTCCTTGCCGCCTCTCAGCACCACGCAGTTGCCGGATTTCACCGCCAGCGCGGCGGCATCTGCCGTCACGTTGGGGCGTGCCTCGTAGATCATGGCGATGAGTCCGATGGGCACGGTGATACGGCGGATGGAAAGCCCGTTGGGGCGCACCCATTCCTCTCCCAGACCCAAGGGATCGGGGAGGGCGGCAACCTCCTCCAATGCAGAGGCGATGGACCCAAGACGGGCTTCCGTCAAGGTCAAACGGTCTATCATCTGGGCGGGAACGCCGTTTTCCGCGGCATTTGCCAGGTCTTTTTTGTTAGCTTCCAGAATGAGATCCAAGTCCCGCATCAACAGCTTGGCCATGGCCAGCAACGCGTCGTTGCGCTGTTTGCCGGAAGCGGATTGCAAGGCGGGGATGGCTTCCCTGCCAAGCAAGCAAAGTTCACGAACGGTCATACCTGAGTTCCTTTCGCTTCAAAATACGTACCGATGAAGGTACCGTCCATAATGGCGTAGAGCATGGCGGGATCGTCACCGTTGCAGATGATCATGGGGATCCCTGCTTCCGTCACCGTGCGGGCACTCTGGAGCTTTGCCACCATGCCGCCGGTACCACGGGCAGAGCCTGCACCGCCTGCCGCCGCCTCGATCTCGGGGGTGATCTCCGCAACGCAATCGATCAAGGTCGCGTTGGGATCTCTGCGGGGGTCTGCGGTATACAAGCCGTCGATATCCGACATATTCACCAGCAGGTCGGCATCGGAAAGCAATGCCACCACTGCGGAAAGGGTATCGTTACTGCCAAAACGGATCTGCTCCCCGGAAACGGTATCGTTCTCGTTGACAACGGGAATCACCCCCGCCTCCAAAAGGGTCTCCAAGGTGTTCTTAGCGTTGGCGTAACGCACCTCGCTGTCCACCACGTCCTTGGTCAAAAGCAACTGTGCCACCACGTGGCCGTACTGGGCAAACTCCTTGGAGTACATACCGATAAGGTCGCACTGCCCCACGGATGCCGCCGCCTGCTTTTGCTGTAACGTCAAGGTGTCCCGATTGAAATGGAGCTTGGCAAGGCCGCATCCCACGGCACCGGAGGAAACCAGAATCACGTCTTTGCCCGTGTTCTTGATATCCGCCAGACAGCGAACCAATTTCTCAATCTTTCTTAAATTCATCGTACCGCCCTCGTGGGTCAGGGTAGAAGTACCCACCTTTACCACGATGCGCTGAAAAGAGTCTGTTTTTATCCTCATAACGATAACTTTCTTCTTGATATTTTACTTCAATGGTATTATAATAGAATCAGAAGATTTTTGCAATAGCAAAATCATATTTTTTACGCAAGAAAACGGAGTTTTTAACATGATGGGCAAGAGCATTCTTTTGGCATCCGCCTCTCCCAGGCGGAGGGAGATCTTAGAGACCGCAGGAATCCCCTTTACGGTGGTACCTTCCTTTGGGGAGGAGATCTGCCCCCAGGGGCTTTCCGTGGAGGAGGTAGTGGCAGAAAACGCCAAGGCAAAGGCGTTGGAGGTGTCCTCCCGCTTCCCCGGGCAGATCGTGCTGGGGGCGGATACCCTGGTAGAATACGGCGGCACCAAGCTGGGCAAGCCCAAGGATCGCGCCCACGCCGCAGAGATGCTTCGCTTCCTTTCCGGGAAGACCCATCGGGTGCTGACGGGGGTGTGTATCACCGACGGAACGAACACCAAGACAGAAGTCTCCGTTTCCCAAGTCACCTTCCGTGAGCTGAGCGAGGAGTTGATCTCCACCTACGTTTCCACGGGCGAATGCGACGACAAGGCGGGCGCCTACGGCATCCAGGGCAAGGGATGCATCCTGGTAGAAAAGATCGAAGGAGACTACTTCTCCATCGTCGGTCTGCCCATCTGCACCGTGTATAAAATGTTAGAGGAGTTTTGAGACGAAAAACCACCGAGGGCGTCCTCGGTGGTTTGTGTTGTGTATTGGTTTACTTATATATTGCAGCGAAGATGTAAAAGGCTTCGTCCTCGTTACAGGTTAGTTCAAGAATCTCCTTCTTGGTCATACAGGCGTAGAAACAAAAATCATCTGTAATTCCGCCTAAAGCCGCCTGTTCGTCCGAAACGTGAATGGTACGATATATCTTGTAAAACCACTCATGCTTGTACAGGTACAATAGATCTGTGGCAAGATTGGCTGCTTTCAGATCTTCTCCTGACTCGATGATCTCATAATACTCTCTGACAGTTTTTCCTTCCAAGACGGTATTCCAATATTCCTCCGGAAGCATAGACTTAAAGCTTACGATCACCCGCAAGCGGAGATTATCCGGCATATCCTCCATAGCTTTGACCAGATACGGAGAAACCTTCACGGTTCCCATGGGGACTTTTACATCAAATGCTCCACTACCGTCCGTTTCAAGCCAAATCGCATTTTCAAAGTGAAAATCTTTCCAAGAGCCGTCCCCCCACGTTCTGTAGAGATAATCGTCCGCATTGGCATATTGCTCCGAAGCTGTCGAGGTGGTTTCTTCTGCATTGCACGAGGTCAAAAGGAAGAGCGCTGCCAGTATCAATACGATTGTTTTCTTCATTGTATTTCTCCTTCCGAAACTGTTTGGTTACGCTTGTTGCGTTGCTCTCCAATGCACCAACCAAGCGGCGCAAACGCCTATAAAGGGAATTCCGAATGCAATAGCCAATATCAATGCAACAAGTTCGTTCACGTTTGCCAAGCCTGCAGATTGCCCGGGGAAAGCACCCGTATACAGCAATGTAACAAAAACGAACAGTGCCGCAAACAGATACATCGGAATCAGTTTGATATGTAAGTGTTTTACCTTTCGGCACAGAAGCAACTGAATTTTATAAACAGCAACTGCCAAAAGAGGTCCCACCACAAATGCAAGTATGGGATCATTAAAAATAAATTCAAGGATAAACATAATAGCTCCTTCCTATATGTTGCTCCATCGCCGCTAGTGCAACGTGATCGCAACAAGGACCATTTTTGCTTTACAAAGCAGATATATGAGCCATTGGACTCCCCTCCTTACGGTTTCAATATACCATAAACCCAAAACAATGTCAACGGTGACCATGAAAACTTTACAATTGTTAACAAAACATCCTACCACACAAAAAGACTCCGCTTTTTTGGCGGAGACTTCAGGCTGACGAAAAATCTTGCATCAAAAGCATCAAATGGCAAATTGCCCAAACACATTTTTCGGGAGAGCAAAACGAACGGGCGGAACATGGGCTCCCTCCGGGAGGGAGCTGTCGCCCATAAGGGCGACTGAGGGAGCCCGCGGGAGATGAAGTAGTCTTTTCGATAAAGATAGAGCCTTTGCTGTGTTCAAACTGCGCGCGCATTCGCTTTTGATAAAGACATTGTTTTCGATGCTCGCAGGCTCCTTCCGTCATTTTCTGACGAAAATGCCACCTCCCTCCCGGAGGGAGGCTCATGGTTACTTCACCTTTGTGTATTTTGCCAACCACACTGTAAAAATGATACTTTGTCATCAGTCAAAAGACTCCGCTTTTTCGGCGGAGTCTTGCTGTTTTATCTTCCCAAAAGGGTGTTCATATAGGTTGCGGAGTATGCGATGGATTCCATGGGGGTGTCCCCTGCGGCGGGGGAATCCTGCTCCACGATGAGCCATTCCGTGCCTGCTTCCTCGGCGGCGGCGAGAATAGAGGGAATGTCCTGGCATCCTCTGCCAACGGGTTGGAGGGAGAAGGGCTCTGCATCGGCAGGGCGGGTGAACTTCAGCCCGAAGTTGTCGTAGCGACTTTGTTCGGGAATGCCGGAGAAGTCCTTGAGATGCACCAGGGGTGCTCTGCCCGGGTACTTACGCACCAAGGCGGCGGGATCGTTCCCTGCAGTCTTTGCCCAGCAGACGTCGATCTCCGTCTGCAACAAGTCATCGCCTGCACAGGCGTAGATGGCTTCCAAAGCGAATCTGCCGTCGGGCAGTACGAAGAACTCAAAATCGTGGTTGTGGTACAGCAGGGTCATGCCCTCTGCCTTGCAGGCTTCTGCCAGCTCTTCAATCTCTGCCGCGGCTTTCTCGAAGTTTGCACCGTTCGGTCTGTCCTCATCCGCCATGCTTGCCACGGCGATGTAGCGGCATCCCGCTCTGCGGTACTGCTCTGCAACGGCTTTTGCGCCCATGCCGCGGGTCTCCCAAAGGCCGGTGTGGGCGGAGATGATCTCAAGACCTACAGACTCTGCCAAGGCCTTCAGCTCCTCGGGAGTCTTACCGTACAGCCCTGCCAGCTCCACGCCGTCGTAGCCCATAGCCTTTACGGTTTTCAGGGTGGCTTCAATATCCTTTGCGGCATCGTCTCTCACGGAGTACAGCTGCACGCCTAATTTAAATGCTTTCATTTCCGTTTCTTGCCTTTCTTAGAAACCAGTTTTCCCAACAGCAAGCCGCCGCAGAAGGCGCCTGCCACCAGGAGGGGGGTAAGATTTTTCTTTTTGGGAGCCTCTTCCGCTTCTTCAATCTGCTCCTCACGCAGTTCCATGCCGTCGATGGCACCGTGGAGGGACTCCAAGGCTTCTTCCATGGCGGTGTCATCCGCTTCCGTCTGGGAAAGCACCACCTTGGCGTATCCGATGGCGGTGACCAGATCGTAATAGCTCTTCATGGCGTAGAGACGGTCGTCCAGCAAAAGGCTTGCCGCCTCGATCTCTTCCGTCAGTTCCGTGCGTAAATCTTTCAATTCTTCCATATGCTTACAGTGCCCAATTTCCGTTCTCAAAGATGGGGGTCGCCTTGCCGTCCTTCCAGCCTACGATGGACATATCGGGAGTGCCGATCATAAAGTCCACGTGTACCTGAGAGTCGTTGACACCCAGATCGTCCAGCTCTTCCTTGGTCATGGTCTCAAAGCCTTCCACGCAGTTGCTGTATCCACTGCCCACAGCCACGTGACAGCTGGCATTCTCGTCGAACAAGGTGTTGTAATACAAAATCTTTTGGTTGCTGATGGGAGAATCATAGGGCACCAACGCCAATTCACCCAGCATCAAAGCACCCTCGTCGGTCTGCATCAAGGCATCCAACGCATCCTTGCCGGTCTCGGCATCCCAGTTCACAGCCTTGCCGTCCTTGTATTCGATCCAGAAGCCGTCGATGAGAGTTCCCTGGCGGGAAAGGGGCATGGAGGACACCAATTTACCGTCGCACTTGCCCTTCCAGGGGGTGGTGAACACCTCTTCGGTAGGCATATTGGGGTTGAAGAAGGTACCGCCCAGGGTCTTCTCCCCGCCTGCGCACCAAAGAGATTTGGGCATCAGGGTGCAGCGGAAATCCGTGCCCAGGCTGTTCTTATATTCCAGATACTCAAAGCGGTAAGCGTTGAGTTTCTCGCACTTTTCCGCCATGATGCGGTTCTTCTCTTCCCATGCGGCGATGGGATCGTTGTCGGGAGTGACCAGACAGCATTCCAAAATGGCGTTCCAAAGCTTTTCCACCGCGGCGGCGGGACGCTCACCGGGGAACACCTTCTTTGCCCATGCCTTGCCGGGAACGGCCGCCACCAGCCACTGGTAACGGTTTTCCATCTGCTCGCGGTAGGGCTTGAAAACAGGGTAACGGCGCTGAGCCACCTTGCGCACCTTGGTCTGGTTCATACCCTTCAAGCCGTCGGGATCCTCGGAGCAAAGGCGGATCATAGCAGGCAGGGTGTCTGCCTGGAACTTCATTTTTGCCTCCTCCCAAGCCTCTACCTTGGAAAGAGAGGTCATGGTACAGTGGCGGTATGCCAGCTTGGTAAGGGTCTGATTGCCCCACTCGATCTGCACGTCCCCCGCGCCGGCCTTATACGCCTCGTCGGCAAGGATCTCCACAAAGGGGTAAACCTCCGTTTGCGCACGTACCACAAGGGTCTGGCCTTTTTGTATATTCACACCTACGCGCACCAACAGGCGGGCGTATTTTCTTTGCATGGTCTTATTCATGATCTTCCTCGTTCTTTCTTTTTTAGAAAAAAGGAAGCATACAATGAGTCATTCAATGTATGCTTCTCCTTTTTATTTCTTCAGTTTTTTGGTATCCTTAACCTCGTGAGCCTCGGGATGAGCACGCTCTTCTACCCCGCGGACTGCCCATTTCTGGATCTGGATACGGGTACGGTCTGCACCGCTCTCGATGAGAAGCATTTCGTCCTTGATACGAACGACCACGCCGATGATACCGCCTACGGTGGAGATCACGTCGCCGATCTCAATGGAGTTGCGCATTTCCTGGGTCTCTTTCTCCTGCTTCTTCTGAGGTCTGTACAAGAAGAAGTAGAACACAGCCACCATGACCAGGATCATACCGATCATCATCACGGAGGAGCCTGCGGTATTTACGGGAGTTGCCCCTTCCAGCGTTCTGAAAATAGTCTGCATGATAAAAATCCTTTCTATGATTTCCTAAATTTTCTTCAAATTCTGATTCGTTTTACAGAGAGACATCTTCCGCTTTGGGGGTCGATGTCAAACAGGCATCCGCAGAACACCGTTCTGCCCTCCGCCGCCTCGTAACGGGCGTGGACACCGGTCTTGTAAAACTTCACCACCTGCTCGGCACGGGTGCCGATGATGGACTCCTCTACGCCGCACATCCCCAGATCGCTGATGAAGCCGCTTCCGCCGGGAAGCACCCGTTCATCCGCCGTCTGTACGTGGGTGTGAGTACCCCAAATGGCACTGATCTTGCCGTCAAAGCAAGCGGCAAAGGCGGCCTTCTCGCTGGTGGCCTCCCCATGGAAGTCACACACGGCGAAATCGTACTGCCCCTTCAAGCGGGTCAATAACCGCTCCACCCCCACAAAAGGGTTGTCCACGGTGGAGTTCATATAGATCTGCCCCTGCACGTTGATGACCAACACCCGATATCCGTAAACCCCGGAATAAATGCAGTAGCCTTTTCCCGGTGCGGCATCGGGGAAGTTCAACGGGCGAAGCACGTAAGGCTCGTCCTCCAAAAAGGAATGACAGGAAAGCTGGCGCAGGCTGTGGTTGCCTCCGGTAATCACGTCGGCACCGCTGTCCAGAATGGCTTCCGCCCCCCGTACGTCCATGCCGTTCCCCGGGGCACAATTCTCCCCGTTGACGATTACCAGATCCGCACCCTCTTGGTTGCGCAGGGCACGCAATCGCTGTTCGATACAAGCGATACCCGCCACACCGTATACGTCTCCCACTGCCAGGATCTTCATGTTGCTGTCCGTTCCTTCCTGTTCGATGAAGGAAGGGGGTAAGCACCTTACCCCCTTACCCGAAATTCTTGCGTTGGCCTTGATTATTTTGCGTATTCGCTCTGACGGGTCTCACGCACTACGTTGATCTTGATCTGACCGGGATATTCCAGCTCGGATTCTACCTTGCGGGCAATGTCCCGTGCCAAGAAGATCATCTCGTCGTCCGACACCTCGTCCGGCTTGACCATAATGCGGATCTCGCGGCCTGCCTGGATGGCAAAAGCCTTCTCGATACCCTTGAAGGAGGTAGCGATCTCTTCCAGCTTCTGCAGACGCTTGATGTAGTTTTCCAGGTTCTCGCGGCGAGCACCGGGACGTGCCGCAGAAATAGCATCTGCAGCCTGAACGATCATTGCAATATAGGTGGTGGATTCCACGTCGCCGTGATGCGCCTCGATGGCGTGGATCACTTCCTTGGATTCCTTGTACTTGCGGGCAATATCCACACCGATCTGCACGTGAGAGCCGTCGATCTCGTGGGTCATCGCCTTACCGATATCATGCAACAGACCTGCGCGCTTTGCCATGTTGACATCCACGCCCAGCTCGGAGGCGATCATGCCGGAAAGCAAGGCTACCTCGATGGAGTGGCGCAGTACGTTCTGACCGTAGCTGGTACGGTAGCGGAGTCTGCCCAAAAGCTTGATCAGCTCGGGGTTCAAGCCGTGGATACCCGTCTCGAAGGTGGCCTGCTCGCCTGCCTTCTTGATGGCAACGTCCACTTCCTTGCGGCATTTTTCCACCATGTCTTCCACGCGGGAAGGATGAATTCTGCCATCGGAAACCAATTTCTCCAATACCAAACGGGCAACCTCTCTCCGAACGGGGTCAAAGGTGGAGATGGCGATGGCCTCGGGGGTATCGTCGATGATCAGGTCGACACCGGTGAGAGTCTCGATGGCACGAACGTTTCTGCCCTCTCTGCCGATGATACGACCCTTCATTTCGTCGTTGGGCAATGCCACGACGGAAACAGTCTGCTCGGAAACGCTGTCAGCAGCACAACGCTGGATCGCCAAAGCGATGAGGTTCTTGGCCTTATCCTCCGCGGTCTCCTTGTACTCTGCCTCCAATTCGGAAAGTCTCATCGCCAGCTCATGGCGGGATTCACTCTCCACGCGGGACATCAGCTCGTCCCTTGCCTCCTCCATGCTCATCTCTGCGATGCGCTGAAGAAGCTCTGCTTGTTCTTCGATACATTTCTCGATCTCGGCCTTGCGTTCTTCGTTGGCCTTGATCTTGCTCATCAGCTGCTCTTCCTTCTTCTCAAGGTTTTCCAGCTTGCGGTCTAAGTTTTCTTCCTTTTGGGAAATGCGGCGCTCCTGACGCTGTACCTCGGTACGTCGTTCCTTTGCCTCGCGCTCGGCTTCGTTCTTGATCTTGAATGCCTCGTCTTTGGCTTCAACGAGGATCTCTTTTTTGGCAGCCTCGGCGTCTTTCTTCGCCTCATCTACCATTCTCTTGGATTCTGCTTCTGCGGACTTGATCTTTTTCTCGGCAGTGGCTTTCCGAAGGAAATAACCGATGATAAAGAAGACCACGGCTGCGGCAACGCCGACGCCGGCGACCACAGCAATCTCAAAGGGTCCCATAGATTTGCCTCCTAATATATATTCAAATCTATGCTCTCCCGATTTCTATATGGAATGCAGTATAGCGCAATACGCTGTTATTCGGGGTTCTTACATCTATGTCACATCTATATAAAATCGAAAAAGCATTCGATCAACCCACATTATACTCCATTTTTTCTTTTCTGTAAATAGGAAATTTGCGATCTGCCCGTGCAAAATGCAAAAATTCACAAAATGTTAATATTTCCCCATGGGATTTTTTCGACACGGATCGCAAAAAAACGGTTGACGGAATAGCTTCCTTTGTGTTACAATAGGATGATATCGCTTTTCATGCGGAGAAAAACATGGCTTATCTTTATTTTGATTCCGCCGCCACCGCACGTCCTCTCCCCGAGGCCATCGACGCGGCAGGGCGGGCTTATACAGAATACGGCAACCCATCCTCCCTGCACGGTGCGGGGCTTGCCGCCAAGCGTTTGGTGGATACCGCAAGAGCGCAGGTGGCCGCCGCCTTGCATTGCAAGTCGGAACGGATCGTCTTCGTCTCCTCCGGGACGGAAGCCAACAACCAGGCTATCTTTGGGCTTGCCAAGATCCGTGGCAAGCGTGCCAAGAAGATCATCACCACCGACAGCGAGCATCCTTCCGTGGCAGAGCCCCTAAAGGCGTTGGAAAAAGAAGGCTTTACCGTGGCGCGCCTTTCCACCAAGGGCGGTGTTCTTGATCTGAAACAGCTGGAGCGGGAACTGCAAGAGCCCGTGGCCTTCCTCTCCATTATGCGTGCCAACAACGAGACCGGCGCCATATATGATCTGGCGGGGGTTCGGAAGCTTTTGACAAAATACGGCTCCGATGCCATTTTGCATTGCGATAATGTGCAAGGATTTTTGAAGATCCCCGGCGACCGCCTTGCGGCAGTTTGCGACTTGATCACCGTCTCCGCCCACAAGATCGGCGGGCTTAAGGGTACGGGTGCTTTGTATATCGGCGAGAAGATCCGCAACCTCCCTGCGCTTCTGCCGGGAGGCGGCCAGGAAAACGGGATGCGCTCCGGCACGGAAAACGTACCCGGCATTGCCGCCTTTGGCGCCGCCGCAGAAAAAACGGCCTCCGCAGGCTCATCCCACACGGAATTGCTGCGGGATAAGCTTTTGGCAGGGCTTTCGGACAGCGGCTTGATCTTCCATATCCCTCCCGTGCATCTGCCGGGCATCCTGCATATCAGCATTCCCGGGGTGCTTAGCTCCTGGGCGCTGAATCTTCTTTCCGCAAAGGGCATCTGCGTTTCCGCAGGAAGTGCTTGCTCCGCAAGGGAAAAGAAAAAAGGCAACCCCGTGCTGTCCGCTTACGGATTGCCTGCCGGTGAGATCGAAACCTCTCTCCGCATCAGCTTTGACATTTGGAATACCGAAGAGGAGTGCGCACTGCTTTGCGATGCATTGCGTGAATGCGCGAAATTGAAACGATGAATACAAACGAAGTCATTCTTTTGAAATACGGTGAGATCGTACTGAAGGGTCTCAACCGCAACTACTTCAACCAGCTTTTGGAGAAGAACGTCCGCCGCGCCTTGAAGCGTGCCCCGGGCGAATACGAGCTGGTCTACGCCCAGTCCATTCTGTTCGTTCGCGGCAAAGAGGGCTGTGACATGGACGTTGCCGCAGAGCTTTTGAAAAAGGTTTTCGGTATCGTCACCGTATGCCGCGGCATCGAATGCGAGAAAAACATGGATGTGATCTACGACGTGCTGAGAGAGCACGGCGAGGAGCTAGTGGGTAACGCCCGCACCTTTAAGTGCGACGCCAAGCGCAGTGACAAAAAGTTCCCTCTCACCTCTCCCCAGATCTGTACCGAGTGCGGTGCCGTTCTGTTGGAGACCTTCCCCCACTTGACGGTGGACGTCCAGAACCCCGAGGTCACGGTGATGATCGAGATCCGCGACAACACCGCCATTCTCCACGGCAAGAGAGAGAAGGGCGCGGGAGGTATCCCCGTAGGCTGTGAGGGCAAGGCAATGCTGTTGCTTTCCGGCGGCATCGACTCCCCCGTGGCAGGACATATGACTGCCAAGAGAGGCGTTCGATTGGAGGCGGTATATTTCGAAACGCCCCCCTACACCTCCGAGGCCGCCAAGGAGAAGGTGGTCGCCCTTGCCAAAAAGCTGGCAGAGTACGCCGGTGTCATCCGTCTTCACTGCATCAGCCTGACGGAGGTGCAGGAGGCCATTGCGGCAAATTGCGAGGAGCGTTTGTTCACCCTTCTGTTGCGCCGCTTTATGGTACGTTGCGCCGAGCAGGCCGCCATCAAGGCAGAGGCCTCCGCTCTCATCACCGGGGAATCCATCGGCCAGGTTGCCTCCCAGACCATGCTTTCCATGGTGGTCACCGACCAGGCGGCAGGCATCCCCATTTTCCGTCCCTGCATCGGCTTGGACAAGGAAGAGATCGTGGTTCGCGCCAGACAGATGGGCACCTTCGAGATCTCTACCCTGCCCTACGAGGATTGCTGTGCCATGTTCACCCCCCGACACCCCAACACCCATCCCAAGCTGGAAGCGGTGCTGGAGGAGGAAGCCAAGCTGGACGTGGAGGGTCTTGTTGCCCGTGCCATGGAGACGGACAACGTTATTTTCTGCTGAGCATCCGCCCCAAATCCTCCAAAATATCCTCGATATGCTCCAAGCCCACGGAAAGGCGAAGCAGACGAGGGGTAATACCGATCTTTTCACGCACGTCTTTGGGAACAGAGGCGTGCGTTTGCTTTTGGGGATAGGTGATTAACGAGGTGGTTCCCCCAAGGCTTTCCGCACAGCAGATCAGCATTCCGCCGTTCAATACCTTTTCCGCACCGTCGTCCTTCAGCAGGAAGGATAACACCCCTCCCGCGCCCGTGGTCTGCTTTTGCATCAGCTTGTAGGAGGGATGGGAGGGCAATCCGGGATAGAACACCTGCTGAACGCGGGGATGGGACTCCAAAAAGGTTGCGGCGGCAAGCGCGTTGGAGGCGTGCTTTTCCATGCGGACGGGCAGGGTTTGGATCCCTCGTAAAGCCAGCCAGCTATCAAAGGGAGAAGCAAAATTTCCCAAGGTTCTGCCCACCAAGGACAGCTTCTCCGCCAGCTCGGGAGAGGAGGTCACCGCGAAGCCGCACACCGTGTCGTGATGGCCGGAGAGGAATTTCGTTCCCGAGTGAAGCACCACGTCTGCCCCCAGGGTCAGAGGCTTTTGGAAATACGGTGTCAAGAAGGTATTGTCCACCGCCAAAAGCACCCCATGCTCCGCCGCCAGCATGGCAAGCCTGGCCAAGGGGATCACCCGCATCATGGGGTTGGTGGGAGTCTCCGCAAAGATCAGCTTGGTTTCCGGACGGATATACGCTTCCGCCAGCTCCGGCTCCCGCAGATCCGCGAAGGTGAACTCAATGCCGAAGTGTGACCAAATCTCCCGGATCAGACGATAAGTACCTCCGTAGAGATCGTCGGAGACCAACACGTGATCCCCTGCCTTCAGCAGAGAAAACACACTGCTGACAGCGGCAAGTCCCGAGGAAAAGGCAAAGCCGTAGGCACCCTCCTCCAAGGCCGCCACCGTATGCTCCAGCTCCTTCCGCGTGGGATTTTGACAGCGGGTATAGGAAAATTCTCCCCCTGCGCGATAGGTGGAGGTTTGGAAAATGGGAACGCTGACCGCTCCCAGATAATCGTCCGTTCTGCCGCCCCGTGCAGACAGTGTCTCAAAGCGCATACAAAAAACCGCCCTTTCTGATTTGACGCTCTGTAAAAGTGTATGCAGAGCGAGGAAGGACGGTTATTTTTCGATTTCGATCTTCTTCAGGCAGAAGCCAAGATAATCCGCGGCAATCAGCTCCGAGCGGGCGCCTGCGATCTGATACACCAAGCGGGCGGGATCTGCGTTGTGCATATGTCCGTAGAAAATGCGTTTCACTCCGCTTTCCCGCAGAACCTCGCAAATAGGCTCACAGCGAAGGTTGCCGTAGGCAGGGGGATAATGCAAGAACACCAAAAGCTCTTTTTCGGGAGCTTTTTCCTGCAAAGCTTTTCCCGCCTTCAAGGTGTTCTTCAATCTCTCCGTTTCGCGGTTGACGATTTTCAAATCGTCCCCTGTGTACTGGTTCTCCAAGGTCCAGCCACGGGTTCCGCAGAGGATAAATTCCTCCGTCTCGTAGGCGTTGTTGAACAAAAAGTCCACGGAATACGCTCCCACGCGGTCTCGGAATTCCGTCAGCTTCTTCATGGTCTGCCACCAATAATCGTGGTTCCCTTTCAAAACGATCTTATGCCCGGGCAGGGATTCCAAAAAGCGGAAATCCGCCTCCGCCTCCTCGATGCGCATTCCCCAGGAAACGTCCCCCGCAATCACCACGGTATCCTCGTCAGAGACGGTGTTCTGCCAATTTTCATATATTCTTTGGGTATGGTTTTCCCAACGCTTGCCAAAAATATCCATGGGCTTGTTCATGGTCTGGGCAAGGTGCAGATCTGCGATCACGAACAGCGACATAAAATCCCTCCTTTCGGGAATACTGATACCGTCCGCAAAATGCGTGACGGAAAGGAATGAACATCATGGAGCACAGAGATCACAATAAGCGTGTCCCCGAGCATATCAACGGTATTACCTGCAGTGTACAGAACTGCGTTCACAACGACGGCCAATGCTACTGCACCGCAGATCGCATCAGCGTAGGCCCTTGCACCGCCTGCTGCTGCGGTGACACCGTTTGCGCCACCTTTGAAAGCAAAAGCGACAAGCACTAAAAAAGGCTCTCTTTGGGAAAGCGAGGCTATCCGATACGGACAGCCTCGCTTTGATTACTTAGGAACGGGCAAAGGCAAGAACGGCTGCCTTCATATCCTGAGGCGCGATCACTTCCGTGAACCGATCCTCAACCTGCTCCAATGCCGCAAGGCGGGCGGGAGCGGGAATACCGCTGATCTTCTGCAGACTGCGCAACGCCTCGAAGCCGTCTTCGGGAACGTCCTTCCCCAAGGACTCCAGCACTGCGGGAGAGAACTTATAGGGAGATGCGGTGGAAGCTACCAAAATGGACCGCTTTTCATCCAAAGAACGGCGGTAGCTCTCTGCGGCGGAAAGCGCCACGGCGGTATGGGTATCTGCCAGGTAGAACAAGTTCTCGTGGAACTCACGCAAAACGCTCTTGGTCAAAGCCTCGTCGCAGAAATATGCGGCAAACTCTGCCTGCACCGCTTCCAAAACCTGCTCGTCCACGGTATAAACCCCGTCTTTTGCCAAAGCTTCCATGTAGGAAGCGCACTTCTCGGGGCCGGCTACCAGCCACAAAAGACGTTCCAGGTTGCTGGAAATGAGGATGTCCATAGAGGGAGAAACGGTCTGATAGAAGGTTCTGCGTCTGTCGTACACGCCGTTGTTGATAAAGTCGGTGAGCACGTTGTTCTGGTTGGAAGCGCAGATCATCTTTCCTACGGGCAAACCCATGCGCTTTGCCAGACAGCAGGCAAAGATGTTGCCGAAGTTGCCGGTGGGAACCACAACGTCCATCAGATCGCCCTTCTTCAGTCTGCCTGCATTCATCAGGTCACAATAGGCGGAAATATAGTACACCACCTGGGGAACCAATCTGCCCCAGTTGATAGAATTTGCAGAAGAAAGGAACAGGCCTTCCTTGTCGAGAAGCTCAGCCATCTCGCTGTCGGCAAAGATCGCCTTGACACCGCTTTGCGCATCATCAAAGTTGCCGGTAATGGCGGTGACGTTTACGTTGATTCCCTGCTGGGTAGCCATCTGCTTCTTTTGAATACGGCTGACGCCGTCGGTGGGATAGAACACGTGAATTCTGACTCTGGGAACGTCTGCGTAGCCCTCCAGAGCCGCCTTACCGGTATCCCCGGAGGTGGCAACCAGGATCAACGCATCACGGGTCTCACCCGTCTTCTCCAACGCCATGGAAAGAAGGTGAGGCATGATCTGCAACGCCATATCCTTAAAGGCGGAGGTAGGGCCGTGCCAAAGCTCCAAGATCTCCAAGCCTCCCACCTTGGTGATGGGAGTGGGATTGTTCTCGGGGAATTTAGGCGCGCCGTAAGCTGACTGTGCGGCGTTTAAAAGCTCTTCCGCAGTATAGTCCGTAAGGTACAGACCCATGATCTCCGCGGCACGCTCCGGGTAGGTCATCCCTGCCAAGCGATCCAGCTCCTCGGCGGTCAGTGTGGGAATCTCCGTGGGAACGAACAAGCCGCCATCGGGAGCAAGTCCCTGCTTGATGACCTCTGCGGCAGTGTATTCTTTCTTCTCATTCCGTGCGCGGGTGCTGACGAATTTCATATCCGATATCCTCGATTCTGTTGATACTTTTCGGCGTTCCATCGGGGTAGAGATAGATCTCTATTCCGTCGACACGCCTATGCCGTATACGCCGCGGCACCCAAATGCCGGGCCAATATAACACGGAGATCTTCCCGTGTTCCTCGTGGGTGTGTGAAAACTGCTTGGCGGCACGCTCGATCTTACGAAGCTTTTCCTCGTCCATAGCCTCCGCCCCGGTTCCCCATTGGGTGCCGGTTCTTGTCTTCACTTCCACGAAGAGCAACACGCCCCGGTAAAACCCCACAAGGTCTATCTCACCGCCGTAAGCGTTGTAATTTCTCGCTAAAATATGCACGCCCTGCTTTTCCAGGTATGTCAGCGCCAGGTCTTCCCCCAGCTGACCGACCTGCCTGCCTCTCATGCCTTCGCCCCCAGGATCTTCCCCAAGAAGCTCATGCGGTGAGCAGGGCAAGGGCCGTACTTCAAAATGGCCTCTCTGTGTGCTTTGGTGCCGTATCCCTTATGCAAAGCAAAGCCGTACTGCGGGTATTGCTTGTCCAGCTCCAGACAATCTCTGTCACGCTCCACCTTGGCAAGCACCGAGGCGGCGGCAATGGAGGGACATTTTGCATCCCCGCCGATGACGGGATAAGCGGGCACGGGGAAGCCTCTGGCAATGTTGCCGTCGATCAAGGCGGCGTCGGGAGGGATGGAAAGCCCTTCCATGGCGCGGCGCATAGCCAGCAACGCGCACTCTAAAATATTCAGCCGTTCGATCTCCTCTACCTCCGCACGGGCAATACAATATGCCAACGCCTGCTCCTTAATACGGTCGTAAAGCTGATCCCGCTTTTTGGGAGAAAGCTTTTTGGAATCGTCCAAGCCCTCAATGATCAGCCCCTTGGGCAAAATCACCGCGGCGGCGTAAACGGGGCCTGCAAGAGGACCTCTTCCCGCCTCATCGCAACCGCAGATCACCTGCAGTTCCTCGGTATAAAAGCCGTTTTCCGTCTCCCAATTCAGCATTTCGGCACCTTCTTTATCTCAATCTAACGTGATCTCGCCGATCTTTCCCGCCCGGAACTCGTCCAACAACACGGCGGCGGTACGGTCGTCATCCACCTCTGCACCGCTGCGGATAAAGCCCCGCTTGCGGGCAATCTTTTGGAACAGATCGTAATCGGAATCCTCCTCCGTCCATTCCACCTTGTATCTGGCGGTCAAAAGCTCGGGATAATTCACTCTCAGCATCCCCAAAAGGGCGCAGGAAAGCTCGATCTGATCCAGGATCTCATCACGGATCGCACCCAAAGCCGCCAGCTTTTTGGCAACCGTCTGATCCTCAAACTTATGCCACAAAACGCCGGGAGTATCCAAAAGCTCCACGCCCATGGAGGGCACGGGGATCCACTGGTTGTGACGAGTCACACCGGGACGATCCTCCGCCTTTGCCCGCTTACTGCCTGCAAAGGTGTTGATGAAGGTGGATTTTCCCACGTTGGTGATTCCCACCACCATGGCGCGGATTGGCTTCTTCATCCCTTTTGCGGCATAGCGCTCCAGCTTCTCCGCCATCAGCTCCCGAATGGCAGGGGCCACGTTCTTGACACCCATACCGGTCTTACAGTCGATGGGAATGACCATGCGGTCCTTGCCCTTCAGCTGGTTCACGTAACGGCTCACCGCACGTCTGTCCGCCAAGGAGCACTTGGTCAACAGTGTCAAGCTGGGCTTGTTCTTGAACAGCTCCGGGAAGGAGGGATTGCGGCTGGAGATAGGCGCACGGGCATCCAAAAGCTCGATGACCATATCCACCAAAGGCAGATCTTCCTGTATTTTTCGTTTTGCGCGGGTCATGTGCCCCGGGTACCAAACGATCTGTTTATCCATATTTCACCAAAAAATCAATCTACTGTGCCGAATTCCTGCAGGGGGAACACACGCAAGATCACTTTTCCCAAAATGTGATCCACGTCCTGCTGCCCCACCTCCAAATAACGGCTGTCCTTGGAGTTGTTGCGGTTGTCACCCATAACGAAGACCTTGCCTTCCCCTACGGTAAACTCACAAACTCCGTTTTCATCCACGCCGTACATACGGTCCATATCTGCCATGTACATGGTGGCACCCGCCTGTCTGCGGATATAGGTCTCATCAAGCACCACGCCGTCCACTTCCACCTCCCAATGGGTGAAGTCGATGCGCACTCTCTGTCCTTCCGAAGCAATTACTCGCTTGATCAGGGGCTGACCGTCGTTCATGATGTTCAGCACCACGATGTCCCCGGTCTTGGGCTCATACATAAAATCGGAAATGATCAACGTATCCGCATGATTGGAGCTATCTCCTCCGTGCAGAGTGGGAAGCATGGAATCGCCATCCACCGTTACGTTGCGGAAGAAGAACAAAAACAGCACGATCATCACGGAAAGTGCGATGCAAAAGGTCTCTACGTATTCAAACACCGTCCGCACAGCAGAAAACGCGCGGTCTTCTTTTTTCTCGACAGGGACGGGCGTCTCGTCACAAACGGTTTCTTCCTCGGAGGGCTCCCCGCCCTCGGCAGACTCTGCAGGCTGTGCCGCGGGCTCTTCGGGAAGGATATCTGAAAGCGTTTCCTCGGTTGCTTCCGTGGATTGGAGCTCTTTTTCTTCCATGCCGTCATCTCCTTTTCTAAAAGTTTATATCAAAGAATGCGTTAAAAAACGCCTCCTGCTCATCAATAAGCAAAAGGCGCCTCAGGAAAGAGGCGCCTTGCATCAAAGTCAGATTTTTTCTTTTACCTTTGCGCTCTTGCCCACTCTGTCACGCAGGTAGTACAGTTTTGCTCTGCGAACCTTACCCTGACGAGTAATTTCTACCTTAACAACATTGGGGGAATGCAGAGGGAAGGTCTTCTCGATGCCTACGCCGAAAGACATACGTCTAACAGTGAAGGTCTCGGAGATGCCACCGTTCTTCTTAGCGATAACGGTACCTTCGAAAAGCTGAATTCTCTCTCTGGTGCCCTCAACGATACGCTGATGAACCTTAACGGTGTCACCTACGTTGAACTGAGGAACCTCAGACTTGAGCTGCTGCTTTGCAAATGCTTCCAATACGGTCATGATGCTCATCCTCCTATAGTAATATAGTAATTTTGAGACGTTCGTGCAGAGCTGCAGAGGACCGCCCCCATAAATTGACATCGAATTATATCACACTTTTACGGAAAAAGCAATAGGTTTTCTGAAAAAAGTTAGCCGATCGGGTGATTTTTTTCGATTTTCTTGATGGCGGGATAGAGCAAAGGCATGGCCACCAGAGAAAGCAACAGGTTGGGAAGCATATAGCTTCCGTTATAAAGGATGGAATATACCACAGAGGCATCCGCACCGAAGGTCATGCCAAAGATCTCGGAGGTATCCCCCACGGCGATCTTCCACGCGGTGATACCTGCGATGAAATGCACCGCAAACCGCGCAAGGTTTCCGAAAAGAACACCCAGCTCCAGGCTGAGCAGCCCCTTCTTACGGAACAAGCCTGCCACACCCATGGCACCGTAGGCCAGCACGTAATCCAACAGTACGGAGACGATGCCCCAGCCCAAGCCGCCGCCCACGATGCAATCCACCAAGCCGTACACCATGCAGGCACCGAAGCCCCAGCTTACGCCGTGGCGGTAGCCGATGAGCACCAAGGGCACCGCAACGAAGCTGATAGAGCCTCCGTTTGCCCAGAACCATGGGATCTGCAAAAAGGAGATCACCACTGCGGCAGCCACGAGGATACCGCATTCACAAAGAGAATAGAGTTGCTTTTTGGTTTTCGTCATTACAAAAACCTCCTAATAAAAGAATACAAAAGATCCGCGAGGAAACACCCACGCGGACCATAACACAAACCGAATCGTTACAATCTCCCTACGCTGGTATTATCCAAATCAGGTTAAAGGGTTCGGCAGTCAAGCCGTCTCAGCCGTTTTACACAGCACCCCTGGCACGTTTATCGACGCGTATTCTTTTGTTCGGCGTTATTGTAGCACAGTTTCAGCCGTTTGTCAAGGCCTATTTTCGATCACCAGCAGAAGATCTCCCTCATGCACGGTGATCTCCGCCTCTGCGCCGCAGAATTCGTTGCTGACCCCCAAGGGATAGTTATCTGTCAGCACGGCGTTTTCCAGCTCGTAGGACAAGCCCTTTACCGTCACCACCGCTTCCCCGCCCGGTGCAAACAAAGAAACGAAGCCTTTGTTCTCGGCGGAAAAGGTCACGCTCTCCTTTCGCAAGAGGGAGATCTCGCATCCCTTGCCGTAAAGCGTGCCGCGGGCTCCCTCGTCTGCAAGCCAGCGAAGCAACTGCAGATTTGCCACCGTGTGGCTGATACGGTCTCCCCCCAAGCCGCCGTAAAGGCAGAAGGTCTTGTAGCCTCTCGCCAAGCCCTCGCGGCAGGCAAGCATCAGATCCGTCTCGTCCTTGCGGACGGGGTGCAGGATCAGATTTGGCTCTTCGGGAACGTACCCCAGAGAATCAAAATCCCCGAGGATCAGATCGATACGGATCCCTCTGCGCTTTAAAATCTCAAGCCCGCCGTCAGCGGCGATGACCAGATCCGTCTCGTCCGGGCAAAAGGCGGTGGAGGAATTCTCCCCCGCGCCCACGATATAGCAGGTCTTCATGCTTCTGTCTCCTCATAGACGGGAACGGTAACCCCGTCGCCGCTTTGCTTTAAGGTTACCTTTGCCGTCAGGGAAAGCTCCAACCGCAGATCCTCTTCGTCGGGAATATACCCCGGGGTATAGGGCGCGGTTTCGAAGAGAGTCACCGTCAGCTTGACGGTCACGGAGGTGACCTCTCCGTTCTTGACGGAATAGGTATAGGTCACGTCGCCGTAGGACTCCTTTTCTCTGTCCGGCACGCGGATCCCCGCCAGGCTGTACAGATCCGTTTTCCAGATCTCCTCCACCAAGGTCTTCTGCCCTTGGTTTGCCACCAGCGTATACAAAACGCCGTCGTGGGTCTCCTCTACGGAAAGGAACCCTACCTCCGCAAACCCGGGCATGGGAATATCGCAATAGGGGAACGCATCGAAGAACTCCTCGGGCTTGGTCTCGATATCGTAGACCTCCCCGCTCTCTATATGCTTTTTCACACCGTTGGCGTAATATTCCTCGCTGTTGTAGGTGGTAGCAAGCAGGGTTGCGGTGTATTTCTGCCAAGCGGTCTCCGCCTGCTTGTCATACGCGGCTTCCCCTTGAATGAAGTAAAGCACTCCCGCTTCCCCGGTTTCGTCATCCCCGAAGGTGGCTTCCATCAAAAAGCCGATCTTCCCTCTTTCCACTGCCTCGTAGCCCTCGTGAAGAGAAACGAGGGTGTTATACACACCCTCGTCAGGCTTTGTCTGACAAGAGGTCAGCAAAAGCATTGCTATCAGCAGAAGGACTAAGGGCTTTACCAAAGTCCGTTTTATCATCTGCCCACCTTTTCTCCTGCGATGAATTGCTCGAGCTTGTCAGCAATGTTGCGCAGGGAGCTGATACGGCAGTAGTAGCTGCCCGCGCCGTTCACGGTATAATACGCACGGCTGGAGGAAACGCGGTAGAACACGTATTCCTTGCTATCAGTGGTGGTCTTGATCTTAATGCGCATATATTCCTCGGGGGTATCTCCCTCGGAGGGCTCATATACGTCTCTGATATACAGCTGTACCACGGAAAGATACAGATAACGGAAGCTTTCCTCGTCCATCTCGGTATCGCCCCACAGAACGGAGGTCAGCTCCTTGCCGTCTGCGGTTACCTTGAAGACGTACTCCTTGCCGCCAACGGTCATGGACATCTCTTCGATCTCGTAAACGTACATACCCACCATGGAGTGATCCACGTACTCGATCAGATCCCACTCCAGCCAAGGAGCGGTCTCAAGAGAGATCCGAGCCACCAAGCCGGTGCAGAACATCTGGCTCTTGCCGTTTCCGTAAAGATCGCCGGTGATGGTGGAATAGACGTAATAGCACTTGTTCTCCTCGTCGTAAGCGGAAACGTAGACATCCGTCACAAATCCATCCAGGGTATAGGAGAAGTGCATTGCAGGCTTATCCAGCCCGAACTCTGCCAGCACGTCAGTCTTCAGGGTATCGTCCGCATCCTTGTGATGCTCACTGATACCCACCTTGGCAACGCTGTCACCCTTCAGGGTAGCAAGGCCGTTGATAAAGTCAGCAAAGTTGGTGCTGTCCAAATACGCGTAATTCTTTCCCTCGGGAATGTAGCCGGAGGGAGACAGCAAGCGCCACAAGCCGGTAAGGGCATCGTTGGGAACGGCATCCTTTCCGTCTGCCTTTACTGTCAGCTCGTCGATGACCATATAGCCCACAGCATCGGGCATATCAAAGGTCAGCTCGATCATCACCACGGGCTCGTCGCTTTCGATACGGACGGTATATTCCTTTACCGTATCCTCCTTATGGTCGGAGAAATCCAAGCCGTGGTCGGTCACCTTGCGGAAGTTCTCACCGTCATAAGAGTAACGCACGGTGACCTCATCGGGGAGGAGGGCGGCGTATTTTTTGTTATCGGAGTCCAACAGCAAACCGAAGGTGCATTCGTATACGCCGTCGGAGGCAATGTTGGTCACCGCCGCACGGATCACGAAGCTGTTCTTATCACTGCTGGCAAGACCTGCAAGATAAGCACCGTCCTTCTCTCCCGTCCAGTCGGAGTAGGACAATCCGGAGGTGGCGTAGGTCTTTCTGTCCTTCAACAGTTCACCGATGGAGCTATTGTTGGAGGAAGCATTGTCGGAGAATCCTACCACGGGCAGGTTCAGCACCACGGCGTTGAGGGGATTTTCGGGATCGAGGTAGAAATCCATCTCCACCTTTTCGATCTCGTAAATATCGTTCACGTCCTGAATGCCGTTTACCAGCTGCGCCTCAAAGAACTGCTCCACAGGCTTGGTCAGGTTGTTATCTACGTTGGCGTAAGGCAACAGGAAGATCTTATCGCTGGGGAACTTCTCGAGCACCTCTTCGCCCTTCATCTTCAAGCCGAAGTACATCGCGTAGTAATATGCACCGGAGGAAGCCTTCTTACCAACCTGCACCTGATGCACGTAGAAGCTTCCATCCGCTTCCGGAATGGTCATCAAGGTGAAGCGGCAGGTCAGCGCTTGGTCCTCGCCGAAGCCGTAAGCGGAGTAATTCAAGCGATCCTCCAGCTTACCCGCGGTCACCACGTAACGGCAGTCTACCAGCAGAGATGCAAAGGTCTCTGCGTTATAGGTCAAATACTCACAGCCATTGAAATAGAAGGTGCCTTTTTCGTCCTGGTAGATCTGGAATTCGCCGGTGGGGTTCTCCACTTCCAGGTAGGAGATGTTCTCTCTGCTGACCATGGGGAACATAACCACACCGCCGGAGACCAGAACAGTGTTACCGTCCTTATCAAAGCCCTCCAGAGGACGCAGCGCAAGCTGCAGCGCCTCTTTTCCGGTGAGCTTCAGAATGGTGTTGGTAAAGATTGCCTCCCCGTCGAAGCCGTAAACAGCGCTGTCGATGGGGCGGGTCTTATAGAAGGATGAATAAGTGAATTCCTCAGTCTTGCCGCCGACGGACACCTTAACGCCGTTGAAGGAATCTCCGCTCTTGAAGGAGATATCCACCTTGCCCGTCTGCTTTGCATACAGAGTGGCGTAGGTATAGATGCGGTAGACGTAGGGATCGCTCTCTTCGTTAAGCTCGTTCTCCAAGCGGTTGCAGAAAATAATCTCAACGTCGGTATCCAAGGCTTCCAAAGCGGTCACGGTCTGCTCATCCAGCGCATAGAAGGCGGGCAGAGGCGGTTCCTCTTTTAAAAACAGAAAATATGAGCTCAACAGCAGTGCGGCAACCGCCAAAACCACCCCCACCAGAATGATCTGGTTCTTGATGGTAAAGCGGAAACCACTGCGGCGGCGTTTGTTCTCATTGGTTTCGGAGAATACGGAGAGGATCTCCTTTTTCTCCTCCTCGGTCAGCTCATGGGGATCACGGGGGTATTCTACCTCCGTTTGCTCCATGGCTTCGCGATTTTCGTTTTGTTCCATGCTCATGTGCGTTTCCTTTCAGAGGAGGATTACAGGTGTCTGCGGCGAACGAAGACTACCAAGCCGGCGATCAGGATCAGCGTGGGAAGAACCGCACAGATGATGATGCCCAAACGGGTGGCAACGTTGGTCTCAATAGCAAGCGCCACGTCGTTGATAGGCTTGTATTCGATATCCAGAGAATAACGCTCCACGCCCATGGTACGTGCGGCGGAAAGCATCAAAGAGCCGTTACCGAAAGCGGCGGAATCGATACTGCCCAAACCTGCGAAGTCGGTGGAGCCCACCAGCATAACATACTGGTACTTCATAACCTGGTTGGTGCTGTTTTCGTCGTCAAGGTCTACGTAATCGCCGTTAGCGGAAAGCAACATCAGGGGGAACCTACCGGTTTTCGGCTCGCCACCCTGGCTGTAGGTAGAGGTAGCGTTGCTGTCGGAGGTAAGAACCGTTTCCACGGAGAAATCGTCCTTGGTGCCCGCAGAAGCGGAATACAGCTCCACGCTGTGAGGCATTACCACGCGGATACCGTTGGTAATCAGGCTCTTGGTCAGCTGATATGCGGCGCTGTTATCGGGATTTGCAAAGTCGGTATAATATTGTGCGGAAAGATTCAAAGGATCGTTGCCGAAATTTGCGGTGGTATGGCTTACCTGATGATAGGCCTTGTAGCCCAAGCCCCACTCCTCCAGCAGATAGTCGGAAAGATTGGGAAGCTCGGGAGTCTGGTCGTCCACCATCACGATCAGGTTGTTGTAGCCGTCGGTGTAATCCATCAGCTTTTCCACCTCTTCGGCGGTAAAGTCCCTGGTAGGATCGTTGACGATCACGATCTTGGTACGGGGATCAATGGCATCCTTGGCAAGGTCTGCCTCCAGCACCTCAAAGCCGGCGTTCATCAGAACGTTTGCCAGGGAGGTAGCGGCTTTCCCCTCGGAGAGCTGAGCAGGCTCGCCGTGGCCCTTGGTGAAGGTTACCACCTGGGGCTCGGAAACACAGCTCTGCAGCAGTGCGGTGGTAAGACGAAGTTCGCCGTTAAAGCCCACGTAGCTGCCGGTCTCGCTATCTACCATCATAAAGGCGTTCAAGGTCAGCACTCTGGCGTGGTACTTACCCTCTACGATGATGTTGTTGGAGTTCAAGGTGGTGTTGGTGATCTCGTTGTAGCGAGTCGCCCACTCGGGATCTCTGGTCAGGTTTTTGTATTCTACCTTGATGCCGCTGTACTCGTAAGCATATTCCTCACAGAGGTCACGCACCAAAGCCACGGGGTTCAAGCCGTTGAGGCCGTCATTGGCACTGCCGCTGTAAGTATCGTAGGCATCTCTGTCAGCCAAAAGATAAATGGTGGCTTCCAGATCACCGGATTCCTCCAAGCCGCCCAGCACGTTGCGGGAAACCTCTCCGATGGAGATGAACTCCTCGGCAGTAAGGTCGATGTTCAGGTTGATAGAGCCTGCTACGGAAGAAATTACCAGGTTCAACGCGATGACCAGCACCACGAAGACTACGGTATAAATAACGGAGAGAGAACCGCGCTTGATGCGGTTGTTTCTGCTCTCTTTTTGTGTTCTTGCGTTCATTTCGTTCTGTTCTCCTTTCCGTTACGACCAACGGCGCTTATCGTATACGCGAACCGTCAGGAACACAAAGACTGCCGCAAGGGAGAAGTAGTACATAACGGCAGGAATGCTCAGAGCCTGGTTCATAAAGGGCACGTAACGATCCAGGATGGAGAACCACTCCAAAATACCCTGCAACCAAGCGAAGGGAATGGAATCGATCACCAGGGAGACCAAAAGCATCGCCACGATGGCACCGATGGAGGATACCGCCGCGATCAGCTGGTTTTGAGTCAAAGAGGAAAGGAACAAGCCCACGGCAACAAACGCCGCACCGATCAGGAACACGCCTAAGATGTTCGCTACGATGGAGCCGGTGTTGGGAGTGCCGTACATATAAAGAAGCACGAAGTTAAAAATGTTGGCGATAAAGGTACAGCCGTAAATGGTGAGCGCGGCCAGGTACTTACCCATAACCATACCCGTCAAGGAAACGGGAGCGGTCAACAGCAGCTGCTCGGTCTTGGTACGGCGATCCTCCGCGAACAGCTTCATGGTCAGCAGAGGGATCAGAATGGCGAACATAAGAATCATATAGAAGAAATATTCGCTCAAGCTGGCGGTGCTTTGGTTTGCCAGAGTGGTGAAATAGAACAGCAATCCGGAAACCAACAGGAACATACCGCAGAAGATATAACCGATGGGAGTCACGAAATAAGAGCGAAGCTCTCTTTTATAAATAGCAAACATCAGTTTTTACCTCCTTTGACATTTCTTCCCTTGCGCTGTTCACCTACCAAGCGGATAAAGATATCCTCCAGGCTCAGCTCCATGCCCTCCAGACCAACCAGCGGCCAGCCCTTGGAAGCCAGGGTGTAGAACAGCGGCTTTCTTGCATCCACCCGATCCTCAGACTCGATGAGGTAGCTGATGCTGTCGGTATCGCGCTTGCCCAGCACGTCAACGGAGCGGATGCCGGCAACGCCCTTCAAGGTTTTGAGAACCTCGTCCTGAGGGCCTACCACCTTGGCAACCATCTTACGGGAGCCGTCCACAGCGGTAACCAGATCCTCGGTCTTCTCGTTGGCAACCACCTTACCCTTGTTGATAACCACGATACGGTCACAAACGGCCTGTACCTCGGGAAGGATGTGGGTGGAAAGGATGATGGTATGCTCTTTACCCAGCATACGGATCAAATTACGGATATCGATGATCTGCTTGGGATCCAAGCCTACGGTGGGCTCGTCGAAGATCAGCACTCTGGGGTTTCCGATGAGTGCCTGCGCAATGCCCACACGCTGACGGTAGCCCTTGGAAAGGTTGCCGATCAGACGGTCGTAAACGTCACCGATCTTTACCACGTCGCAGATCTCCCGGAGATGCTGGTTGCGGGGGAAGGTACAACCCTTCAGATCGTAAATAAAGCTGAGATACTCCTTGACAGTCATATCCGTATACAGCGGAGGCATCTCGGGCAGGAAGCCGATGTTGCGCTTTGCCTCCAGAGGGTTCTCCAAAATATCAATGCCATTGACACGGCAGGTACCGCTGGTGGCGGAAAGATATCCGGTAAGGATGTTCATGGTGGTAGACTTGCCGGCGCCGTTCGGCCCCAGGAAGCCCATGATCTCGCCTTCCTCTACGCGGAAGGACACGTCATCTACCGCCCGTTGCGTACCGAAAACTTTACTGAGTCCGTTGATCTCGATCATACGTTTTCTCCTTCGTTTTTCTGCTCATGCAAGAGTCCCAACTCGCGAAGCGCCTGCTGGGGAACCTCTGCGGGGCATCCGGTCATCAGCTCGGATGCGTTTTGCACCTTGGGGAACGCCACTACGTCACGCAGGCTCTCTGCGCCAACCATCTGCATCACCAGACGGTCCAGACCCAGCGCCATACCGCCGTGAGGAGGTGCGCCGTAACGGAAAGCATCCAGCAGGTAGCCGAACTTGGCGTGGGCTTCCTCGTCGGAAAGACCCAACAGCTCGAAGATCTTAGCCTGCAGAACGGGATCGGTGATACGGATAGAGCCGGAGGACAGCTCGATACCGTTCAAAACCAAGTCGTAGCATTTTGCACGGACGTTGCCTTTGTCCGTTTCCAGATAAGGCAGGCACTCGTCCATCACTGCGGTGAAGGGGTGGTGCATTGCCAGCCACTCGCCGCTCTCTTTGTCGTATTCGAAGAAGGGGAACTCCACCACCCAAAGGAAAGCAAAGCCGGTTCTCTCGATGCCGAGACGGTTTGCCGCCTCCAGACGGAGCTGACCCAGCTGAGTCAACAGCTTGTTGGTGTCACCGTCTGCCATGGCAAGGAGGATGTCGCCATCCTTGCAGTCGGAGATGGTGTAGATCGCCTCCATCTCTTCCTCGGTCATGAACTTAGCGAAGGAGGAGCTGGTCTGCTCTGCGCGGCGTACCCAGGCAACACCCTTGGCACCGCAACCCTTGGCGTATTCCACCAGCTTATCAATGTCCTTGCGGGTCATACGGCTTGCCGCATCCTTCAGAACAATGGCGCGAACGCTTCCGCCCGCCTCCAACGCGCCGGTGAACACGGAGAAGCCGCAGTTCTTCACAGCGTCGGAAAGATCGCAGATCTCCATGCCGAAGCGGACGTCGGGCTTGTCGGAGCCGTAACGCTCCATGACTTCCTTGTAGGTATATCTGGGAATGGGCATGGGAAGATCGATGTTCATGGTCTCAAGGAACAATCTGTGAATGTATCCCTCTGCCATGGACAGGATGTCCTCCATGTCCACAAAGCTCATCTCCAGGTCGATCTGGGTGAACTCCGGCTGACGGTCTGCGCGAAGATCCTCGTCACGGAAGCAACGGGCGATCTGCACGTAGCGGTCAAAGCCTGCCACCATGGAAAGCTGCTTATACAGCTGGGGGGACTGGGGCAGTGCGTAGAAGGAGCCGGGATGCACGCGGGAGGGGACCAGGTAGTCTCTTGCACCCTCGGGGGTGGAACGGATCAGATAGGGAGTTTCGATCTCGATAAAGCCGTTCTCATCGAAATAGTCACGGGTGACCTTGGCCACACGGTGACGGAACATCAGATTCTGCTGCAATTTACTGCGGCGGAGATCCAGATAGCGGTATTTGAGGCGAATGTCCTCGGAGGTCTTGCAGTCATCCACGATCTCAAAGGGAGGCACCTCGCTCTCGCCCAGGATCTTGACGGAATCCGCATAGATCTCCACCTCGCCGGTGGGGATCTCCGTGTTGATGCTGGAACGGACTCTCACCGTTCCGCACACGGAAAGCACGAACTCGTTACGGCAGGAAGCCGCCTTCTCAAACAATGCGGGGTCGGTGGTATCGTCAAACGCCAGCTGAACGAAGCCGGTACGGTCTCTCAGATCCAAGAACAACAGATTGCCCAAATTTCTCTTCTTTTTGACCCATCCCATCACGCAGACTCTCTCGCCTGCATGCTCGCGGCGCAACTCGCCGCAACGGTGGGTGCGGCGGTCGCCGCCCATCAGTTCTGCCATCTTTTATTCTCCTTCTTTCACGCCAAGCGGTTTGCGCTGGCCGGGATTTTCCAAAAATTCTGCGTAGCGGTAGCCCTGTGCCTCCGCCTGAGCAAGCTGCTTGCCCACTTTTTTCTTCTTTTTCACCAAGGTCACGTCAAACTCGTCGTGGAGGGTGCGGGCGTAACGAATGGCCTCTGCGATCTGTCCTTCGTCATAGAACAGTGCAATGCGCTCCTTCTGCCCCAGCTCACCCCGCTGGCAAAGCACGGAGAAGATCCGCTCGAAGCCAATGGAGAAGCCTACCGCGGGAACGGATTCCCCGGTAAACTTGCCGATCAGATTATCGTATCTGCCGCCACCTGCAACGGTTCCGCCGAAGGCAGGGCACTCGATCTCAAACACGGTACCGGTATAATAACCCTGACCGCGTACCAAGGTGGCGTCGAAAATCACCTGATACTTCCCTTCCGCCAAGGCGTTGGTCTGCTCCAAGATAGAAGACAGCACCTCTGCCTCCGCCTCACAGCCGTAAGCCGCAAGGGTCTCAAGGCGAAGGTCACCGGTAAGGATGGAGATCAGCTTGTCTGCCGCCTCCTCCCCAAAGCCCTTTTCGCAAAGCTCGTTCTTCACGCCGTCAAACCCGATCTTGTCAGCCTTGTCCACCGTGACGCACACGGTATCGGAGGCCTCTGCGGGGAAGCCGCACCAGATGATCAGATTGCGCAGCAGGTTGCGGTGGTTGATCCGCACCTTGAACTCATCGATGCCCACCGCCAGCAGTGCTTCTGCGGTGACGGAGATCAGCTCCACCTCGCAATCCATGCTGTCGGAGCCCAGGATATCGATATCGCACTGAACGAACTCAC
>JAGBXS010000080.1 GCA_017629175.1 Clostridia bacterium
CATCTGTAACATGGAGAACGTGGACCCCGTAGGTATCCACACCGGCGACTCCGTGGTAGTCTGCCCCTGTCAGACCCTTACCAACAAAGAGGCACAGCTTTTGCGCGACAGTGCCCTGAAGATCATCCGCGCACTGAAGATCGAGGGTGGCTGTAACGTGCAGTTTGCCTTGGATCCCCAGTCCTTCCGTTACTACGTTATCGAGGTAAACCCCCGCGTTTCCCGTTCCTCCGCTTTGGCTTCCAAGGCCAGCGGCTACCCCATCGCAAGAGTCACCGCAAAGATCGCCATGGGTATGACTCTGGACGAGATCAAGCTTGCCGCCATCCCCGCTTGCTGTGAGCCCACTCTGGACTACGTGGTTACCAAGATGCCCCGTTTCCCCTTCGATAAGTTTGCAGACGCCAGCAACAAGCTTTCCACCCAGATGAAGGCTACCGGCGAGGTCATGTCCATCGGCAGAACCGTGGAGGAAAGCTTCTTGAAGGCCATCCGCTCCCTGGAGATCGGCGTGTACCACCTGCACATGAAGAAGTTTGACAACGCTTCCACCGAGGAGATGCTTGCCTACATCGGAGAGGGCACCGACGACCGTATCTATGCCATTGCAGAGCTGTTGCGCCGCGGCACCGATCCCGATGCCATCTGCAAGGCTACCATGATCGACCTGCTGTTCATCGACATCCTGCGCCACATCGTGGAAATGGAAAAGGAGATCGCTCTCAAGCCCTTCGATCTGGATACCTTGAAGGAGGCTAAGCACTACGGCTTCTGCGACAGAGCCGTGGCGGATTGCTGGAACACCACCGAGGACGCGGTTTGGAATTTCCGTAAAGAGAACAATTTGTTCCCCACCTATAAAATGATCGACACCTGCGCCGCAGAGTATGCCGCAGACGTTTCTTACCTGTACTCCACCTACGGCGAGGAGAACGAGTCCGTTGCCTCCGACCGTAAGAAGATCATCGTGCTTGGCTCCGGTCCTATCCGTATCGGCCAGGGCGTCGAGTTCGACTACTCCACCGTTCACGCGGTCATGACCATCAAGGCCAACGGCTACGAGGCCATCATCATCAACAACAACCCCGAGACCGTTTCCACCGACTACACCTGCTCCGATAAGCTGTACTTCGAGCCTCTCACCACCGAGGACGTGTGCAACATCATCGAGCTGGAGAAGCCCTACGGTGTCATCGCATCTCTGGGCGGTCAGACTGCCATCAACCTGGCAGAGCCTCTGCGCAACCGCGGCGTTACCATCATCGGTACCGACTGCGAGGCCATTGAGCGTGCGGAAAACCGCGACTCCTTTGAGAAAGTTCTCTCCGCCTTGAACATTCCTCAGCCCAAGGGTAAGGCAGTTACCTGCGTAGAGGACGGCATCGCGGCGGCGGCAGAGATCGGCTACCCCGTGCTGGTGCGCCCCTCCTTCGTGCTGGGCGGCAGAGCCATGCAGATCGTTGCCAACGAGCAGCAGCTTCGTCAGTACCTGAAGACCGCCGTGGAGATCGACGAGGATCGTCCCGTCTTGGTCGATAAGTACATCATCGGTAAAGAGGTCGAGGTTGACGCAGTTTGCGACGGCACCGACGTGTTCGTTCCCGGTATCATGGAGCTGGTAGAGCGTACCGGTATCCACTCCGGCGACTCCATCAGCGTATATCCCACCTTCACCCTTTCCCAGGCTGTCCGCGATACCATTTTGGACTATACCAAAAAGCTGGGTCTGGGCATCGGCATCGTAGGCCTTTACAACATCCAGTTCATCGTAGATAAAGAGGACAACGTCTATATCATCGAGGTCAACCCCCGCTCCTCCCGTACCGTTCCCTTCCTTTCCAAGTCCACCGGCTACTGTCTGGCAGACATCGGTACTCTGGTCATCCTGGGCAAATCCTTGAAGGAACAGGGCATCACGGAGATCTACCCCGGCGACAAGGAAAAGTGGTACGTTAAGGTGCCCGCCTTCTCCTTCCAAAAGCTGCGGGGTATGGACGCTTACCTGTCCCCCGAGATGAAGTCCACCGGCGAGGCCATCGGCTACGACAAGAAACTCACCCGCGCCCTCTACAAGGCACTGCAGGCCTCCGGCATGCAGGTGGTGAACTACGGTACTCTGTTTGCAACCATTGCGGACAAGGATAAAGAGGAGGCTCTGCCCCTCATCCGCCGCTTCTATCAGATGGGCTTCAACATCGAGGCTACCAGCGGCACTGCCAAGTTCTTGAAGGAGAACGGCATCCGTACCCGTGTGAAGAAGAAGCTCAACGAGGGAAGCGAGGAGATCTTCGAGTCCATCCGCCAGGGCTACGTGAACTACGTCATCAACACCCGTGACTACCAGTCCGCAGGTGCCGCCTCCGACGGTATCGAGATCCGCCGCTGTGCAGTAGAAAACGGCGTTACCATCTTCACCGCGCTGGACACCGTCCGCGTTCTGCTGGACGTTCTGGAAGAGATCACCATGGAGATCTCCACCATTGACTCATAACGGAGCAAACACATGATACAAACCAAACTTACCGTCACCGAGAATATCCATCTCACGGCTGACGTCTGCCGTATGGTGCTGGCGGGGGATACCTCTGCCATCACCGCCCCCGGGCAGTTTATCAACCTGAAGCTGGACGGCTTTACCCTGCGCCGTCCTATCTCGGTGTGTGATTACGACGAAAATACCGTCACCATTCTCTACAAGATCGTGGGCCACGGCACCGAGGCCATGGAAAAGATCCCCGCAGGCACGGAGATCGATACCCTTTTAGGTCTTGGCAACGGTTATAACACCGCAAAAAGCGGGGACACCCCCGTGCTCATCGGCGGCGGTGTAGGCATCCCTCCCATGTTCAATCTGTGCAAGAAGCTGTTGGCGGAGGGGAAGCACCCTTCTGTGATCCTGGGCTTCAACAAGCAGAGCGAGATCTTCCTGGAGGAAGATTTCAAGGCCTTGGGCGTTCCCGTTTACGTGACTACCGCCGACGGAAGCTACGGCACCAAGGGCTTCGTTACCGACGTGCTGAAGGATCTTGACTACACCTATTTCTACACCTGCGGCCCCATGCCCATGTTCCGCGCCATCGAGAAGACGGCGGCGACAAGCGGTCAGTACAGCTTTGAGGAGCGTATGGGCTGCGGCTTCGGCGCCTGCATGGGATGCAGCTGCAAAACCTATTACGGCAACAAGCGGATCTGCAAGGACGGACCCGTTCTGGAAAGGGAGGAGATCATATGGGAAGCACACGCGTAACCCTGTCCGGCTGGGAGCTGGATAACCCCGTCATCCCCGCCAGCGGTACCTTCGGCTTCGGCAAGGAGTTTTCCGAGCTGTACGACATCAACTGCCTGGGCACCTTCTCCTTTAAGGGAACTACCCGGGACGAACGTTTCGGCAACCCCACGCCCCGTATCGCGGAGTGCCCCGCGGGAATGATCAACTCCGTGGGCTTGCAGAACCCCGGCGTGGATCACGTCATCGCCCACGAACTGCCGGAGATGAAGAAATATTTCCACAAAAAGGTGATTGCCAACGTCAGCGGCTTTTCCGTGGAGGATTACGCCTACACCTGCGAAAAGCTGGATAAAGAAGACCAGGTTGGCATCCTGGAGGTCAACGTCAGCTGTCCCAACGTGCATCACGGCGGCATGAGCTTCGGCACGTCTCCCGAGGCGGCGGCAGAGGTAACCAAGGCGGTAAAAGCCGTTACCACCAAGCCCGTCTACATCAAGCTCAGCCCCAATGTGACCGATATCGTGGCTGTTGCCAAGGCCTGCGAGGACGCCGGCGCGGACGGCCTGAGCCTGATCAACACCCTGCTGGGCATGCGC
>JAGBXS010000081.1 GCA_017629175.1 Clostridia bacterium
GCCATGGGGCTGGAAGGGGTGATGGGGTAGATGGCTGCTACTTCCGTAAACGCGTAGGATACGTGTGCGGCAGCAGTGTTACCATCCATGGAAACTTTTTTTCTTTGCAAAAATGCCATGCTTTTATAGCCTCCTAATTTATTTCGTGCTCTCTATCATACCACTTTTTTTCGCATCTGTAAAGAGAAAACGTCAATTTTTTTCTATTTTTTTTGATTTTCTTTACAGAAATTCTTTTGTACGCATATTTTTAACAGAAAATTTCTTTTGTTTGCATTTTTCGGACTTGAAAATGAAAAAAGAATGTGATATGATAGGTGTGATTTTATATAAGGAAAGAGGGTCGGTGTATGGTTCATACGTATTATTCCGCCGCGTTGCGGGGAATTGAGGGGCAGATCGTAACTGTGGAGGCCTCCTCCGTCCCCTCTTCGGAGTATCATCTGGAGATCATCGGTCTGCCGGATACGGCGGTGAAGGAAGCCGCCGCCCGTGTACGCTCTGCGGGGCGGGACTTGAACCTCTCCATGAAGACGGGTAAGATCACCGTGAACCTCGCCCCTGCGGATATCCGCAAGGAAGGTACGATTTACGACCTGCCCATTCTCCTCTCTCTGCTGAAGCCCGAGGAAGTGAGAAACGCTGATTTTTCAAGTTCCGTTTTCGTGGGTGAGCTTTCCCTGTCGGGAACCCTCCGTCCCATCAACGGCGCGTTGCCCATGGCTCTTTCCGCGGCGGCAAACGGCTTTCAGCATTTCTTCTGTCCTACGGAAAACGCCCCCGAGGCTTCTGCCGCACCGG
The DNA here is from genome assembly GCA_017629175.1 of Clostridia bacterium. Taxonomy (GTDB): domain Bacteria; phylum Bacillota; class Clostridia; order Oscillospirales; family CAG-382; genus Coliplasma. Next base: position 802 of record JAGBXS010000081.1, read on the forward strand.
GGATCAACGTATACCCCGTTCACGACGTGCGGGAGATCCTTCTGCACTTCCGCGGGATCCTTCCCATCGAGCCCTTGCAGTTCTGCGGGGAAAGCATTCTGAAGACCTGCTTTGACGGCGCACCGGATTTCTCGGAGGTCAAGGGACAAGAGACCGCCAAGAAGGCCTTGGAGGTTGCCGCGGCAGGTATGCACAACGTCATGCTCATCGGGCCTCCCGGCTCGGGTAAAAGTATGCTGGCTTCCCGTTTGCCCCACATCCTTCCCCCGCTGACCTATGAGGAAGCCATTGAAAGCTCCAAGATCTATTCCGTGGCGGGGCTTTCCTCTGAGTTAAACCCCTTGCTGACACGGCGACCCTTCCGTTCGCCTCATCATAACATCTCCTCTGCCGCCTTGGCGGGAGGAGGCTCCCACGCACAGCCCGGAGAGATCTCCCTGGCGCACAACGGCGTTTTGTTCTTGGACGAGTTCCCGGAATTTGCGCCCAAGGCCAGAGAGACCATCCGTCAGCCCTTGGAGGAGCATCGTGTCACCATCTCCCGCGTGGCGGGATCGGCGACCTTCCCCTGCTCCTTTATGCTGGTTTGTGCCATGAACCCCTGCCCCTGCGGCTTCTACGGGCATCCCACAAAGTCCTGCAGCTGCTCTCCCAAGAGCAAGAACACCTATCTCGGCCGGGTCTCCGGCCCCGTTTTGGACCGCATTGACATTCAGGTAGAGGTAGGCGCTTTGGAGTTTGACGATCTTCATTCCGCGGTTGCCTGCGAGACCAGTGAGCAGATCCGCGCCAGAGTGACCAAGGCGAGAGCCTTTGCCTTGGAGCGTTTTGACGGCATCCGTCTGCGGAACGGGTCTCCCCTCACCGCCAACGCCTTGATGGAGCCCCAGCATCTGGAGCTGTTCTGCCGCCTGGACGAGGATGCCAAGGAGCTGATCCGCAGAGCCTTTGACAAGCTGAGTCTTTCCGCCCGCGGGTACAACCGCCTTCTGAAGGTTGCCCGTACCATTGCGGATTTTGAGGAATGTCAGCAGATCGGCAAGCAACACGTTGCCACCGCCATCCGCATGAGGAGTTTGGATCGAAAATACTTCGGTTCTATTTAAATTCCCTCATTATTCACGTTTTTTTGCCTGTTATACATATCCGTTAGTTGACATAATCGCGGTGCGCTTTTGTGGATAACTGTGTGGATAATGTGGATAACTCCTTAGAAAATCCAAGCTTTTCAAGGGAAAGCGGGAAAAGTTATCCACCGAATGTGCAAAAACCGGTGGATAAATGGAGTTTTCCACCGAAAAATAACAATTATTATGTCACCCAAAGAAAGGGAGAATATACAATGAGCTTTTCCGATCAGGAATTTGACGACGTACGAGACGAGCGGGAGTCGAAAGCCTTCCGCGTGGTGAAAAATACCTTTAAGGGCATCCTTTACGGGGCTTCCGCGCTGGTATGGATCTTGGTTTTGGCGGTGCTGTTTACCACCAGAGAATCGGGGATCTACACGGAGATGATGTTCACCGACGCCACCCAAAAGCTGGCGGAGGAAACCGACGATTACAAGGTTCACCAAGTGATCATCATGGACTTTATGAACGAGCAAGGCAGTATCACCCTCTCCTCCTCCACCTGCTTCTACGCGGCGGAGACCAAGGAGCTGGATCTGGGCATCAAGTACAATAAGAAGCTCACCGATTCCGATACCAGCGATGCCATCCTTTATGAATTGAAGGATAAGAACGGGAAGATCTACCCCCTGTTGCAGATCGAAGAGGACGCCATCGGCCGTTACGGCTACGCGCGGGTATGCTTTGGCGAGATCGAGATTCCGCTGAAGGAGAACGGCTCTTTGGATTTCACGGGGCTGGGGCTGACTCTTACGCTATACCGCAAGTCCGACGGGGCGTTGCTTGCCACCTATCAGAAGAAGGATGGGCAGGACACTATCACGGTAAACGACGCGATGTTCACCATCGTGGCGGAGGACTCCCCCACCGGGCGCAAGGATTTTGAAGATTGATTACATTGTTTCAGGAGTAATTTGGCATGGTTAAGAACGACAACATTCGCATCAAGCGCAAGAAGGCAGATTTTCTGCTGTACGGCTTCTCTTATTTGTTTTTGATTTTGGCGGGCATCTTTTTGATCTCCCTGCCCTTTCTGCCCATCGCGCCTCCTTCTCAGGCAGTTGGTTACGCCATCATGGGAGTTGGCATTCTGTTTGCGGGGAGCGGCTTGATCCTTTACTGTATGCTGTTGTACCGCGGGATCTGCCCCACCGATGCTTTGGTGATCACCAACAAGGGCTTTACCAGTTATTTGGTGGGCGGCAAGAACGGGGTTTACGTGGAGTGGGTAAACATCGCCTCCATGAAGGTGTTCGGCTTGACCAAGGCTCCTATGCTGGGGTTGACCTTGAGTGACACCGACAGCTACGTGGAAGAGCTGGAGGGCAGATACGCCCGCATGGCGAAGAACAACCTGGAATTGGGGATCCCTGTGATCGCCATCTCTCAAAGAGAGGTTGCCATTCAGATCGCAGAGCTGAAGACTTTGTTCTCCCGCATGATCAAAGGGGCTATTTCCTGGAAACAGTACGCCGCTCATACCAAAAAGATTGAGACGGGAGAGGAAACTCCTGTGGTGCATAGCTTTACGGAAGAGCCGGACAGCCTGGTGGAAAAGAAGAGTTCCGCTCCCGAGGAAGAAGCGGTTACCATGCTGGACATGGATGAGTAAGGAGCGCAGTGGGACGCTTAAGAAACTTTTTTGGTGGGACGCTTAAGAAACTTTCTTGAAAGAAAGTTTCTTAAGAATCTTCAAAGAACTTGATTGCCAAAAACTAACGTTTTTGGAGGGTGAAAAAGGCAAAAAAAGGAGCCACGGAGGCTCCTTTTTGTGTTGGATTTACATTTCGGTCATCACGCCGATGAACAAAGGCAGGTTGGTTTTGGTGTCCAAGATCATATACACGAAGGGACGGTTCAGGGTCAAGGAAAAAGGTAACGAATCAAATCCTCCCGCGCCCGAAGCGGCCGCTGCCTTGGTGCCGGTGGGAGAAAGCTCGATGGCGGTCTTCTGCACCGCTTGGCTGATATCGAGGGAGTGGGGACTCATCCCGGAGAAGTCTGCCAAGCCCTCCATAAATGCGGTGGGCATACCCATGTCACTGAGGATGGGTTTCAAATTCATAGAATACTCAAATTTGAATTTGGGTAATTGAGCACGGACCTCCATCCCCCACATATTGGACAAGAGGCTTTGCAGAGAATCTCCGGTCAAGGAATCGACGTATTCAAAAATGTCGATTCCCCGGTCGGGGAGGATAGCGGCGAAGGCATAGTCCTTGCCATCGTAGTATTTGAGGAAGCCTTCGGCGGTTTGGTCGGAAAAATACACAGACTCGGTGGAACACATCATCTCCACGGTCTGCTCCTTGCCGCTGTAGGAATAGAAGATGCCGTCCTTTATGTCCTCGTCGGCGTAAGCGGTCTCCCAGGTGCCGTCGAAGAGAAGGGTGTTGATCAGCACCATTTTGGTGTTCAAGTCCAGATATTCAAACAGCTTGGGAATCATGCCGTCGGTATTGGTATTGACCCAGTCGTTGATCTCCTGCAAGGTGGTGCCATCGAAGGGGGCTTGGTACAATGCTGCGCCGTAGTAGTCGGCGTTGGTCTGGAGGAAGTCGGTATAGAAGGGGTAGCCTTCCTTGAACCAGATGGCGTTGTTTATGAGCAGCTTGGTCTTCTCGGTGGAGGGCAGGCTTTCCCCGTAGGCGGAGAGGTATTCGTTGAGCTGTTGGATGGATAGGTCTCCCCCGAGAACCTTTTCCATCTCCGCAAGGGTCTCGCCGCCGGCACCGTTGGCAACCATTGCCAGACAAAGCTGGGCGGACAAGGGAGACACCAAGGCACCCTTTTCGCCATCACGCTTCCGGCTTTGCTGCAGAAGCTTCACGGCGAAGTCGGTTTGGGCGTTTATAAAGGCGTTGTCCGGTTTCCGTTTGGTAACGGACATGGGGGTGATCCCAGCCATGAGGTTTTTAGAGCCGCTCATTTGAACGGGGCGTGAGGTCTCCTCGGAGGATTCGGAAGAGGTACTGTTCTCCAAATCGGCGGCGGAGGATTCTATTCCCGGGAGGGTGGTTTGCCCCTCGGGGGTTCTGATGGCGACTCCTACGGTCAGTAAAGTAAAGGACAGTAAGAGGATGCAGACGGTGCCCGCCTTACGGATGGCGGCAGACCGTCTTGTTTTTTTTGCAAGGCTTGCGGCGTAGCGGCGCTCCAACTCTGCCTTGGCTTGTTCAAGATCTCTTCTCATAGGTTCATTTCCTTTCCCAGTGTGTCCCGCAGGATCGCTTTGGCGCGATACAGCAGGTTGTCGATCTGCTTTTTGCTCTTCCCCATGACCCTTGCGGCTTGTTCATAAGACAGCTCCTCGAAGTACACCAAGTGGATGGCGGCACGCAGATCTGCGGGGAGGGTGTCCAAGGCTTGATTCAAGGCGCGATGCTCTTCCTTTTTGATCAGCTCCTCGGCTAAGGAGCGGTTGTCCGCCAGCTCCCCCTCCACGTCCTCCGGGAGGACGGTGTCCTTACGGTGGTCACGCAGAAAATTCAGAGATTTGTTGCGGGCGATGGCGAAGAGGTAGGCTTTCAAGGGTGTACGGAAGTTGTAACGCTTGGGGTGGAGCAACAGCTCTAACAAGGTGTTGATGGCGATGTCCTCCGCATCGTGGACGTTCTCCACGTAGCGGTTTGCAAAAAAGGTGAGGGAATCGTAATACAAAACGAATACGTGGTCAAAGGCGTTTTTGTCGCCCTCCAGAAAACGGCGGTAGCTACTTTCACCGTGATCCATGGCGGACACCTCCTTTCAACTACAGATACACCCAAGAGCGGGAAATTCCTTATGGTTTTGCTGTTTTATTTTAGATTTTTTCGATTTTGATGCCTTTTAGGTGCATGAAGTGGTTGGAGAGGCGGATCTCCTTTCCGCTGTCGGTGTAGAAGGAGTGGTTGTAGCCGAAGGTATCGTCGTACACCGCTTCGATCTGCTTGCCGTCGGAAAAGGTGATACGCACACGCTGGTTGGTCTTGGAGTCCAAGACAAGGGGGCCTACTAAGTAGTTCATAGTGATTTCCTTTCTGTGATAAGATTTGCGAAAACCTTCTTTTCGGGAAAAAGAAGGTTTCCGCGCCTTCCAAGAAACCCTATTGCCAAAACCGATTATATCGGTTTTGGAGGGAAAGGTTTTTGGGGATTTTTAAACCCCTTTTTGCAAAAAGGGGTTTAAAGTCGTTCTCAGTTTTGCTTGCGGACGGTCTTGTATTCGTCGTAGAGGCGGAACCAGGGGCAGCAGCGGCTTCCCGAGGATAAGAACTTGATCTCCTCGTCCTCGTCAAGGGAGAGATCGCAGAAATCCTCGTCCGCCTCCTCGTCGTAGACGTAGTACACGCAATGCTCGCAATCCATGGGCGGGAGCTGGGGCGCGGACTCCTTGAAGGTATGCTTTTCTTTTTCGTTGCTTTCGAACATCTGTATCACCCTCCTATGGTGGGATTTCCTATATTTTAACCTACTTTTTTTATGTTGTCAATATTGCTTTTCCAAAAAGATTATGCTATACTCAAGGCAAGCAAAAAAGCTAATTTAAAAGGAGTGCACAACCTATGGAAAAACTGAAGATTGGTATGATCGGCGCGGGCAACATTGCCAGCAACGCTCATCTCCCCGCTTACGCAAAATGCAATAACGCCACCGTTGTCGCCATCATGGACTTGGACAGAGAACGGGCCGAGGCCGTGGCCAAGAAGTACGGCATTCCCAAGGTATATGACACCATCGAAGAAATGCTGGCTGACGAAGAAATCCAGGCAATCGATATCTGCACCTGGAACAACGGACACGCACCCAGCGCCATTGCCGCCGCAAAGGCAGGCAAGCACGTGATGTGCGAAAAGCCCCTCACCGTTTCCGACGAGCTGGCTTTTGAGATCAAGAAGGCTGTTGACGAAGCAGGCGTGAAGTTCTTCCTGGCGGTTCCCGGCAGATTCGGTCATAAGAACGAATTCCTCCACGATCAGGTTGCCAAGGGCGAGTTTGGCGAGGTCTATTATGCCAAGACCAGCTATATCCGCCGCAGAGGTACTCCCTCCGGTTGGTTCACCGACAAGAAGGCTGCAGGAGGCGGCCCTGTGATCGATATCGGCGTACACGGTATCGATGCGGCTTGGTACATCATGGGTTGCCCCAAGCCCACCCGTGTTTCCGCTTTCATTTCTAAACACATCGGCGATTACCAGACCAAGGGTGTGGACAGATGGAAGGGTATCCCCTGCCCCGACAATCAGTTTGATACCGAGGATATGGGCGCAGGCGTTATTCACTTTGAGAACGGCGCTATGCTGATGTTTGAGGCTTCCTGGGCGATCAACGGTCCTTCTCATTCCGACACCCAGATCTTCGGCTCCAAGGCAGGCGCAGACGTGACCTCCGCTACCATCTACGGCGAGCGTGACGGCTATCTTTCCGACGACCGCGTGGGATTGGACGACAACGACAGATTCCTGGCAGAGATCACCCATTTTGCGGACTGCGTGCTGAACGATAAGCCCACCCGTTATCCCATCGACATGGCCGTTACCATGCAGAGAATGCTGGACGCCATCTATGAATCCGCCGAAACCAAGAAGGAGATCGTTCTCTGATGAAAACTTGTATCAGTACATACAGCTTCTGGCGAGCTTTCGTTGCCGGACAGATCACCTACCCCGAGATGCTGCAAAAGAGCAAGGAATTGGGCTGCACGGGTATCGAGTTCGTGGTGGATGACGTTGCTCCCGATAAGACAACCGATCTGGAGGCCTTCTGGACCTCTTTGAAGGAGGAGGCTGACAAGCTGGGCTTGGAGACTCCCATTTATACCACCGGCGCAAACTTCTTCCAGAAGGACGTACGCTCCGAGATCGAGCGTGTGAAAAAGCACGTGGATCTGGCCTCCAAGCTGGGCATCAAGCTGATGCGCCACGACATTGCCTACGGCTTCTATCCCGAATTTGAGGGCGTGCAGACCTATGAATCCATCATTCCCGTAGCCGCTCCCGCCATCCGCGAGGTTGCGGAATACGCCGCCTCCAAGGGCGTGACCACCTGTTCCGAGAACCACGGCAGACTGATGCAGGATTCCGACAGAATGCTGGCTATGTTCAAAGCAGTGGATCATCCCAACTACCGTTATCTGTGCGACATCGGCAACTTCGGCGGTGTGGATGAAAACTGCGCTATTGCCGTTTCCAAGCTGTTGCCCTTGATCAGCCACGTACACGTAAAGGATGCCTTCTGGAGAGACGGTATGTATCCCAACCCCGGCAGAGGATGGGGTCGTACCCGTGCAGGCAACTACCGCCGTGCCACCATTTTCGGTCACGGTGACGTGCCCTCCAAGCAGTGTCTCCAGGCAATCCACGATTCCGGTTACAAGGGCTATTACTCCCTGGAGTTTGAGGGCATCGAGGACAACCTGATGGCCATTGAGATCAGCGTAGAAAATCTGCACAGAATGCTGAAGGAGATCGAAGGATGACCACCCTTCTGCGAGGAGGGAGCATCCTCACGGAAAAAGATGGGTTGATCCGCGGGGATCTGCTGATCAAGGACGGGCTGATTGCCGCAATGGGAGAAAAGCTTCCTCTTGACGGCGAGGTTTTGGACATCACCGGCCTTACGGTGGTGCCCGGTCTGATCGACACCCACAACCACGGTTGCATGGGTACGGAATTTGCCGCGGAAGATGAACGGTTTGACAGCGGTTTGCAGTATTTGGCGGAAAGCGGCATCACCACGGTGGTGCCCACCATCCGCTGTTTGCCCCACGAACGGTTGCTGAAGGCCATCGGCAACGTCAAGAGAGAGATGGATCGCAAGCCTCTCGGTGCGAAAATCGGGGGCATTAACATGGAAGGACCCTTCCTCTCCCCCAACCGTATCGGCTCGATGCGTCCCGAGAATTTGGCAAAGCCGGAAAAGGGTGCTTTGCTGGAGTATATTGCCGCCTGCGAGGGAGCGTTGCGCACCATCACCATGGCGCCCGAGGTGGAGGGTGTTCTGCCTTTGGTGGAGACGGTATTGGCGCACGGTGCCAACCCTTCCATCGGACATACCAACGCTACCTATGCTCAAGCCAAGGCTATGGCGGACGCGGGGGCGACCTTGACGACCCATTTGTTCAACGCCATGAGCGGGTTTACCCACAGAGAACCCGGTGCCGTAGGCGAAGCCTTGACGGACGATCGGTTAACCTGTGAGTTGATCTGCGATTACGTACACAACACCCCTGCGGCGGTGGAGCTTGCCATTCGCAGCAAGGGTGTGGACAAGATCGTAATGATCAGTGATACCGGCGTTATGTCCGGGCTGGGAGACGGCGAATACATTGTGGAGGGGCACAGACGCATTGTCAAGGGTAACCTCTGCAAGACTCCCGAGGGCGTGATTGCAGGGAGCGTTTGCAACCTGTTCTACGATTTTAAGAACCTTTTACAGCACGGGTATGCCTTGGCGGACGTGTCCCGCATGGCATCCTTGAATCCCGCAAGAGTCATCGGGATGGAGCATCTTACCGGAAGCATTGCCGTGGGAAAAGCGGCAGATCTGCTTTTGCTGGATGACAGCTACGATCTCAAGGGCGTGTTTGTAGACGGAAAACGGATCTGATAAAATACAAAAGCAGAGCGCAAAAACGCTCTGCTTTTTCGTTTTGCATGGGGGTTAGTCGGGGATCTCCACCACGGCGAAGAGAGGGCGGTGGTCAGAGACCTCCATTTGGGGAATGGTGGCGAACTCCACCTTGACAGAGGGAGAAGTGAAGACGTAGTCGATCTTCTCGTAGGGTCTGTCGGAGGGATAGGACATGAGACCGGGGCAACGGAAGTAATCCTCGGTGTCGGTCATACGCTGGCGGATGGGATCCAGCAGAGGGTTATCCGGGCGGAGGTTAAAGTCGCCCGTCAAGATCACGGGGGTCTTTGCGTGATCGATGGCGGCGCAAACGGTGTCTGCGGCGTTCTGTGCCTCGTCGGGGTTCAACCCGAAGTGGGTGACCAGCACGGTCAATCCCCCGCCTAACGCGAACTCAGCTTTGGCTACGCAACGGGTCTCATAGAATTTTCCATCCAGCTTGCGCTCGGGGTCGGGAATGGGGATGATCTCGGGGTTCAGGATGGGATGCTTGGAGAGAATGGCGTTGCCGTAAAGGCCGTAGCCGCATACGTTCAGGGCGGGATAGAAGTAATAGTGATAGCCCAGCTTTTCCGCCAGGATCTGCGCTTGGGCAGTATAGGCGGGATGGGTTCCCTCTCCCCGCACCTCGTTGAGACCCACGATATCGGGGTCGAAGCAACGGATGGTATCGGCAAACAGGTCGAAGTCGATACGGTCCTCGTCGCGGTAGACGTAGGAACGGCAATGCTGGATGTTGAAGGTAAGAATGCGCAGTTTCATAGCGGACTCCTTTTTATATTACGAAAATAATGAGGCGAAGAAACGGAAAACGGCAGGGTTTTGCAGATAGATGCCGTTGCGCTCGTTGGCAAACAGCAAGAAGAAGGCCATCAAGGCGGTAAGCGCCAGAATGCCTGCAAAAAGCAGGAAGATACGGTAAGAGGTGCCGTCGGAAAGGCGTTCGCTCGCCTTCCCTGCCAGCTCCAAGACCACCAAAAGCCCCAATAGGATCAGCGGGAACAAAATATCGGAAAGGTAGCGGATGTTCACGCCGCCCAGGCAAAGGTTTGCGAAGGCCACGGCGAAGGGCAACAGCAGAAGCAAGAGATAGGTGGCTTTTTTCACCGGCTGCTTCTTGGTGGTAAAGCTCTGAGCAGCTCCGCACCAGGTCAAGGGGAAGGCCAGGGCACCGATACTGCTTACAGAGTAGAAATAGGTGCCGTAGGTATCCAAGGCAAGGTGGGAGGGGCGGAGATACGGGAACAGCCCGCTGATCTGCGGATACTGCAGGAAATAGTGGAAGAAGGTCTCTCCCAGCAGGGCGGGAGTGATTTGGTTGTAGGAAATGTTGCTGAAGGTAAGCTGATAGGTGGCACCGAACTCAAAGGGAGAATCGAAGCGGATATAATTGTACCACAGCACGGGGATCACCGCTACGATCAGCGGAAGCAGGAAGGCTGCGGCGTCGATGAGCTTGGCGGCGGTTGCTCTCCCCTTCTCAAACAGCACCGCCAGAAAGGGCGGGATGAGTACGGCGGCATACAGCACCACTGTGGGGCGGGAGGCCAAGGTGACGGCAAGGGAAATGCCGCTCAGCGCAAACAGCACTCTTCTCCACAAGGCGTGGGAGGAGCAAAGGGCGGAAAAGCCCAGGAAGGCGGTAAGGCAGAAGAAGGAGATCCCGCTTGCCACGGCAAGGTAATACATATCCGCACACAGAGCGATCATGGGCAGTAAGGAGCCCAAGACCAAAACGGGATATCCGATGCAAAGGAGCAACAGCGGAACCTTTACTTTGAAGTAACGGATCATCTTCAGCAGTAATCCGAAGAGTGAGCAAATGCCGATGATGCAGACGAAAACGGTGGTCAGCCCCGCGTTGGGCACCATTCCCGTGAAGAAATACACGGGGAACATGAACAGCAGAACCGGGGCGATGCCGAAATAACAGTAGAAATTACCGTTGTAGTAGGCTCTGTCCCAAGTGCCGTTGAAGACGGAGTGTCCGTGGTCTTGGTAGACCTCCTTACGCTCGGTATAATCGTAGGGATCCTCCATGGCGTCCAAGATCTCGGTGTCGAAGTCTACGTCGA
>JAGBXS010000082.1 GCA_017629175.1 Clostridia bacterium
AGACCGCCAAAGGAGAGGGAATCGCCCTCTTTTTTGCCAATGGCGGGAATCAAGCGTACCGCCGTGGTCTTGGTATTGGCAACGCCGATGGCAAGCTCGTCAGCAATCAGCGCGGAAATAACTGCCGCAGAAGTATCGCCGGGAACGGCGATCATATCCAGACCGACAGAGCATACCGCCGTCATCGCTTCCAACTTTTCCAGAGTCAGGCAACCGCTGTTTGCGGCGGCAATCATACCCTCGTCCTCGGAAACAGGGATAAATGCACCGGAAAGTCCGCCTACCTTGGAGGAGGCCATAACGCCGCCCTTCTTTACCGCGTCGTTTAACAGTGCCAGAGCCGCTGTGGTGCCGCATCCGCCGCACTGCGAAATTCCCATCGCCTCGATAATTCTTGCCACAGAGTCGCCTACGGCGGGTGTGGGAGCAAGAGACAGATCTACGATGCCAAAAGGAACGCCGAGACGTTTGCTTGCTTCGCCCGCAACCAGCTGACCGATACGTGTGATCTTGAAGGCGGTCTTTTTGATGGTCTCGGCAAGCTGTTCAAAAGGAACACCGGGGTTGCTCTGAATAGCAGAGCAGACTACACCGGGACCTGAAACACCCACGTTGATTACGCAATCGCCTTCGCCCACACCATGGAAAGCACCCGCCATAAAGGGGTTGTCGTCCGGCGCATTTGCAAAAACAACCAGCTTTGCGGCGCCGATGCACTGACGGTCTGCGGTCAATTCAGCTGTTTTGCGGATCACGTGTCCCATCCGTGCGATAACATCCATGTTCATACCGGCTTTTGTGGAGGCTGCGTTTACGGAAGAGCATACGTGTTCGGTGGAAGCCAAAGCCTCGGGAATGGTATCGATCAATGTCATCTCAGAGGGCGTTGCGCCTTTTTGCACCAATGCGGTGTAACCGCCGATGAAGTTGATGCCCAAGGTGTTGGCGGCGCGATCCATTGCAAGAGCAAGATTTACAAATCCTTCGTGATCCTGCCCTGCACCAACCAAAGAGATGGGGGTAACAGATACGCGTTTGTTGACGATGGGAATACCAAATTCACGCTCCAGCTCCTCGCCAACCTTTACCAGGCGTTCTGCCTTGCGGGTAATTTTATCGTAGATACGTTCCGGGAGAGCCTTGGGATCGCCGCCACAGCAATCCAAGAGGGAAATGCCCATGGTGATGGTACGGATATCCAAGTGCTCGGTTTCAATCATTCGTATGGTTTCTAATACGTCGTTTATGTTCAGCATGTCTTATTGGCCCTCTCGGTTAAATACGGTGCATGGATTGGAAGACATCCTCATGCATTGCATGGATCTTTAATCCGCTTCTGTCTGCCAATGCCTCCAGCGCTTCTGCAAAGTTTCCAAAAGGCGCACTCATCTTTTCGAGGTCGACCAACATGATCATGGCGAAATATTCCTGCATAACGGTTTGGGAGATATCTACGATATTGGTATCGTATTCGGTGCAAAGCGCAGAAACCTTTGCGATGATTCCCATGCTATCTTTTCCTGTGACGGTAACAACTGCTTTCATACAAAAAAACCTTTCTGACAATAGTTTGATTTATTATACACGAAAAAGCCACAGAATGCAATAGCCTTTCAAATTTTAATGCACTTCCAAGACTTCATCTGCATATCGAAGTATATCTTCTCCTCGAACCGCGGAGAAAACAACGGTTTTGCCGCGAAAAGCTCCGAACAAAGCGGCGGCAGACAAAGCACGTGTATCGTCGTCCATTCCGTAAAATGGCTCGTCGAAGACACCGATCCCTCCGCCGAAAGCAATGGCGCGTGCGATGGCAACTCGTTTTTGGGTCGAGAAGTCCAGATCGGCTGGCAGCTTGTTCTCTTCCTTTACCAATGCAAGCGCTTTGAGGATCTTGCTTATATTTGCGGCGCGATTTGCCAATAAAATGTTTTCCCGAACGGTCAGATTTGGAACAAGGCAGGGATCCTTGAAGATCAAAGCGGAGGCGGTAGGCGGAAATTGAAATTTATTTTCGTCATCGGGAGAGATTCCGGCCGCTATGGATAGTATGGTAGTTTTGATTAGTGCTTCCGATCCGCAAATCGCTGTTACTTTTCCGCAAGGGAAAACAAAGGAGAAACAGTTCAATATTTTGCGTTCGCCGTCGGATTTGCTGAGTTTGTCAAACACTATAGGAAAGCTTTTTCCGTTCCTTGCGTATTGATCGTCGGCATTCGGTCTTGGAGAAAATCGAATATATTTGGCAATGCAAATCAGAAGCCGGCGAATGAACAACGAAAGAATAATTGCCACCACCACCCACACAAATACTTGTTCGGTGAGGATAGAGTCATAGGCAGCTAATAGACTTTGGCCAATGGAGACGGGTGTGCGGGAAATAAATTCAACCGAAAGTCCGATTGCAAAAGCTTTTGAGAATGCAGGGGATAGGCCGCGAGAGAAATAGGGGATCAAATGGGGGAGACGTAAATAATAAACCGTTTCCCAATAAGATGAATTACACTTTGTAATGAGAAGCAGTTCTTTGGATAGGGATTGATGTCCGGTTTGCAAGGTTTTTCGCATGGAAGCAGAAGAAACGATAATGCAGGACAGAACAACGATCGTATTTGAGAAATTCAAGGCTATAAAGGAAACCGCCAACAAAATCGGAAGAAGCGGGAGCGCTTTAAAGTATTTTTCGAATGATCGAAATATGGAAAGAGAAAGATCCTGCTCTGCAAAAGAGAGCGTTGCGCCCAAAAGACAGCCGATAAAACAGCCGGAAAGAATTCTGCCTGTGGAATACAATATGGTTTTCCAAAATGTCATAGTCATGCTCATGTGCGCGAGGGCCTCCATAACCCGATGGGGTGGCGACAACCGCATTGGTTCATTGAGAATTACGCATAAAAGATACCACAAAAGTACAAAAGAGGCTAGGAAAACAAGCATAGTGCGTATTCTTTTGAGAGAATTCTCGGTGGATCGCTTCATAATGGGCCCACATCCTTTCCCAGGGCTATTGACTTTGTGAGTAAATTATACTATACTGTGTGCAAAAAGGAGGTTGCCTGTGCAACATTTTGAATTGCTTATAGAACTCATATTGAAAAATGAATATGCAAAATTACGAGAAGCCCTTCAAATAAAAGTGCTTGATGTACCTAAGGGTGGAATGCTTCCCCAATGTGCGGGCGAACACGGGCTCGTGGGTGTTATGTGTGCCGGATATGCCCATGGCGTCAGGTATTCTTCCGAGGGCAGGGAAGTTGAATATCTGCTGTACAAGCCGTGGGATGTTATTGGCAACCTTTCATCATGCAAAAATGAGTATTCTGTTTTTGCGGATTCGATGTGTACGGTTATGACATTTTCTTACGAGAAGCTTTTGTCCTCGACCCATGAGCTTTCCAGGGAGTTTTTGATTGCATTGATTGAAGCTGTATCGCTCAAATATGCCGAATCGCAAAAACGAACGCGATGCCTGACTTGCTCTACTCTGCGGGAGAAGATCTTTACATATTTATCTGATTTATCGGCAGAAAAACAGTGGTTTGAGATCCCGCTCGATAGAAACGCCCTTGCGGCATATTTGTTTTGCGACAGAAGTGCGCTTTGCAGAGAGCTTTCTAAAATGAAAAAAGACGGTGTTATTGACTTTCATAAAAATAGATTCCGCATACTTCTCTCCGGAATTCCAAAAAGTGATTGACATTTGCTCGATATAATGTTATAATACAGTATCTGTAATTTTATAAACGCGAAGATCGGGGTTTTATATGCAAACGATCAGAGAGATCATCACTATTGTTGAAATGGTGTTGACGAGTGTTTTTTCACTGTTGTTTTTCTACCAATTTTTCTATACTGTATACGTTCTTTTTTCAAAAGAGAGAGAGAAGCCTCTTTTGGCAAATAAACAGCATAAATTCGGAGTCATTGTTTCGGCGCGAAACGAGGAGCAGGTGATTGGCCAGCTTTTGGATAGTATCAAAAAGCAGAACTATCCCCCTGAATTGATTCGTATGCTGGTGGTTGCAGATAACTGCACCGACTCAACCGCTTCTGTATCCAGAGAGCATGGAGCGTACGTTCTGGAGCGTAATAATCTTGAATTGATCGGAAAAGGCTATGCATTGGATTATTTGTTTGCGCATCTTCGGGAGATTGGAGATGACTGCGACGCCTACGTTGTGTTTGACGCCGACAATTTGATCGATGAAAACTTCCTTTTGGAAATGAACAAAGGCTTGAATCGAGGATATA
Source organism: Clostridia bacterium (assembly GCA_017629175.1). GTDB lineage: Bacteria > Bacillota > Clostridia > Oscillospirales > CAG-382 > Coliplasma. The sequence continues at coordinate 4,252 of JAGBXS010000082.1, forward strand.
AAGCGCTTACTTCTTATCGTAATTCCAAAAATTACGGCACTAACTGGATCTCGGCGGGATATTCTCTTTGGTTCTTGCGGGAAGCAAAGTATTTGAACAATGCAAGAATGCTTTTGAATACAAGCTGTGCGATTTCCGGAACAGGTTTTTGCGTTTCCAAAGAATTGATCGAGAAGAACGGCGGCTGGCCTTTCCATCTATTAACAGAGGATATGGAGTTTACTGTCAACACCATCGTCAATGGTGGAAAGATCGGATATTGCGGCAACGCAATTTTGTATGATGAGCAGCCGGAAAAATTTTCTCAATCCTGGAATCAGAGAATGAGATGGGCAAAGGGCTTTTATCAAGTGTTCGGAAGGTATGCAGGAAAGCTCTTTAAGGGTATGTTCCGCGGAAGCTTCGCCTGCTATGATATGATGATGACGATTTTGCCCGGCATTCTTGGCTTTATTGTTAGTGTTGGCTGTGCGCTGAGTGACGTTATCTTTTGGATCATTCATCCCGAAAGCAACGGCTTGGAGCGTGCTGCCACGATTTTGCTTCTTTTCTTCGTGTTCTATTATTTGTTGATGTTCTTAATGGGACTTTTAACAATGATCACAGAAGGGCAGTTCATCCGCGGCTGTTCCCGTTGGCGTAAGGTTCGCTCTGTGTTTACTTTCCCGTTTTACATGGCAACGTATATTCCCATCGGCTTTGTAGCTTTGTTTAAAAAGGTAGGGTGGAAGCCGATCACGCATACAGTAACCAAGTCTATCGATGAGATCAACGAGATCAGTGCTCAAAAATAACGACTTTTAATTCCGTTAACACGGATAGGAGGATATCTTATGTTCAAACGAATTGTATGCTTACTTGTCACAGTTTGTATTTTGGCGCTCGGCCTTTCTTGTGTGGCTGTTGCTGAGACGAATTGGACCGCAAAGTTTAAGGCTGAGCAAACTTCCTCGGCCGCCGGGATAGTCACCGTTAAGGTTTCTGTATCCGATATTACAAGTGAAACCGGCATCATTTGCGCAATTTATAACTTGCATTATGATAATAATTGCCTGGAGCTTGTTTCTTGGGAGAATGGCTTACCCTCTGCCTGGGATTTTTCCGGCGAGTCTACATTGGGTGCCGAGGATTGGTCCGGCATTTTGGAAGACGATGGAAAAAAATATTTCTTGTATACTCTTATGAACGTTGAGGCCGATAGCGGCGTAACGGAGGATGGCATCCTTTATACCGAACTTCAGTTTAAGGTTCTTGATCCCGCCGCAACCGAAGCAGAGCTAAAGTTTACGGAGATTTCCTTTGTTGATGCTGGTGACCTTGAAAAAGGAACCTCTTTCGATATCGGCGAGAAGGTCATTACCCTCGAGCTGAATACCGCAGGCGGCGAAATTTCCGGAGATGAGTCCTCTGAAAACGTATCTGCTGAAGAAAGTGTTCCCGAAACTTCCGTTCCCGAGGAAAGCGTTGTTTCCGAACCCGAAGAGGTTCCTGCCGCTCCCGGTAAGGTTGTTGTGGATATCACTCTGAAGGATATCACCGATCCTGCAGGCGTGTCTTCCTTGTTATTCCATGTGAAGTACGACAAAGCTTTGCTTAAGTATGTTGAATATAGCTGGATCAAGCCGGAAAACTGGATTGACGATATCAGTTACACAGAGAATATGACCCCCTCTGCACAGACCGAGGGCGATCTTATGTTCTGGGTGTTGAATATCGACCCCGCGTGCGGCGTAAAAGAGGATGGTGCTCTGGGCTTCCGCGTTGCTTTTGAGTTGTTGGGCGAGGAGTTTAGGCCTGAGATGCTCACTATCGAGCAGGTTGAAATATGCAACAGCGAGCTTCAAGAAATGCAGGAAGGCACTTACGCTTTCTCCATCACAAACGTTAGCAACGGCGACAACACGATTAACGAAGAAGATGATGCAACCCTGAAGATCGTCATTGCCGTTGTTGTAGCTGTGATCGTTCTCGGTGCTGCAGGCTTTGCTTGGTACTGGTTTGGAAAGAAGAAGCATAAATGAAGAAATTGCGCGAGTTTTGGTCTCTTCATTCTTATCATTTAGTCGCATTTTGGCGAAATCAGATCGTGATGTCTATTCTTGGCATCAGTGTCGGATTGGCAACGATCGCTCTTAAGAACGATGCTATAGCTATCGTTGGTTGTTTATTCTCTGTGAGCCTTTTGTGTTATCTGCAGTATGATAATGCATTCCAACTCGGCTTGAAGGATCGATATCGTCCAATCGATGTAAAGCGACCCAAGCGTTCTTTGGGGCTGAAGCTTTCTTTGCTCGGTTCCGCTCCGTTATTTTTAGTTTGTGTTTTGGGATTAATCTTCCAGATTTCTTCTTTGGAATCGCCCACGGTGGGTATACAACTTATTTATTATGCCATCCATGGCTCGTATATCCAAACCCACGCGTTGATTAAATCTGCGGAGTTGTTCCAAACTGCATCCTTGCTCGGCGATGTGTTGAATTGGGCTCTCTGCCTGGCGTACACAATTCCCGAAATCGTATCTATGACGTTGGGATATTATTTGGGCGCGTGTGACAAACCCTTGCGTACCTTTTTTGGAATCAAATACGTTCCTCCCAAGGAGTCCAAGCGTTGAGTTCATAATCCGAACGGCTGTTACATATCCATATCGTAGACAAAAACTACGAGGGATGCAGACGGATGGAAGAACGAGCAAAGAACAATTTTTGGGAACCACGTGTTTTTCTTGCGGTTGTGACTGTACTGGTTGCTATTGTGATCGTGTTTTACTTTATAGCCTCTATGGTCACTTCCGTTGGTTATCAAACGTTTGCAGAGGCAAATGATGTAACCGTAATCGAGAAGGAATCGATAACGATTATTTTAGATGCGGGACACGGCGGGGAAGACCCCGGCGCTGTTGCAAACGGAGTTGTGGAAAAAGAGGTCAATCTTTCTGTAACGCAAAAGCTTGCTGATTTCTTGATCCTATCCGGCTATAAGGTTTTACTGACTCGTTCCGGAGACCGAATGTTATACAATGATGGCCAAGATCACCGGAAGAAATATTTCGATTTATACAATCGTGTTCAAATTGCGGCAGGGGAGACCAACGGCATTTTTGTCAGCATTCATTCTAACAAGTTTCCTCTTGAGAGTTGCTTTGGAATGCAAACGTTTTATTCGCCAAAGAATCCGGGGAATTGCCTTTTGGCCAATTGTATTCAAGACGCGTCTAAGCTTCTGAATATAAATAACACGAGAGTTGCCAAGCAAGATGATAATACAATTTTCGTTTTAAAAAATCTTTCGATCCCTTCCGTTTTGATAGAATGTGGTTTTCTCTCCAATCCCGAAGAGGCAAAACTCCTTTCTACCGAGGCGTACAGGGATCAATTAGCTTTTACGATCTGTTGCGGGATCGTTGCGTATTTGCAGGAGTATAACATTGAAAACCAATTATATTTGCAATAATTGCGGTAATGTTACCTCAAAGTGGTACGGTAAATGCCCCGAGTGCGATGCATGGAATACCATCGAAGAGCATATTGCTGCCGAAGAACCCATTGGAAAAAAGAATAAACATTCCGATGCAAATAAGTATTCTTCGATATCGGAAACCAGAGCGAAAAAAATATCAGACATTTCCTTTCAAAAAGACATTCGTTTTTTGACCGGCCTGGGTGAGTTTGACAGGGTTTTGGGCGGAGGCTTGGTAGAGGGATCTGTTGTTTTGATATCCGGCGAACCCGGTATCGGTAAATCTACGTTGCTCCTTCAAATTTGCCAGCGCATTGGCGAAAATGCAAAGCTATTATACGTAACCGGCGAGGAGTCTGTATCTCAAATCAAGCTTCGCGCCGAACGAGTTGGGGTCAACACAGAAAATTTGCTTCTGTTAAGCGAGACATGCGTCAATAAAATACTCCCCGAAATTGACCTTAATTCACCAAATGTTGTGATTATCGACTCAATTCAGACAATGTATGATGATAATTACCCGTCGTCTCCGGGCACAGTTACCCAGGTCAAGCAGGCCACAATGCAATTGATCCACAAGGCCAAAGAGGAGCAAATTTCTATTTTGATTGTAGGCCACGTTAACAAAGACGGAGCAATTGCCGGTCCCAAGGTTTTGGAGCATATGGTAGATGCGGTTATCTATTTTGAAGGTGACAAACAGCACGCATACAGAATTATTCGGGCTGTCAAAAACCGCTTTGGCTCCACCAATGAAATGGGAATGTTTGAAATGGCAGATGATGGTCTGACGGAGATTGAGAAGCCCTCAGAGCTGATTTTAGAACAAAGACCCAAGGATGTACCCGGTAGCTGTGCAGTTGCAGTTATGGAGGGTACAAGGCCTATTATAACAGAGATACAAGCACTGTGTACGCAAACTGCGTATCCATCACCGCGGCGTATGGCATCCGGCTATGACTATAATAGAGTATCTCTTTTACTTGCCGTGTTGGAGAAACGTCTTGGAATGCATTTTTCGTCGCAGGATGTATATATCAACATAGCCGGCGGAATCAGGATCGATGAGCCTGCTTGTGATGCAGCAACGGCGTTGGCGTTGATTTCGAGCTATAAAGATATTCCTGTGCCGGATGATCTACTGGTTTTAGGCGAAATCGGTCTTGCCGGAGAATGTCGCTCCATCAGTACGCTTGATCAGCGCTTGAGCAAAGCTGCAAGGCTTGGATTCAAGAGGGCTGCTGTTCCGTTCAGAAACGTTGAACGATTGAAGAACAAGCATGGATTGGAAATCGTGAAGATTCGTAGTGTATACGATCTCTTGAAGCTGCTGAAAACCGACAAATAAAACAAATGGCCAAGAGTACGGAAAACCGCTATTCTTGGCTATTTGTTCCCCTGCTCTATTATACAAAACTTGCATTTTGTAGAATTGCGTATGGTTTCAGGGAGGTGCCGAAAACAGATTTCAGCACCTCCCTCTTGCGTAGACAAATTAGCCGCGGTCTGAGAAGATGGCCTCTTCTTGCTCTTCCTCCAACTCCTCGGGATGATCTTTGTAATAAGGCTTGATCATATACTCGTCGATGACCGGATAAGTGCAATATACGCCGATAAACCCTACCACGCCAATGGTGATCACAAATGGAAGAACGATTCCAAAGTGAGGCATTACGCGATAGATGTAGTAATTTACAAAAATAATGCCTGCCGATGAGAAGATACAAGCAAGGCTTCTTTTCCAGCCCAAGAACACCAGGAACAATGCGTTTTTGAGCATCTTCTTGAATTTAATATCAAACGTAACGGTTATGAGATAAATGTAATTTCTCATAACAAAATAAATCAAACCGAAGAACAGTACGATGTAATACGAGCTTAGAGAGAACAGATTTCCAGATGCGGCCGCACCTGCGTAGTATGCCATCAAATCGTAAACGATGAAAACGATCATGAATGCATCCAGAATAGCGAGGGTTATGCCGATTTTGAAATTCTTTTTGATGGCACTGAAAAAATCGCTCCAGCTGTACACAGGTTCGCCTCTGGTAATGCTTCTGAAATTGTAGCACATACCCAAGGTAGAAATGCCAAAAGTTACGAAAAGCAAAAGCGCCGTATACATCAAAATTTCGGATGTTCGGGAGACGATGGAAACAGAAGCGTTGATGCCGAGAATTCCTTGGAGTGTGGTTAAAACGGTACTGCTCTCCCCTGCTGTTTCCATGCCGTAAATTTGACTGTAAAGCGGCGTAGAAGGTGCAGATGTTTCAGGGTCAAACATGCCGGTGATTCCCATCAAGAACAATATGAGAGTAAAGTTGCAAAGGGTGAAAATCAGGTTGGTTGCGGAGATTTTGCCAAGACGGGTGCGAAGAAGATAAAAGAAATAGGTGCATCCCATTTTTTTGTCTTTTGCGGCTTGTCCCTTTGAGATGCCTTTTCCGGATCTGTTATTCGTTCCGGAAAATATATTATACAATCTGCTCATTGTTATGCCCTCGGATGAAATTTCATATAGCTATTCTTCATCTTTTCTTTTAAATACTGAGAATAGCGTTGCGTAGAAGATAGATCGCGATGCCCCAAAATTTCCTGGATATCATGAATATCTGCACCATTTTCCAAAAGGTGGGTTGCAAAAGAATGACGCAACGTATGGGGTGTGATCTCTTTGGCGATATTTGCCGACTGAACGTAGTATTTCAAAATTTTCCAAAAGCCTTGTCTGGAGAGACGCTCTCCGGAAATGTTGACGAATAACGCAGGCTCGTTGGGAGACGCGGCAAGGATCTTGCGGGATTTCTGAAGATAAGTCGTGACGGCTTTTAAAGCTACGGGATATAAAGGAATCAGACGTTCGGTCTCTCCTTCACCGCATCTGATGCAGGAGACCTCAACGTTCAAGTCGCGAAGATTTAGGCCAATCAGCTCGGAAACCTTGATGCCGGTGGCGTATAAAACCTCAAGCATCGCTTTATCACGCATCCCCTTGATATCATTGCAGTCGGGCTGTGCAAGGAGCATATCCACTTCCTTGGATGTCAAGACGTTAAGTTCTTTGCGGGCAACTTTATCGTTGTGCACATCCTTTGCGGGGTTATGATCCATGAGTCCTTCTGCCAAAAGATACTGAAACAGTCCGCGCAAAGAAGAAAGTGAGCGGCTGACGGAAGAAGCGGACAAACCAATGGAATTCAAAAAGAACTTATATTCCTCAACGTCCTCGGCGTTCAGCTTGGTAAAGCTGTCGATCTTGCGAATAGATGCAAAATCAAAGAATTTTTCAAGATCTCTTCTGTAAGCTTGTATGGTATTTGCGGAGGAGTGTTTTTCGTCGCGCAAATACGCAAGATAATTATTCAATTGTTGGTTCAGTTGAATACAAGCGTTTTGCATGAAATAAAACTCCGGTTTTAAAAAGACAAAATGAAACAAATGATGAACAACAAGATATTGAATAAAATACCGCGGGATCGAACGACGGCCTTCCATCCGCTTCTGCACCGAAACCAAGCACACAGGGATTCGGATGCCAATAAGAAGAGGCAAAAAAAGAAAATTACCAAAGATATGGAAGCACGATCAAATGTTAAAGCGGAACAACTGCGAATAAATACTCCAACGGTGCAGGATGACAGGAAAACAGAAAGCGGAACCAAAGCGATTCCCCATATTGAAATCCCAAAGAAGAAAATCACGAGGGTGTATAATCGCAATGCCGCAAGAAGCGTTTGATGGGATAATGCGTGGAATAGTGAGACGTCAAGATAACTCCCGAAGAAAAAGCTAAAAAAACAAAGGGCCAACAACGAATAGTATGTCTTTTTGCGCGCGGCAAAAAACCTGTCCGCATCGGACAAACAGCGCCGAAATGCTCTGGAAATAAAATCCTGCCGAGGGCTAGCGGGAGCTTGATATGGAACCAATGCACGAACCGTAGAATTACCGAAAGTCAAAAAAATCACCTCGGAACACTATATGTTCGCGACGAAAAGGGTTATTCCATTAACGCGGCTGTAATTTCATCGGCACGTCTGGAGCATTCCAGCATGGCGCGCATAACGATGCCTTCAAAATCTGCTTCCTCGAAAACCTTCATCGCCTCTAAAGTGGTTCCTCCGGGACTACAGACACGCTTGATCTCCTCTGCGGGTGTCAAGGTGGACTGCTCTATCATCTTGGCGGAGCCGATGATGGTTTTGGTGATCAAGGGCAATGCTTGCTTTTCGGAAAGACCTTGCGCAAGAGCTCCCTCGAGCATGGCTTTGATCAAAAGGAATACGTACGCAGGCGAAGAGCCATTGACGGAGATCACCGGATTGAGAAGCGATTCCTCCATAACGGATACAGTGGAAATAGAAGATAAGATCCGGCAGATATATTCAAAGGATTTGTGATCGACCAACTCGTTTTTGCAAATTGCAATGGTGCCCTCCCCGATCTGCAACGGCATGCTGGGCATAGTCCGAATTACGGGAACCTCAGCGCCTGCATAGCGGCAGATTAGCTCGGACGATACGGAAGCCGCAATCGAAACAAAAGTAGCACCGAGAGCAAAAGAAGATGCCTCACAGCACTCTTTGACAACCTCGCGGAAGCCGATGGGCTTTACGCAAAGAAAAATATAAGCGGCATCCTTGATGGCGTCTGAAATGCTATCGGCGGTGTTTACACCCATAGCACGGAAGGCAGGATATCTCTTATCACTTTTACAGCAAACCGTGATGTCGGAAGGCTCAACAACACCGGAGGCGACGAGCCCCTTGATGATTGCGCCACCCATATTACCGCCGCCTATAAAGGCAAGCTTTGCGCTCCGTTTAGCCATAACATCCCCTCCGTATTTTTGCATGAAATTATAATACAACTTTTCCGATCGAAAAGCAAGAGAGAAACGCCAAATAAATCATTTTCGTGAAAAAGGTAGAATTACGCGTCAATATTATGTAAACTGGATTATGTATACCGCCGCAACCGGGCGGCGTTTGCCATGATGTTGTGAATGCTGTTCGTATCAATCACTATATGTTGTTTGTGCATTTCGTCAAACGCTTTTTGAAACAACCACTTGACACGCTGTTTTTTCGATCATCTCTTCCCTGCCCTTTTCTTAATAAAGAAAACGATAGCTTGTATGACACAAACTATCGTTTTGGGACAAATTGATTTCAAGCGCATTCGTGGTTGTTTTCTCAAAAAAGAAAACCTTTAGTATTGCTTGGCTTTCGAGCAATACTAAGGGTTTTCTTTATTGGTTGGTTATGGTGGAGGCGAGGGGAATCGAACCCCTGTCCTAAGATCCATCCGGAAAGCTTTCTCCGAGCGCAGTTGATTCTTACATTCCCGATCTTGTGGGCGCATCAACAAACCCATAAGAAAAGTAGCTTCATAAATGCATGACGAAACGCAAAGCTTAGTTTCGTGCACGTTCACCGCTTAGTGACGCCATAGCCCAAACCGCGGTACTTTCGGGTATGACGGAAGCTGCACTTAGGCAGCTACGAGATTGCTATTATTGTTAGCGTTTAATTTTAAAATGCACATTTTAGGGAAGTTATGCGCTTCCGCTCGCTTACCTTCGTTCAAAATCCCAGTCGAAACCTTTACGCCCCCTTGTTATCTGTTTTGCTCTTTAAACGCGCGTTCCATTTCTCGTTTTGCGGAACGCTCTGCATCGGCATCTCGCTTATCGTAAAGCTTTTTGCCTCTGCAAAGACCGATCTCCATTTTGGCCCATTTACCCTTGAAGTATACGGAAAGCGGAACCAAAGCATAGCCTTTTTGACCCACCTGGCCAAAGAGGCGCATGATCTCTTTTTTGTGCATCAAAAGCTTGCGTGTGCGGTAGGGATCGCGGTTGAAGATGTTACCTTGCTCGTAAGGACTGATATGCATGCCGAAGACCAACAGTTCGCCGTCGTCTATTCTGCAAAAGGAATCCTTGAGGTTGATTGCACCCTTTCGGAGAGATTTTACTTCCGTTCCGGTCAACTCAAGACCGACTTCGAACTTTTCGTCCACAAAATATTCGTGATATGCTTTTTTGTTTTGTGAAACGATCTTGATCATCTCGGCCATATCTTCCGCCTCCTTTCCGTGAATTTATGTTCGCTAGACAGTATACACTATTTTTTATGAAAAATCAAGTGTAAATATTGCTTGGAAGCATCGATTTTCCTTTGTCTTGTTCCAAGCAGTTGCTATAAAGCCGTCTACGATGGTCTGGTAACGCAATTCGATCTCGTCGTGCAAGAGCGCTTCTCTCTCGAAAATGATACACATCGCCTTTAAGGGCGCTTGGCACACATCCATCGGCGCGTGATCCAATAAATAATCCGAATAGCAGCAGTTATTGAGATGCTGATTTTCGTCCGTTTCGGTCAATAGTACTTTTCGGCTTACGGTGTGAGCGATTTCGGTCTGCGCGATCCTGCGGGGCATTTCGTTAGGCTGAACGGAGGGCTGATTTTGGGGGATTGGGTACGGTAGCTCTGTCGGACGCAGGATCGTTCGGGTGTTGTAGTTGATCAGCACCCATCTGCTGTCTGCGTTGCATACAAGGGTCTCCCCTTTCCACAGCTCAAATGCACGGAAAAACGTGACTCCCTCTACTTTATACGGAAAGGTTTTCAGCGTGAGGACATCGCTTGCCAAAATGTCTTTGTAAAAATCAATTCGTAATTTCGTCAATACAAAGACCATGGAATTGCTTCTCATATTTTGATAAGACCCGCCGTGATCCGAAATGTCCTCTAAGGCGATCTCTTGAAAATATTTCTGTAAAGCGGAGGGCTTTATCTTACCGTTGGGCAATACGTCGTAGCTGCAAATTTTTATTTGGGTTTCTTTCATCGTTCTATTTCCTGTTAGATGGGTAATTCATCTGCCAGCGGATTGGCTTGCATTGCTTCTTCCAGCTTGCGATCCGAAACGTGTGTATAGATCTGCGTGGTGGTCAATTGCTCGTGACCAAGAATATCCTTCAAAACGCGGATATCTACGTCACCGTTGTTGTACATCAAAGTTGCCGCGGTATGGCGAAGCTTATGGGTGGAATATCCCTTCCCTTCCAGGCCGGCTAACTTTAGTTGCTTTTTCACTAGCCATTGGACGGTTTTTCCGGAGATCCTATTTCCGCGCGTGCTCAAAAAAAGTGCGTTTTTATCCTTGATGACAGAGGAGTGCGTTCTTCCCAGATGTTCTCGGATGGGCAGATAGGCTTGTAACGCATTCTGGCACGCTCTGTTCAAATATATCGTTCTTTGCTTATTGCCTTTACCGGTGACAACCATTTTGCGCATATCGCTGCTGATGTGGCTTAAATCGATTCCTACCAGTTCCGATAATCGCATACCGCAGTTCAAGAAGAATGTAAGGATACAGTAATCTCTTTTTGCCGTATCGGAATCGGGATCCACGCTTTCGAGTAGCTCTTTGCTTTCGTCCAACGAGAGATATTTCGGCAACGCTTGTTTGACGGTCGGGCTATCAATATCTCTTGTGGGATCGTTTTCCAATTGGCGGGATTTGGTTGTATGATATTTAAAAAAGGCTCGCAGAGCAGATAACTTTCTTGCTCTGGCAGTAGTACCGTTTTTCTTATCCCGGGAAAGCCACAACAGATATGCGTAGATTTCATCACTTGTTATACTTGCAACAAAATCGCGATCGATGGATTGGATGGACAAAGCAGAAAATGCATCCGCATCATTTTTGGATATCAGGACTTCGCCACGCGATACCAAAAGGAAGCGAAAGAAAGTACGAAGATCTAAATAGTATTCTTTGACGGTAAGCGGTGAACGCCCCTGGATTGTTTCTTTGTACGAAAGAAACGTTTGGATAATAAGGGGAATTTGTTCCATTATAGCATTACCTCCTTGTAGGATATCCTATTATATATCATTTCAACGCATTTTACAAGTTTTTTTTGAGAATTGGTTGACACCAATCAAAAAAAATAGTATTATGTTGATATAACAATTCTGCGGAGGAACTTATCATGAGCGCAAATTCTGTGTACAATATTCTTGTCAAAGATTCTGTTGATTTTTCAGATGCCCCCAAGGCGGAGATTGCTTGCTATAAGTGGACCGAGGGGTATACTCCTTACGCGTTTGCACAATTGATTTATGTAAGAGATCTTGGCCTGGCCTTGCATATGGAGGCCTACGAAAGCGAGCCCAAGAGCGTGTATGCCATGTACAATCAGCCTGTGTATACCGACAGCTGCTTGGAATTTTTTGTAAACTGCAATCCCGATCAGCCTTTGTACATCAATTTCGAAATGAATGCCAACGGAGCGTTTCTGTCCGCCCTTCGCCCCGGCAGAAAAGGCAAGCAGCCTATCCACGAGCTTATGTCCGATCTCCCCGCCGTTATGGCTAAAAAGTTTGAGGATCATTGGTCTGTCGATGCATTCTTCACCCTTTCGCAGATCAAAACCTTGTTCGGAAAGGACACCTTTGAAACCGGTGATGTTCTTTTGGGGAATTTCTATAAATGTGGAGATGAAACACCTATTCCCCATTTTGGAATGTGGGCTCCTATTGATCTGGAGGCGCCTGATTTCCACAGACCGGAATTTTTCGGCAAATTGATCATCGGGGAAGTTTGAGTATGTCTACCACCACGCCAAAAAGATTTTCTGCAAAGAAGCCGTTTGCCATTGCCGTGTCCGTTTTTCTCGCTATCCTCTGTAATGCCGTTCGCGCTGTTAGCGAAGCCTGGTTTGGAACGATTGCTGTTATCGGGACTTGTGTATTGTTATGTTTCAGCGCGAAACTCATGCGGCATATTCGGCGTCAAAATCTTTCTCACAAGCACCGTGCCGTGGATAAAGGTGAATAACGATGAGACAGTTGATAATTGGCCCCAACGACAGCGGTCAGCGAATTGACAAATTTATGGGAAAACGTTTCAAAAATATGCCTACGGCGTTAATCTATAAATTTATTCGTAAAAAATGCGTTTCCGTTAACAAAAAGAAGGTTCCCGAAAACTATATTCTTAACGAGGGTGATGTTCTTTCGTTTTTCATCAGCGACGAGTTTTTTGGAACACCTGCGAAGGACGAGCCGTTCAGAAAGCTGAAGCCGGATCTAAAGGTTGCTTACGAGGACGAAAATATTTTGATCATTGATAAGCCTGCCGGGCTGATTGTGCACTCAGACGAGAAGGAAAGCTACAATACGTTGATCAATCATATCTTGGCATACCTTTTCCAAAAAGGTGAATACAATCCCGATGCGGAAAACTGCTTCGCTCCTGCGCTTTGCAATCGAATCGATCGTAACACCCAAGGCCTTGTGATCGCGGCGAAAAATGCTCGCGCTCTCGCAGAAATGAACGATATCATCAAGAATCGCTTGGTGGAAAAGAAGTATTTGACCGTTGTGCATGGTTTTTTTGACAAAAAGAGCGGAGAGATTCGCTCTCGTTTGGAAAAGGACCAAAAAAGTAATACGGTGCGTGTTTCCGAGAAATACGGCAAAGAAGCAATTACCCGCTATCGTGTGTTGCGTTCCAACCGAGAAAATGAACTGTCGCTTCTTGAGGTTGAGCTTCTTACGGGAAGAACACATCAAATTCGTGCCCAGTTTGCCTCACTGGATCATCCTCTTTTGGGAGATGGTAAATACGCAGTAAACAAAAATGATCGAGCAATGGGATACTCCTACCAAGCGTTGTGCTCCTATTCCCTGCGTTTTTTCCCGGGAAAAGAGTTCGAGCTTCTCTCCTACTTGAACGGAACTGTTGTAACAGCTTCCGAGCCTTCCTTCTTAAATTTGTTTTGATAAAAAATGCACCGCCAAAAGGCGGTGCTGTTTTATTAGTCTTCGAGAATTTTATCGATCAAGCCGTATTCCAAAGCTTCCTTGGGGAACATCCAATTGTTGCGCTCCGTATCGCGAGTAACCTCTTCTACGGATTTGCCAACGTTTGCGGCCATCAAGGTGTTCAAGCGCTGTTTGATATCCAGCATATGACGTGCCTCAATTTCAACATCGGTAGCCTGGCCTTGCGCACCACCCAAAACCTGATGGATCATCACCTGGCTGTTGGGAAGAGCATATCTCTTACCCTTGGTTCCCGCGGCGAGGAGGAATGCGCCCATGCTGGCCGCCATACCTACACAAATGGTGGATACGTCGCACTTCAAATGGCGCATGGTATCGTAAATGCCCAAGCCTGCGGAAACAGAACCACCGGGAGAGTTGATATACAAGCAAATGTCTCTTTGCGGATCAACAGCCTCCAAATAAAGCATTTGCGCGATGATGGTGCAAGCAAGGTCATCATTTACTTCGTTAAACAGAAGGATAATGCGGTCTTTCAGAAGGCGGGAAAAGGGATCGTAGCTACGCTCGTAGCCGCCTTCTTTTTCGAAAAATTGGGGTGTAACGATCATATAGTGTACTCCTTATCTTGATACCATTATCATACAGCGGCTGACAGTAAATGTCAACAGCGAAAAACGAAAAGTTTTGGCGTTTATTCGTAAATAGGATGCGCGTTGCAAAGAGCATCTACTTCGGCGATAACCTGCTCCTTGGTGCCTTCAAAATCACGGGCAACCATACCCATGAGCTTGGCAACCTTGATCATATCCTCTTCAACGAACCCACGAGAAGTAACTGCAGGAGTACCTACACGGATACCGCTGGTAACGGTGGGCTTTTCGGGATCGTTGGGGATTGCATTCTTGTTGGCGGTGATGTGTACTTCGTCCAGACGAATCTCGAATTCCTTGCCGGTAACACCGAAGGGACGGAGATCCAACAGGATAAGATGATTATCCGTACCGCCGGAAACAACGTCGAAGCCCTCTTCGATCAACGCCTTACAGAATGCCTGAGAGTTCTTAACGATCTGCTCTTGGTAAGCCTTGAACTCAGGCTTCAAAGCCTCGCCGAATGCAACAGCCTTTGCGGCAATAATGTGCATCAAGGGGCCGCCCTGAGTTCCGGGGAAAATTGCTTTATCGATCGCCTTTGCGTATTCTTCTTTGCAAAGGATCAAACCGCCGCGAGGGCCGCGAAGGGTCTTGTGAGTAGTGGTGGTTACAACGTCAGCGTAAGGAACGGGACTGGGGTGAACGCCTGCCGCTACAAGACCTGCAATATGTGCCATGTCTACCATCAGCTTTGCACCGACCAGATCTGCGATCTCTCTACAACGCTTGAAGTCGATAACGCGGGCGTATGCAGAAGCGCCGACAACGATCATCTTGGGCTTGCATTCCAGAGCAATACGCTCCATCTCGTTGTAATCAATGAGATGGGTTTCCTCGGAGACGCCGTAGGGAACGATATTGAAATATTTACCGGAAATGTTTACAGGAGAGCCGTGAGAAAGATGTCCGCCGTGAGCGAGGTTCATACCCATGATCGTATCGCCGGGCTGGCAAAGCGCAAAGAAGACGGCAAGGTTTGCGGAAGCACCGGAATGGGGCTGAACGTTTGCGTGTTCAGCGCCGAAGAGCTGGCAAGCACGCTGACGAGCAATCTCCTCAACCTTATCTACTTCGTAGCAACCGCCGTAGTAACGCTTAGCGGGATAGCCTTCTGCGTATTTGTTGGTCAGAATTGTACCGGCAGCAGCCAGCACAGACTCGGAAACGATATTTTCACTGGCGATCAGCTCAATGTTTCTGCGCTGACGTGCAAGTTCGCCGGAAATTGCAGAGGCAATTTCGGGATCGGTGTTCTTAAGATAGTTGATGCTGTACATATGTAACCTCTTTCGTTTTGAAAAGAAAATATACTTTGGATTTACGCCGGAGATGCTTCGGTTTCCCAGAGGGACACGGGATATTCGCCATTTTCCACAAGATCGAGGAGGTATTGGCGGAATGCTTCTCTATCTTCTCTGTACGTAACACCCTTCCAAACGCAAGGTGTGGCAACAAGACTGACGGAACAGTTTGAGGAATGGATCACGTCTTCTGCAAGCTCGGTGAGATAGCTCTCCCCTTTTTGCAGATCGGAACTCGGATCTGTGAGGAAGCCGATCAAACGGTCTTCGGCAAATCGGAAGATTTCCGGTGTGAATCCCCAGAAGTTCATTGAAACGGGAGTATCGCCGGAAATGGAGATCCAGTTTCCGTTATCCTCGTATTTCGCCCCGCCATCGTCAGGCAAAATCTTTTTGCGTTCTACAATTGCGGTAAGGAAACCGTTTTCCGTCTGACAGATACCGCGAGAAACAGAACCGTTCTCGGAAAGGGTATTTCTTACCACGTATCCGGGCATACAAAACTGTCCTGCCCCCGCCTGCTCCATAAAGGATTTAACGGAAAGGAAGGTTCCGTAACCGTAAAAATCGTCGGCGTTGAAGATGGCAAAGGGCTCATCAACAACGTTTCTGCAACAGTATAACGCATGGGTCGTGCCCAACGGCTTCTCTCTACCGGCAGGAAATACTAAGCCGTCAGGGAGATCCTCGGGATCCTGGAAAGCGTATTCCACTTGAATTCTTCCCTCAATGCGCTTTGCAATGGTATCGCGGAAAATGTCGTAGTTCTCGCGCTTGATGATAAATACGACCTTTTCAAAGCCTGCTCGGATAGCATCGTATACCGAATAATCGATAATGAATTCTCCGGAGGGACCTAACGGATCGATCTGCTTTAAGCCGCCGTAGCGGTTTCCCATTCCTGCGGCTAAGATGACTGCAGTCATTTAGGGCTCCTTTCAAGCAAGAACATCTTGCTCGGTAATTTTTAATGCCTTGACAGAGGGATCGGAGGGAATTTGATACATATAGGTGGTCATGATGTTTTCCGTGATGGAACGAAGACCACGCGCACCGGTTTTCGTGTCGTGCGCTTTTTTTGCAATGGCGCGCAAAGCTTCTTCGGTAAATTCAAGCTCCACACCATCAAACGCAAACAACTTTTGATATTGCTTGGTCAATGCGTTTTTAGGCTCCACCAAAATGCGAACCAACGCTTCTTCGTCCAAAGGATGAAGCGCGGTGATCACAGGCAGTCTGCCGACCAACTCGGGGATAATACCGTAGTGAACCAAATCGGAATTCTCGACGTTGGCAGTTACGAACTCCTGGTCTCGTGTAATTCCTTGCTCAACGGCGGTAAAACCAACGGAACGGCTTCCCAAACGGTTTCGGATGATCTCGTCCATGCCGTCGAATGCGCCACCGCAAATAAACAGAATGTTTGAGGTATTGATTTGAATAAACTCCTGGTTGGGATGCTTTCTGCCCCCCTGAGGCGGTACGTTGGAAATCGTACCCTCGATGATCTTCAAAAGTGCCTGCTGAACGCCCTCACCGGAGACATCTCTGGTAATAGAACGATTTTCGCTTCGCCGAGCAATCTTGTCGATCTCATCGATATAGATGATGCCCTTTTCGGCTTTTTCGATGTTGAAATCCGCCGCTTGGATCAAACGGAGCAAAATGTTTTCAACATCTTCGCCAACGTAACCGGCCTCCGTAAGAGTGGTTGCATCAGCAATAGCGAACGGCACGTCAAGCATTTTTGCCATGGTTTGCGCCAAGAGTGTTTTACCGACACCGGTAGGCCCCAAGAGCAAAACGTTGCTTTTTTTCAGCTCGACGTCATCATCCTCTACGATCTTATCCTTTAAGGAACGAATGCGCTTGTAGTGATTATAGATAGCGACGGAAAGCACTTTTTTTGCTTCGTCCTGGCCGATAACGTATCGGTCAAGAATCGCTTTCATTTCCGCAGGCTTCATCAAAGGTTTTTCCTCCGCCAAAGAAGCTTCTGCTTCCTCGGCGGCGAGCAACCCGGTTTCCTCTTCAGCAAGGAGTGTATCCTCGTAGGCATCTGCAATCTCGCAGCAGAGATCCAGACACTCGTTACAAAAATCAACGAACCTGCCGGAAACGTTTAGACCCGTTGTATGTGCGGAAGGTCTACCGCAAAAGCCGCAGACCTTGTTGTTTTGATGTGACATGATGATTTCCTCTCTGCAGAAGCAAAAAGTGGCGCCGCTGTGAGAAAAGACTTATTGTCGTTTATGCGTTCTCTTCAGTGGTGGTCTTGGTGGTGATCACCGCGTTATCCTTGATAACCTGAATCGCCTTTCTCATAACGATATCTTCGGAGATGCCCTCCTCGGGAATGTTCTTCTTAACGTAGTCGATATCTACATTATAGCCGGAAGCGATCTTCTTATATTCTTCTTCCATCTCTTTCTTGCCGGCCTTGATCTTCTCGGTCTTTGCAACGCGCTCAAGCGCCAATCTGGATTTCACCTGACGCTCTGCTTCTGCCTTGAAGGACTCGCGGAGCTTTTCCTCGGTGCTGCCGGTGTACTGATAGTACATCTCCAGGCTTGCACCCTGAGACTTGAGGCGGTAATCGTAATCATTTACGTAACGGTCGATTTCAGACTCGATCATGCACTCGGGAATCTCACCGGTCATGTTCGCGATCAGCTTGTCGATCAGCTGGTTTTCAACCTCGGCATCTGCAGAGTTGTTCTTGCGATCTGCGATTTTGGCAGAGATGCTTGCCTTGTACTCGTCAACGGTATCAAACTCGGAAACGTCTTTTACGAACTCATCATCCAGCTCGGGAAGCTCGGTTCTCTTGATCTCGTGGAGAACGATCTTAAATACGGTCTCCTTGCCTGCAAGAGATGCCTCGCCGTACTCTTCGGGGAAGGTCACGGTGATATCGAAAGACTCGCCCTTATTGTGGCCAACGATCTGCTCCTCAAAGCCGGGAATAAAGTTGCCGGAGCCAAGCTTCAAGGGATGCTTCTCGCCCTTGCCGCCCTCAAATGCTACGCCGTCCAGGAAGCCCTCAAAATCGATGATTGCTTCATCGCCGAGCTCTGCTGCACGATCCTCGACGGTCAAAACGCGGGCATTACGATTGCGTACGGAATCGATCTCACGGGTGATCTCCTCCTCGGTAACGGTAACTTCGGGACGCTCCGCAGTAAGGCCCTTGTATTCGCTCACCTTTACGGTGGGCTTTACGGTAACGGTTGCCTTCAGAACAACACCCTCGTCACCGGTAGAAACCAACTCAATGTCGGGACGGGAAACTACGTCGAGCTTTGCTTCTGCAATAGCGGCAGAATATGCCTCGGGAAGCAGATTGTCGATAGCCTCTTCGTAGAAGACGGCGGAACCGTACATCTTCTCCAGCACGCTCTTAGGAGCCTTGCCGCGACGGAAGCCGGGAACATTCATCTTGGAAACGTTCTTACGATAAACCTTGTTGACCTCTGCATCGAATGCTGCTTTGTCAAGAACGATTTCTACTTCGTAAGTATTAGTGGAAACTTTTTTGGAATTTTTCAGTGCCATTTCTTTTTTCCTCCGTGTATATACACGCATTTTTAGATACTATATATTGTAGCATTTTTTTTCAAATTGTCAACACATATTCGTGAATTCATTTATTTTTGCAAGTTTCGAAAAAAATTCACAAAAAAGCCTTGTTCTTTTGTATAGTTCGGTGTATACTATGGTCAACATATTACAGTTTGGCGGTGTGGTCTTACGAATCATGATGAAATCAACCTCCCCGAGGAGGAGGGAACGGAAACTCGCTTTGCGGATTCCGTTGATTGTTATACGGTTGTCAATTTAAAACAAAGGGAAAAATCCCGCAAGGGGTCACAGATCATTTCCCTGCTCATACGAAGTTTGATTATTGCTTTTTGTATCGGACTTATGGGATATTCCGCATTTAGGATCGGGAGCAAAATGTTTGAGGATCAACAAGCGGAAGAGGTTTATGAGGATCTTCGTGTTGACGAGGACTATTATATTACAGTCTTGCACGCTACCAATTTGAAAGAGCCTAACTCTATGCCTACCGTTTTGGAAATGCTGAATGCTGACGGTGAATACGAGGACTATATGCCGTCGGATATCATCCCTCCTGATAAAGCGCAGCATTACAACAGCTATTATTTGA
This sequence comes from Clostridia bacterium, assembly GCA_017629175.1. Taxonomy (GTDB): domain Bacteria; phylum Bacillota; class Clostridia; order Oscillospirales; family CAG-382; genus Coliplasma. The sequence continues at coordinate 23,642 of JAGBXS010000082.1, forward strand.
ATTTTATTGAAAAATCTGCAAAATACGACGAGATGTACGGTTGGATTTATATGTCCGATACGAATATCAACTATCCGCTGATGAAAGGTAAAGATAACTCCTTTTATTTGACCCATAACTACAAGGGGGATGAATCTCGTTCCGGGAGTATTTTCGTGGATGCCTCTGTTTTGGATAACTATTATTCCAATTATAACATGGTTATCTACGGTCACAACATGCGCGATGGCAGTATGTTCAACACCTTGAAAACTTGGTGTAACGATGCCTCTGTCAAAACTCTTGCCCAGACCACGCAGATCGAAATTTACACGCACGAAGGTGTGTATATCTATGACATTTTCAGCTTCTACGTAGACGATAGCAATCAGTTTGCCAGAACGCTTTTTACCAGCGAATCGGATTATAAAAAGTTTTTGAAGCAGATCGCAAAGGAATCGAATGTAAAAACCAATCGCGAATACAATTCCCAGAGCAGGATCTGCACCCTTATCACCTGTACCAATGGCTCTAATACAGATTCTCGATATGTTGTTCACGGTATTTTGAATCAGTTTATCCCGTTCACTCCCCCGTCATAAGCAAAACCGTCGGCACTTTAATGCCGACGGTTTTTTATGTCCTTTTTCGATTAAAAAGCGAGCTGTCTATCTCACAGATGCTGTGGATCGCAATCGGTGGCTTCCCCTCAAGATACAAAAGCGATGCTTGTTGATCGATGCCTGAAAGGACGCCTCGAACGGCAAAAAACGCACCGCCTTCTTTGGTATCGTCCGGTAGAAAGTAGCGGATCGTTACACACGGATGTGAATGCTCGATTTTGTGCAAGAGATTGAGCTTGAACTCCAATTCCTGCTGTAGATCCTCTGCGGGATGCAAACGAAACTCCGTGAAACGACAAACCTCTGTGATTTCGGCTTCGAAGCCCGTCAGGGCGGCAAAGGGAGCGAATTGCGCCGCACGATTTTCGATGGGCATACGCTTCCTTTTACGAGAATCGGGACGCGGGATGGTTAAGAGAGTGCTGTTATATTTCATTCTTTACGCTCTGTGGCCTCCGATCTGCCGATTTCTTTCTTGCGCGGTAGCGCCTTCCTCTAAGTTCATTCCCTTCAAAAGAATGTTTTTTCCGTACTTGTGTTTCATAGAGAGAACGGCTTTTTGTAAGCGTCTCTCTGCTTCTGCGGAGTCCCTCTCCTGCTGTCGGATCGTTTCGCAGGCGGTAACATCCGAGAACATTTCCAGCTGCAGCTCTTCGTACTTTACGGGGGCTTTTTCTGTCGGCAAAATCCGATTGGCACACAAGGTAACGCGACGAACCAATAAAGAGGGATCTGTTACACGGTTGAAAATCTTTGTCATAGCGGCGACGATTTGTTTCCCGGAGGAGGTATATTGAGCCAAGGTTTCTGTTCCGTGGGCGTGCTTGGGCACGTTTCGGCCGTAATGATCCTTCGTCGTGTTTCCTGCGAACGCCGCGGCGCGAACGGGATCGGATAAGTTTTCTGCATCGTAACCGATGGTTAAGGTGACCTGATCGGTTACCACGCCCCGCTCCACAAGATCGTATGCCAAGAGATCCGCCATTTCTTTTACGATCAGCTGTGTTTGCTGCCACGTGTAAGGCTTAGACAGAACCTGCCCGGAGCTGATACTGTTCGTGGTGGGCTTATATGCCTTGATCTGATCCATGGTACACGGCTCGTATCCCCAAGCGTGATCAATCAAAAGCTCTGCGTTTACACCAAAGAGTCGGTAAAGAAGATCTTCCCCCGCTCCGGTCAATGATGCCATAGCAATGTCTCCCATCGTTAAAATGCGGTATTTTTCCAGCTTGCCCGCGTATCCACCGCCAATGCGCCAGAAATCGGTGAGCGGACGGTGATCCCACAAGGTTTTGCGATACGTGTATTCGTCCAGCTGTGCGATGCGGACGCCGTCTTGATCAGCGGGAATGTGTTTGGCGGTGATATCCATCGCCACTTTTGCCAGATAGAGATTGCTTCCGATCCCGGCGGTTGCGGTAATTCCGGTTTCCTTGATCACATCCCGCAACAGCTTCATGACAAACTCCCTTGGCGTGGATTTTTCGTAATTGAGATATGGTGTTACGTCGATAAAAACTTCGTCTATGGAATACGCAAAAATATCCTCCGGCGCTACGTAACGAAGATAGATCTCAAAAATTTTGCTGCTGTAATGCATATATTGCGCCATGCGAGGCGTGGCAACAATAAAATCCAAAGCAAGCGAAGGGTCTGCGGCCAGCTCGTTTTGATCGTAAGAGGTTCCGTTCAGAACACCGTTAGGAGCATTCAATGCGCGGATGCGATTCACTTCTTTAACCTTGGGCGCAACCTCAAACAAACGCGGCCTTCCCGGAATTCCGTACGCCTTCAATGCAGGTGAAACCGCCAGGCAGATGGTCTTATCGGTGCGGGATGCATCCGCTACTACCAAATGCGTATGTAAGGGATCCAACCCCCGTTCTATACATTCTACAGAAGCGTAGAATGATTTTAGATCGATGCATACGTAATATCTTTGTTCCATGCGGTCGAACCTCTGTTCGGATTATGACTTTATTATACTCCATTCCGACGGGTTTGTCAAGAGAAAAACAAACAAATGTTCCGATTTCCGTAAAAAGGAAACGGCATCCCCTGCAAATTGGGAATGCCGTAATTTGATCAGCTTGCAGCGAAGGATTTAGTTTGACCGCCTACAGTGATGGTGTACCTTTCCCCTTTGGTCATTTCGGGTGCGCTTAAGATCACAAGACCGAAGGAAAGCTCGGGAGCATAGGAGAATAAGACGCTGCCCTCTGCGTCCTCCAGAAGAATGGAAGCGCCTGCCGCCTGGCTTCCCACGTTGATGGCAAGAACTCCCTGTCCTGCGCTGCTGAAGGTTTGAGCCATACCTCCGGAAGCGCCTGTGCCGATGAAGGTTCCTCCGGTAATAGAACCGGTAGAATCATAGTCAAGGATAGCCGTGTCTCCACGGGTGGGCCCGCAGACAGTGGTTTGTCCACCCGTGATGGAAAGAGTTCCGTTGGCATCCAACCCGTCACCGGAAGCATTGACGTAAAGCTTACCGCCGGAGATCAGAATACTGCCGTTGCCCGCGGACATGCCTCCCCCATGGCCGCCCTGACCACCGGGTCCGCCGGGACGTCCACCGCCGGGTCTGCCGCCTCCAAAGCCGTCTCCCCCGCCGAATCCGCCTCCAAAGCCACTGGAATCCGTACCGCCTGCGGCATTCAGGCCGTCGTCGCTGGCGTAAAGGGAGATATCCCCGCCGGAGATGGATATGTTCAAGGCTTCCAGACCTTCGTAGCTTTTGGTTACGCGGATCTTCCCATCGGTAACGGAAAGGGTCTCGTCGGCATGAAAACCGTCGTCGCCTGTGGAAACGGTGAATTCCCCGCCGGTGACAACGATGGAGGTGTTGGAATGCACGCCGTCGTCTGCGGAATCAATATGGAAGGTGCCGCCGGAAAGTGCCATGCTACCTGAGGCCTTGAGTCCTTTCATACTTTCGCCGCTTGCAGACGCTCCTGCGCCCCCGCCTGCTGTGATCTTGTATTCGCCGCCAATGATCTGCAGGTAATTGCTTGCGCTGATGCCATCGCCTTGGGCTTTGATGTCATACGTGCCGCTTTCCAGATATACAAAGCCTTTTTCGGTATCCTCATCGTTGTCGGCTTGTATGCCGTCCTTGCCTGCTTTGACGGTTAAGGTGCTGCCGGAAATACGAATGCTGTCATTGGCGGATAATCCGTGAGAAGCGGCGGTGATTTGGTAAATACCGCCTGTGAGAACCAGATCATCCTTGGAAACTATGCCGTGCCCTGCGGGAGAATCTACGGTCAGCTTTCCCTCTCCGTTGATTGTTAGATCTTGCTTGGAGAAGATGGTGCCGTCGATATCGGTGTCGTCTATCGGTTCATAGCGTTCGCCGCTTGAAAGGTGGTTTTCACTACCTTCCGCAAGGGTTAAAAACACCTTATCTCCCGAAAGAATATATAGTGCGGCAGAGGTCTCGCTGTGGATCTGCACGCCGTCAAAAACAATTTGTAGCTTTGCGGTGTCGGGAGGATTTACGACAATGGTACCGTTGTTCAGCTTCCCGGTAACGTAATATGAGGTATCCTGCGTTAAGGTGATGATGCTACCTTCGATATCCACGGCAGAGGAATCGGAACTTGCCGTGTCTCCTGATAATTGAATATGAACGCAGTCCTTGGTGTCGAACTCCGTTTCGTGATCCCTGTCGGTAAACATATCCGAGGTATTCTCTGCAAAGCTCATGTCAACAGAAACGGCTTCCGGAGGCTCTGCGCTTTCGTTGCCCACGGGAAAAGAGGACATCTCGCAACCGCACAGAAGACCTGCGCATAGCAAAACGGCTAAAAATCGAATGAGTTTCATAAGGTGACCTTTCGAGGAAGATTTCTTGATTTGTGATGTGATTTTACTACCCGAAACTTAAATCAACTCAAAAAATTTTAAGTGGATTTAATGTCTATGTACTAAGTTTTTATCAGATGGATTGAAATTTGATAAAAAATGTGGTATGATAAAACGGAAAGGACGTGAATAAAATGAGGATCCTGCTTGCAGAAGACGAACGTTCGTTGGCAAGGGCGCTTTTAAAGATCTTCGAAAAGAACCACTTCTCCGCCGACGCAGTATATGATGGTGAAGAGGCTTTAGATTATCTGGAAAACGGAAATTACGACGTTGCCATTCTTGACGTCATGATGCCAAAGATGGACGGGATCACCGTATTAAAAACGATACGTTCGAATGGAAATAAAATTCCGGTGATGATCTTGACCGCCAAAGCGGAGATCGACGATAAGGTTTTGGGGCTGGACAGCGGAGCCAATTATTATCTCACCAAGCCTTTCGCTACGAAGGAGCTGTTGGCGGGGATACGTGCCATCACTCGCAGTGTGGCAGAATTGGATTCCAAGCTGATGTTGGGGAATATTACCTTGGATCGCAAGACATTTACTCTTTCCTCCGAAAGCGGAAGCTTCCGCCTTGCGAACAAAGAATTTCAAATGATGGAGATGCTGATAACCAATCCCAGGAGACTGATCTCGACTGAGCTGTTCATGGAAAAGATCTGGGGCTATGACAGTGATTCAGAGATCAACGTCGTTTGGGTATACATCTCTTATCTGCGAAAAAAGCTTGCCGCTTTGAATGCGAATATTGAAATTAAGGCCACCCGTAATGCGGGGTATTCCTTGGAGAGTTCCGTATGATCAAAAAAGCAAGGATAAATTTTATTCTGCTGTCTCTCAGCTCTATTCTGGCGTTGCTTACCGTGTTGCTTTTGGGTATGAATCTTTTGAATTACCGTACAGTGGTCAAGGACGCCGATGAAATTCTGAACGTGCTTTCGGAGCACCATGGCAGATTCCCCTTAGGCGGCGAACAAGGCATTCCCGGTCTACCGCCCCATATGTCTCCCGAGTTGCCCTATGAGTCTCGCTATTTTTCCGTCAGCTTTACGAAGGACGAGCAAGTTCTCGCTGTAGAAACCAGCAAGATCGCTTCCGTTGATCGTGAGAAAGCTATACAAATGGCGGAAAACGCATTGGACGATCAGAAGAAGAAGGGATTTATCGGGAAATATCGTTACACGGTCAAGCGTGAAGGCGATTTATGCATGATCGTATTTTTGGACCACGGCAGAAAACTGGACGATTGCTACGATTTTTTACTGACGAGCATCACCATCGCCACCATCGGTTTTCTCGTCACTGCGCTTGCCATTTGCTTTTTTGCGAAACGTATTGTGCGTCCTATTACCGAAAGCTATGAAAAACAGAAACGGTTTATCACAGATGCGGGACACGAGATCAAAACACCTTTGACCATTATCAACGCCAACGTGGATCTTTTGGAAATGGAATACGGGAAAAGCGAAAGTCTGGACGAGGTAAAGATCCAAAGTGAACGATTGGCTGCGTTGACCACGGATCTGGTTCGGTTGGCGCGGATGGAAGAGGCGGAGCGCAACCTGCAGTTGATCGACTTCCCTGTTTCCGAAAGCACCGAGGAGGTCGTTTCTTCCTTCAAGGCTTTGATCTTTTCTCAGGGAAAAACTTTGGAGTGCAGCATCGCACCCCTGCTGACCCTTAAGGGGGATCTGAAGTCCTACGAGCGTCTGGTTTCCATTTTGATGGAAAATGCAGTGAAGTACTCCTCCCGGGGAGGAAGGATCAACCTGAGTCTTACAAAGCACGGCAGAGGGATCATGCTTACCGTTGAGAACGATACGGATAGCATAATCAATCCAAAAAACTTTGAGCATATTTTCGACCGTTTTTATCGCTTTGATTCTTCCAGAAACTCCGAAACGGGCGGGCATGGGATCGGTCTTTCTCTCGCTTATGCCATCGTGAGTGCCCACGGAGGAAAGATCACGCCTTTTTCGGAGAAAGAATACAACTTTGGGATCACCGTCATATTACCGTAACGCAAAAGACAACGACCGATCACAGCCGTTGTCTTTCTTTTTTAAAGAAGCTCCGCTACTGCCGGAAACAGCTCCACGGAACGCTTTAAGATTCCGTTTAAGTGGGCAAGCAGGATCCCGTAATTGGTAACGGGAACGCCTGCGCTCTTGCAAAGCTCCAGTCTATGCTGCATTTCCCGCTCAGTAAGCGTGCAACCGCCGCAATGGATGACCAAGCGATAATCGGAAAGATTCTCAGGGAAGTCGCATCCTGAGGCGAAATGAAATTCCGGATCGATTCCCAGCTTTTTGCGAAGAAGGTTGGGAATCTTGACAGTTCCGATATCCTCGCATTGGCGGTGGTGGGTACAACCCTCCGCAATCAGAATAGGGTCGCCGTCTTTCAAGGCAGAAAGCGCGGAAACGCCCTCTACAACTTTCGAAAGATCACCCTTATAACGAGCCATCAAAATGGAAAAAGACGTAAGGGGGACATCTTGTGGAACGACAGAGTCGACTTTATGGAACACTTGGCTATCTGTGATGACCATACGGGGCGCTGTTCCCAGCTTATGGAGCGTTGCATCCAGTTCGCTGTCTCGGCACACGATAGCAGAGGCTCCAGCTTCCAGTATATCACGAATGGTTTGCTGTTGTGGGAGAATCAAACGTCCTTTGGGTGCGGCTTTATCAAGGGGGACGACAAGGACGACAAAATCACCGGGTGAAAGGAGATCGGCTACGATATGGCGTTCCTCATTTTTTGGTGAAGCGACAGAAATAATCTGTTGTTTCAAGGCGTCAATTCCCTCTCCGGAAACCGAGCTTGTAAAAACAGCAGCTTCTTGCTCCATGGAAATCGGATGCGGAAGGTCTGATTTGTTATAGGCGATAACGTATGGAATTTTCTGTGCAACAGCCAGAGAAATTAATTGTTGTTCCGTCTCATCGAGAGGAAGAGTACAATCGGTTACAATTACCATAACATCCGTTTTGCGGATCACCTGCATAGCTTTTTGAACACGCAACGAACCAAGCTCACCCTCATCGTCAATACCGGGGGTATCGATGATCATTACAGGTCCCAACGGCAACAATTCCATGGCTTTCAAAACGGGATCGGTGGTGGTACCCTTGGTATCGGAGACGATGGATAGTTCTTGACCGGTAAACGCGTTTATCAAGCTGGACTTCCCTGCATTTCGTTTGCCGAAAAAAGCGATATGAAGGCGTTCTCCTTTTGGAGTTTCGTTTAAACCTGCCATATAGATACCTCAAAAACGAAAATCGCGTTGTCCGGCTTGGATCTTTTCCAAGCGATCTGTTACGATATTTTGAATTTTTTGATTGGGGATAGTTTTCATTTCTTTGCCAATCAAGGCTTCGCCGATTTTTTTTGTTTCGGGAGATGCGTAGTCTTCCAAATATTCCTTGAGCGTCATCAACGCGTTTGGAAGACAGCAATTATGAATCTGACCGGATTTGCAAAGAGACATGAAACGGTCTCCTGTGCGGCCCTCTCTGTAACAAGCGGTGCAGAAGGAGGGCACATGACCAAGCTCCATGAGCCACCGAACGACCTCGTCCAAGGTGCGGCGGTCGGAAAGATCAAACTGCGCAGAGTTTTCTTCCTCAGGCTCGGGAGAAACGTATCCTCCAACGGTGGTGCGAGATCCACCCGAAATTTGCGAGACACCCAATTCCAATACCCTTGCGCGGGCGGCAGGAGATTCGCGGGTAGAAATGATCATTCCCGTATAAGGCACCGCAACACGAATGCAAGCGACTAACTTTGCAAAGATATCCTCCGAAATACCGTTGTCGAAGGAGGAGGGGTCAATATCATCTGCGGGACAAATGCGGGGCACGCTTATGGTGTGAGGACCGACTCCAAAAACGGTTTCCAAATGCTCCGCGTGCATCAAGAGGCCCGCAAACTCGTAACGGTACAATTCAAGTCCAAAGAGAACTCCCAAGCCAACGTCATCGATACCGCCCTGCATGGCTCTGTCGTGCGCCTCCGTGTGGTATGCATAGTTGCTTTTAGGGCCCGTTGGATGAAGCTTTTGATAGCTTTCCTTGTGATAGGTTTCCTGAAACAAAATGTACGTGCCGATACCCGCTTCCTTCAGCTTACGATAGTTCTCCACGGTGGTGGCGGCAATGTTTACGTTGACGCGGCGGATCGCGCCATTTTTGTGCTTGATGGAGTAAATGGTTTTGATGGAATCCAAAACGTATTCCAAAGGATTGTGGATAGGATCCTCACCCGTTTCAAGAGCAAGACGTTTATGTCCCATATCCTGCAAGGCCATGACCTCTGCCTTGATCTCGTCTTGTGTCAGCTTCTTTCTTGTAATATGCTTGTTTTTCAGGTGGTAAGGACAATAAACACAGCCGTTTACGCAATAATTGGAAAGATACAGCGGCGCAAACATAACAATTCTGTTTCCGTAGAATTCTTGCTTGATCTTCTTTGCCAGGGCGTAGATCTCTTGGTTTTGATCCTCCAATTCGCAGGCCAGCAACACTGAGGCTTCTCTGTGGGAAAGTCCTTTCATTTGTTTTGCTTTGTTCAGAATTGAGGCTATCAATTCCCTATCTGTTTTATGTTCGTCGGCATAAGAAAGCGTTTCGAGGATCTCGTCATGGTCAATAAATTCCTCAGCTTTCATGGATCCGGGATTATACATGCGATTTATTCCTTTCGTAAATTCATGGATGGATGATCTCCGCGGCCAAGGACGATTGAACAGCCGATAGCGTTCATGCGTCTTGCAAGCTCGGAGATTTCAGCGGCGGATTCTGCACCGGAGTGCAGTTTATTGTTATACAAAGAGTATTTCGCCCGAACGTTCTCGGGGGATAAATTGGGCATACATACGTTTGCGCCCGCCCCGATGCCAAGCTCTCTTCCGTGAGGATGGATGGTTCCCAATGCGGTTGTAGCGGGAAGGAGCACATCCGGCAGAAGAAGCCTGATCAATGCGAGCATAACGAGGGTTGTGGTTAACGAACCGCCCGTTTTTTCTCGGAAGGGTGTGTCCTTGTGCGGGATGAACGGACCGATTCCCACCATGTGGGGTTGAAATTCTTTCAGAAACAAAAGCTCTTTTGCCAAATGCTTGGGCTCTTGATATGGAGATCCCACCATAAAACCGCAGCCGACTTGATAGTCTAATGATTTCAGGTCGTATAAGCACCCCATGCGCTTTTTTAAGGTTAATACAGACGGATGAAGCCTTCCGTAATGGATGGGATCGGCAGTTTCGTGGCGCAGAAGATAACGGTCTGCACCGGAATTTTTCCATAGGCGATAGGTTTCGAAAGAATGCTCTCCGACGGACAACGTGACGGCACAATCGGGATAAAGCGATTTGACAGAAAAAACCAGATCGGCGATGGAATCGGCGGAATAATACGGATCTTCCCCGCCTTGTAAAACAAAGGATCGCAACCCGTTTTGATAACCGAGAAAACAGCAATCCAATATCTGCTCTTTTGACAAACGGTATCTTTCGACAGTTTTGTTGGAAGCGCGGATACCGCAATAAAAGCAGTTGTTTTTGCAATAATTGGTAAATTCTATAAGTCCGCGCACGTAGATACCGTTCCCAAAATGAGCCGCTTTGACTTCCGATGCGGCTTGAAACAGCTCGCGGTGGGTATCCGAATTGGAACGATACAGAATATCCTCCAATGCTTCGGCGGGAAGGCACTCCCCTGCCTTTGCAAGATCTAAGATCGTTTTCACGCTTCCCCCACCTTTGAATAGAGAGCCTTCGCAGTGACCCCCTTCAGCATTCCGATCTTTCCCGTTAGAGCACTGATGGCATCCTGCGGGGCATCTATGACGATGCTGATCAAATTGATCCCCCTCGAACGATACGGAATGCCCATTCGTCCTACGATAAAATCTCTGTATTCCGAAAGTAATTTGTTTAAAGCCTCTGCGGAGTCGGGATCGTCCACAACGATGCCCAACAAAGCAACACGGTTTGTCATAGTTCACTCCCTCAAAAATAAAAGCTCCCGTGGAAGGGAGCAAAACAAACCCGCAAAATATGCAGGCTAATAGACGTTTTGAAGCATCCCTTCCGCATCAGAATGTCCTCTTTTGCGTCAGCAAATAGTTCATAGTTATATTATATCATTTTTGCGGATAAATTTCAAGTGGCTACCGCAAACTTTTTTTGAGACGCATGACGAAAAACGTTCTGTCCATCAGATGCGCCGCATATATTCAAAGAAACGGGTCGGAGGTGAAAACTGGCTTGAAACGCAGAACGATCAAATTCTTTTTGATCGGTATATTTGCAACATCGGTTATATGCGCTTTATTTATGCTGAGAAATCTCGACGAGGAAATGCAAATATTTGCTGAAACAAAGGGTAAGTCTTCCCTGTCTCTGGCGCTCCGAAATGCGGTGTATGCGGAAATAGAAAATGATGGCACTACGTACGTAGAGGTTGCCCAGGATAGCACCAATCGCATTACAGCTATTTACATCCATTCCGTCCCGTTGTCGCTGCTGACGTCCCGCCTTACCATGATATTGCTTTCGGAATTGGAGCAATATGAAAGCGACGGATTTGGGATTCCGTTGGGAAACCTGACATCCGTCGCTTTTTTATCCGGGAGAGGGCCGTTGATTCCCGTCACGGTAGTTACCTTGGGAACCGTGGCAAGTGAGGTCAATACAGAGCTGACCAGCACAGGGATCAACCAAACGCTTCACAGAGTAACTCTGCGATTTGCGGTGACCGTACGCTATCTTTCACCGCTGAAGGAGCATATCGATACGCTGTATTTTGACATCCTCATTGCGGAAACTCTTGTGGTGGGAGAGGTTCCCATCTACAAGGATTGATTTACCGCTTGAATTCGTTCAGTTTTCTTCCAATCTCAAAGGAAAGGATAGAGATCGCGCTGCACGCTGGCAGGGAATAATGACAATTGCGGGGATATTTGATCTTCACCACCGCATCACACTGTTCCATGACACCCGCGGATATTCCGCGACGTTCTCCTCCGTAAATAACGCAGAGCGGTCTGCGGAAGTTGGTGTGAAACACATCCTTGGCGCGATCGTTCTTTGCGGTGGAAACCAATTTAATGCCGCGCTTTTTGATTTCAACGCAGGCTTTTGCAAGATCTTCCACTGTACAGCAAGGAAGCAACTCGGAAGCACCTGCAGAAGAGCGGACTACCGTTTCCGTAGCGGTGAAGAAATTCCGCTCGGGGAGAATTACTCCGTCAACACCGGAAGCATAGAGGGAACGCAGAGCATATCCGAAGTTGAAGGGATCCTCGATGCCGTCCAAAATGGCAAAATAGCCATTCTTCTTTGCAAGAATTTCTTCCAAGGAGAGGAATTTACGTTCCCCTACCTCTGCCGCAATGCCACCGGCGGTAGAACCGGAAACCTCGGCAGAAAAATCCTCGGCGGAAAGATATGTAACGGGAATACCGCTGGCAAGCAGTATCTCGTATTGCCGTTTTTCGGCAGCACGCAAGGTGGATCTCATAACGGAGTTAAAGCGATCCTTTTCCAGAAGGATGCGGAATACCTCGCGGCTGTTGGATTCTAAAATGCTTTTTACAGACACAAAGCCTGCTACAATCTGTTTATTCATCGATTTGAACTCCTGCCATTGTCTCAAGGTGTGCGGGATAATCACCCTTGACGGCGTTGGTAACGTAGGACATAAACAAAACGTCGTTGAACTGATTTTCGGCAAGAAGCGTATCGATCCGTTCGTTGTAAAGCGCTACGTCGATATATTGAATTTCGGAATAATTGGCGATAAGGTAAGGGAGCATCGCGGCGACGCTTCCGTCTCCGATGATCAAAAGTTTTTTGCCGGAGGAGCAAGGAGACTCCAGCTGGAACAACGGTGCGGTGGTGCCGAGATAAAGGGAATAAGCCGCAGAGGTGGTATAGAGATCGTTATTTAGAAGCGTATACTTTGTGGAAACTGAACCGTTTCTATATACGGTAAGCTTGCAGGCATCCGTGTCGGCGTTTTGGTAATAGGCAAAGGTATCGGCATTCTCCTCCAAATACTTGGAAAGCGTTGCTTTATAGAAGCTGCCCAGGAAGCCGTCGATGGACTTCTTCTCGTATGCCTCCAAGGTAATAGCTGCATTTCCGGAAACACCGCAGAACTCCTTGTACGCAAGGTGAGCCGCGTCGGAGGTCCAGTTCAAGTCTGTATTAAAGTACAGCCCTGCGCCGTTCTCATAGCCTTGAGAGAAGCTTTGGAACACATCGATCACGTTCATCTTGCCGGAAAGAGCGGAGGCTACTTCGTCAATGAAAACTTCCTGAGAGGAATTGAAGAAGTTATCCTGGTTTTTGATCTCGTTGCTGATTTGACCGTAGAGGAATCCGATGCGGGTGGGAATGGGCATACAGTACAGATTGGTTCCTGCGGGAATTTTATCCGCAATGGACGCTAAAGAAGAAGTATATTTCCCCAATGTCTTATTGCTGTAATTGAATTGCTCCACGCCCACGCCGTAATACAGATAGGTATAGCCCATGTTGTTAATGATCCATCCGTGGAAGGGCTCCTCGTCGGGATTTTCTTCTCCGGGTTCTTCACTGACCTCAGGGAGTGAGGTTTCCTCGGAAACGTCCCCGATCGAAATTTCAATGTTTTCGCTAACCTCTTCGCTGTCCTCCTCGGAAACGAAGGGCTCGGAGGACTCGGAGAAAACGGGATCTGAGACGGCCGCAGAGCTATCGTCCTCAAGGATGATGCCGCTGTCGTCTTTTTGCATGGCAAGCATCATAAAGACAACAACACCCACCACGAGGATCAGTAACAAGGCCAGCAGGAATATGTTTTTACCCCCAAGACTGCCTTCGGCGGCTTCGTCCTCTTCCACTTCATCGTCTGCTTCTTGCTCCAGAGGAATTTCCTCTTCGTTCAGAGAAACGTATTCTTCGTCCTTGGAAAACAGGTTGTTATCTGCCATACTTATAATTCCTTTCTTTCGAACGCTGTACGAGAAAAGTTTTGACAAAATAATAGGAGTCAAAACAGGAGGTAATGATCAATTACCTCCTGTTTGCATTTTTACGAAAAATCTCCGTCTTCTTCAATCTGAGATCGGGAAGGTTTTCCTTCGGGCAAAATCTCCTCGGAGGCAGGGTTAACAATGAGCTCGGGCTCGGAAGGATGCAAGGCAGCTACCTGCTCCTCGGTAACGTCCGCCGTAAAGCAAAGCTTGAACTGCTCCGCATCCATGGTCTCGTGCTTAACGAGATAATCGGCAACGAAATGAAGGATCGCCATGTTCTCTTTGAGAATCTTCTCGGCAAGCTGATAACCGTCGGTTACGATGCGGTAGATCTCGTTGTCGATTGCGGAAGCAAATTCCTCGGAATAGTCAATGGTATATCCGGAGCTCTTGCCAAGGAAAACGTTTTCATCGGTGTTGCCGTATACGATCGGACCGAGCTTGTCGCTCATACCGTAACGGGTAACCATCTTGCGGGCAATCTCAGTTGCGCGCTGGATATCCTGAGAAGCGCCGCCGGAGATATCATCAAGAATCAATGCTTCGGCTACTCGGCCGCCCAACAGCGTCGCGATCTCTTCTTGCAGTTCAATGCGATATACGCTGGTCTTGTCACTTTCGGGCAAAGACAAGGTGTAACCCAAGGCGTGACCGCTGGGAATAATGGAGATCTGATGAACGGGATCCTGGGTGGGCAGAATATGGCCGACGATGGCGTGGCCTGCCTCGTGATAAGCCGTTTTGCGCTTGTCGCTTTCGGAGATCATCAGAGAGCGCTTTTGCGGGCCAACAAGGATCTTCAAAGTTGCATCCTCGATCTCCTTCATGTTGATGACGTTCTTTTTACGCCGTGCGGCAAGCAAAGCCGCCTCGTTCAGAACGTTGGACAGATCCGCACCGGTCATACCGACGGTGGATTTTGCAACGGTATCCAGATCTACGTCCTGACCCAATGGCTTATTTCTGGCATGAACACGGAGGATAGCCGCTCTACCCTTCAAATCGGGATAGTTAACGGTAACCTGTCTGTCAAAGCGACCGGGACGCATCAATGCGGGATCCAAGATATCGGGACGGTTGGTTGCCGCAATGACGATGACACCGTCATTGACACCAAAGCCATCCATCTCAACCAACAGCTGGTTCAGCGTCTGTTCTCTTTCGTCGTGACCGCCGCCCAAGCCTGCGCCTCTGTGACGCCCTACGGCATCGATCTCATCAATGAACACGATGCAGGGCGCGGTCTTCTTTGCGGTTTCGAACAGGTCGCGAACGCGGGACGCACCAACACCAACGTACATCTCTACAAAATCAGAACCGGAAATGGAGTAGAAGGGCACGCCGCTCTCCCCTGCTACGGCCTTTGCCAGCAGGGTCTTACCGGTACCGGGAGGGCCGATCAGCAGAACGCCGCGGGGTATTCTGGCGCCGAGATCGGAGAACTTCTGAGGATTCTTTAAGAACTCAACAACCTCACGGAGCTCTTCCTTTTCCTCGTCTGCGCCGGCAACGTCCTTGAAGTAAACCTTGTTTTTCTCATCGGAGCCCAATTTGGTACGGGCTTTGTTGAAGGAGTTCATTCTGCCGCCCAAGCCGCCACCGCCAGAGCCGCTCTTTGCGGTTTTGGAGATGAACAACCACCAAACCAAGCAAAACGCACCGATGACAAGGAGATACGGGAACAGTTGAACCCAAATGGAAACTGCGGTAGACTCATAGTTGAATTCTACCAAAGTGCCTTTGTCAAGCTGACGGCTGATCTCATCACCGAGGTCTTCGTAAAACAGACCTACGTCGCGCAATGAATGGTAGTACTTGGTACCATCCTTGGTTTCAAAGGTCAGGGTGTTGCTTTTGGATACCTCAAATCTGACAACTTCTTCGTTGCGGAACATCTCCAGCATTTGGCTGTAAGGAACCTCCTTGGCTCCCGTTCCGGAAAAGAGAACGCTGAGCAGAAGCACCGCGCCAAGGATGACCACTATCCAAAGAGCTGCGGATTTTGTGTTATTCTTCATAGGCATTCAACCACCTTTCATACGCCGTCTTCGGCAAAGTAAATTGCAATTCGAAAAGCATCCTCCCCTGCTCCGTATACACGATCGGCAACCCCTGCAAAGGGAACTGCCAACACGCCGAGATCGTCGTAAAAAATAGGGATCAAGGCGCGGACGGAAAGGGGGATCTTGCTTTCGGACATAAGCTTTTTAATACTACGGTTGACTCCGCGAATGTTAAGCCGATCCCCCGGGAGTCTTGTTCTATAGCGAATCTTGCCACAAATTCCCTTTGAAGACAAGATAATCTCTGTTGACAAATTGTAAACAAATTTGTTTTTTGGAAAAGCGTCGGGAAATTCATGATTCCCGCCGCAACAAATCAATACTTTCCCTTCCTGAACGGCAACGGTATTTTGCTCCAAAATGCCGCCATACGTCACAGCTTGCGGAGCGGAAATTGCTTTTCGAAACCAAAACGTGCCTTGCTCGGTAATGCATTCATATCCGCCGGGAAGGGTAATACGCGTGTTTTGACGGGAAAGAACAGCCTCTGTTATTGTATCCAAATGTTGATAACATAAACCCGTTCCCACGACTTTTTGGTGGTTACGTGCAACGGTTCTGCGAAGAATTGCAGGATGCAGATCGTTCCCGGCTTGCTTTTGACAGAACGCCGGAAGAAGTCCTTCGAGCAATGCATCATCCTCTGCGGCATAGCGCGACAAACGGTTAAACGCATCCGTTGCAGAGGGATTCAGCACCTTGATCGCGGGCATAAGCGTGTGACGAATATAATTACGCGTGTAATCCGTGGAATCGTTCGTGCTGTCGGTAACAAAAGGAATGTTATTTTCTGCGGCGTACCCGAGGATCTCCGCTTTGGAAACGTTTAAGAGCGGGCGTACATATAATTCCCTTTCGATTGGAATGCCCGCAAGCCCGGAAACGGTAGTACCTCTGACGGTGCGGAAAAGAACCGTTTCTGCATTGTCATCTGCATGATGAGCCAAGGCGAAGCGATGGATCTTTTCCTTTTTCGCAAGCTGAGAAAACCAAGCGTATCTTTTTTCGCGGGCAAGCTCTTCCATCGATTGACCGCTTCCCGGATGAAGAGACGGCAAATCGCAAAAGGTTGTGTAAAAAGGTATTCTCAAGGCGCTGCACAGAGATTCGCAAAACCGTTGATCTCGGAAGGCCTCTTCGCCGCGGATCCCGTGATTGAAGTGGCAGGCAGATAGGTTGATTCCCAGCTCCTCCTTCAACGCAAGAAGCGCGTGAAGCAACACAGAAGAATCTGCGCCCCCCGAAAGGCAGACGCAGACATTCGTTCCGTTTTCCGCAAGACCAAAGCGTTTGATGGTTTCGCGGGTCTTATTCAGTAGGCTCATCGCGTTCATCCGAGGTGACAAAACGGAAATGTCTGCCGTACCAAGCCAGCTTTACAGTACCGGTGGTACCGTGTCTGTTCTTTGCAACGATACAATCACAGATCTCGTGATCAGACATTTCATCTGTGGAGCGCTCTGCCGCAGTATAATATTCGGAGCGATAGAGGAACAGAACGATATCGGCGTCCTGCTCGATGGCGCCCGAATCTCTCAAGTCAGTCAGCGCGGGCTTTCTGCTTTCTTTTTGATCCTTGGAGCCACGGGACAACTGAGAGCAAAGAATGATGGGAACACCGAACTCTTTGGCCATGATCTTCAAGGAACGGGTGATATTGGCAACCTCCAAAACGCGGTTGTCTGTGGATTTGTCGCCGTGCATCAGCTGGAGATAGTCGATTACAATGAGACCGAGATTCTTCAGCTTGCGGAGTTTGGATTTCATTTCCGCAACGGTGATCTCAGAGGTATCGTCGATCCAAATATCGGTTGCGGAAAGGGCGGAAGCCGCCTCGGCAAGACGCTTCCACTCATCGGGATCCAGCTTGCCGGTACGCATACATTTGCTGTCCACCAGTGCTTCGGAACAAAGCAAACGGGAGGAGAGCTGCTCGGAGGTCATCTCCAAAGAGAAAATGGCTACCTCTTTACCGGAGTTCTTGGCGATGTTACAAGCAATATTCAAGCAAAAACTGGTTTTACCCATACCGGGACGTGCGCCGACGATCACCAAGTCGCCCGGCCCCAAGCCGATCAAAACGCGGTCCAGCCCCTCGTAATTGGTACGGAGACCGGTAAGGGATTCGGGATCGTTTTTCAGTACGTTAAGCGTATTGTAATTCTTGAGAATTGCGTCACGGACGTGCTCAAAATTCTTGCTGTATTTGTTATCGGAAATTTCATAAATACGGCGTTCCGCAAGCTCCAGGACGTCGGCGACCTCACCAAGCTCGCTGTAAGCACGATCGGAGATATCATTGGAGGCATCGATCAGCATACGGAGCATAGCCTTATCGCGTACGATTTTACCGTACTCGGCTACGTTGGAGGCTCTTGCGGCAAGATCAGCCAAAAGCTTGATATACTTTGCGGCATCGCCCTCCGTATAAGTACCCATCTTTGTCATTGTGGCAATGAGGGTCACAAGATCGATATCGTGACTTCCGAGAAACATGGAGGTCATGGCAGAAAAGATCTGCTTATGCTGTTCCAGATAAAACTCCTCGGCGGAAAGATAGGAAACCTCATCGTACTTTTGGGGATCTACGATGATGGCACCTAAAATAGCCTGTTCCGCTTCGATGGAATATGGCATTTTACGGATGGAATCAAGTTCTGCCACGGGAATCTCCCTCCTTACGTCTCAAAAGAAAAGTAAAATTACAACTTTACAACAATTTTGATGGTTGCGCTAATGTCGCGATAAATCTTAATATCTGCGGTATACTCACCTGCAACCTTAATGTTGCCAAGCTCGATCTTCTTCTTGTCGATTTTTACCTTCTGCTCTGCTTCCAGCTTCTCGCTGATATCCTTGGAGGTGATGGCGCCATACAATCTTCCGTCTGCACCGCCGGTGGTTTGGAAGAACAAAACAACTGTATCCAGCTTAGCCTTCAGCTCCAGCGCGGCTTTACGCTCCTCCGCTTCGCGGAATGCGTTTGCTTCCTCGCGGTTTTTCAGCTCGGTGAGCACCTGAGCATCGGCAACCTTTGCCAAATTTTTGGGGAACAGGAAGTTTCTTGCGTATCCGTCGGAAACGTTGATGACTTCCCCTTTCTTACCCTGGGCTTTTACATCTTGCAACAAAATAACTTTCATGACAAACCGTCCTTTCTGAATCGGTTAAGTGTTCAAATAATCTTCGATGGCTTCCTCCAGCATCTTACGCGCTTCAGCCATGTCGCTGATAGGCTGTCCGTCCTTGGACAAACGGGCGCCCGCAGATTGGAAGTGGCCGCCGCCACCAAGACGGCTGACAATGTTAACGACGTTAAACGTACCGTCGGATCTTGCGGAGAGGCTGATGCCGGTATCCAAGGTGTACAACACGAAGGATGCCACAATGCCATCGATATTAACCAGCCTTTCGGCGGATTTTGCGGCGGCAACCATGTTGTTCTGATCGGATTCGCCGTCGAAATAGGAGATCATGAACTGATCGTGGAAAACGTACTTCTTTTGCTCAAACTGATCGATACGGTCAAATTCAGCAAGATCGGTTTTGAACAGCAGCTTTGCTTTTGCGGGATCCGCTCCTGCCATACGAAGGTACGAGCAAGCGCGGAAGGTTCGTGATCCGGTATCTCTGGTAAAGAATTGGGTATCCAAAAGGATGCCGATGAGCATCAACTGCGCTTCCTCTGCACGGAGATATCCGTCGGGAATAGAAAGCTCAAGAATCTCGCAAACCAATTCCGAGGCACTGGATGCGTTGGGATCAATGTTGGTGGGCGTGAGAACGTTCTCCTCTAAATGCTTATCCAGCGTATGGTGGTCGATCACGATCACGCGCTGTGCACTTCGGTAAAGATCTTCTGCGAAGAAGTTCCCTGGATTGGAAGCGTCGGTGATGATCAGCAACGTATAGGGCGTCATCAGATCCATTCCTCGTCGAGCATCCACAAACATGGTATCGTATTCGGGAAGCTCGCTCAACATACGGAAAGCGGGTTCAATATTCACCTCATCGATATCGGTAACGATGTTGACGGTTTTTCCTAAGAACATGGCAAGCTTTGCTATACCGATGTTGGAGGCGATGGAGTCGAAGTCGGGGCGTCTGTGTCCCATGACCAAAACATTACTGCTGGTTCGAATATTATCCACAAGCAAATCGCGGCAGATACGGGAGCGGATCGCCGTTTGCTTTTGTACGGATTTGGTTTTTCCGCCGTAGGTCAAATAACCGTCTGCGGTTTTGACCACAGCGGTGGCGCCGCCCTTCTGGAAGGCAATGCGCAGAGCACTGAGTGCGCTGTTCTCTTTTTCCGCAAGGCTGCCGTTCTCCTCGGAAACGCCGATGGAGATGGTCAAAGGAGATGCGTATGCGCCGGAGGAAAGCTGGGACACGGTATCGATGATGGAGAACTTGTCTTCTGCCATGCCCGCAATGTAGCGATGGTCGAAAAGCATGATAAACTTTCCGTCTTCGTATTCCATCAAAATCGCGTCAATGCTCTTGGCCCACTCCGTCAACGCAAGGTTGATCTTTGCGGTGGTCATACGGAAGGTCTCGTTACCGTTTTGCGAAAGCTCAGAGGCATTATCCACCGCAATGTACGCCAAACGCACATTGTTATCCTTCAGCTGCTGCTTCAAAGCAAACTCGCGGGATGCATCCATAAGGAACGCGGCAAAATACTTTTTACTCTTTGTGTTAAGCTCGATCAAACGAACGTGAAATAAGCCGTCTCTGTTTTCAAACTCAAAGGTTTCGTTTTCCGAAGCGTAGGCATTTTCCATTCTCTCGTAGGAAAAAACGCCGTCAAAGATCTTGTCTGCGGAAGGCAAGGTTACGTAAGAGGAAAGCTCTTTGAGATTTTCAAAGCGTTTGTTGGCCCAAATGATCTTGTCTCCCTCGCCTACAACCAAAACAGGTGCATCGATGGATTTGAGAATATTTGGCAATACGGTGGAAATTGCGCTCGTACGGTAACGGAACAGATGAAATCTGCCGCCGGGAGTACGTAAAAACACGAAAATACCGTAAAATACGCAGATCGCGGAGAAGAACAACCCTACCATAAACGAATATTGGAAAATGGTCAGCGTTGCAAAAGCCAGAATGGCAAAAGCGATGATGGAATCGATCCATTTTTGAAATCTGCTTTTCATTGTCCGGTCCGCTCCTTTCTGTTTTGCTCACATAGCTTGATGTATATCAAAACACAATATTATACACCAAGCAGAGAGTATCTGTCAAGGTTAATTTTGGCTTTTTTCTGCTAAGGTGCAGGCAACACCGGTAGCAGGCAGGTTGGACTTACGATAACGGGAAGGTTTATCCAAAGGCAATTCCAAAGGATCATAAGGCGTGACGGAAGAAATTTTAGCCCCCTTCTTAAGGGTGAACACGGAAGAGCCTGCCGAGGAGCGCGTCGCCTTCTCGACGATCTGTTCCTCCTTGACCAGCAAAGCTCTGCCGTCATCGGATCGGAGGAAGTATTCCCCGCCCTTATGCACCATAAAGACGCCGACAGCCTTCATGCCGGTTGCCAAGGCGTTTGTCAGCTTTTTGCGGTTGGTTTTGGTCTGATAGGAATCCAGCGGGATTTTGACCGCTTTTCCGTTTTCGTAGAAGACCACCAATGAGCCCTCGTAAGATTTCAAAGGCACTGCCGCAACGACCTTTTCGTTGGGATCGAAGGATAAAACGGCGGGAACGTAAGCGCCCAAGGCGGAAGCTTTACAATCATCAAAATCGTTCAACCGTGATTTATAGACCTGCGCTCCGTCGGTAAAGAACAGCACCTCGTAGGCATTGGAAACCTCTTGCTTGAACAGCAAGCCGTCGTTTTCCTTGAACTTTTGCACATCGCTGCCCCTTAAGGAGGCGGGAGTACATTTCTTGAAGTAGCCCTCTCGGCTCAGGAACATCACGCAGGGATAATCCTCGATGGTTTCGGTGGTGTCCACTTCCTTGATCTCGCTTTGCTCGAGCAAATGGGTTTTGCGGGGCTTGCCGTATTTCTCGGCAATTTTCGACAACTGCTTGGCAATGACGGTTTTGATACGTCTGTCGCTGGCGATCAGCGCCTTCAGCTCTTCGATCTCTTTTTCCAGATCCTCGATCTCGTCGATGCGATTAATGATGTATTCCCTGTTCAGATTGCGCAGTTTGATCTCGGCGACAAACTCCGCCTGGGTCTGATCGATGGAGAAGCCTGCCATCAAATTGGGAATAACGTCCTTTTCGTTCTCAGTTTCGCGGATGATACGAATTGCTTTGTCGATATCCAAAAGGATCTCGCGAAGACCATACAGAAGATGAAGCTTATCGCTTTTCTTGGAGAGGTCAAAAATAAAGTTACGGCGGAGACATTCAACACGGAAGGCCACCCACTCGTCAAGGATCTCCAAAATACCCAGCGTTTGCGGAACGCCGCCCACAAGTACGTTGAAGTTGCAGGAGAAGTCACACTCCAAGATGTGGGATTTGTTCAGACGGGCAATCAGTTTTTCCACGTCGGTGTTCTTTTTCAGATCAATGGCGATGCGCAAGCCGTTGATATCGATCTCGTCACGAATGTCGTTGATATCTTTGATCTTGCCGTTTTTTACCAGATCTACAATGGCATCCTTGATCTTACCGGCGGTGGTGGTATACGGAATCTCGGTGATTTCGATTCTGTTTGACTTAGGATCATATTCATAGCGGGAACGAATGGATACAGAGCCTCTTCCCGTGGTGTAGATATCACGAAGTTTATCTCGGTTATAGATGAGCAAGCCGCCCGTGGAAAAATCAGGGCCTTTCAAGACGTCCAGAAGACCCTCGACGTCGAAATCCGGCTCCTTGATAAAGCGGATGGTCGCTTCACAGATCTCCCGCAAATTGAAGGAACAAATGGTGCTGGTCATACCGACAGCGATACCGTTGTTGGGTGAGACCAGGATATTGGGGAAAGAGGTAGGTAACAACGCCGGCTCGGTGGTGGTGTTATCGTAGTTGGGAACCATATCCACCGCGTCACGGTCAATGCCGTCGAATATTTCTTCGGAAATTTTAGCAAGCTTACATTCCGTATAACGGGATGCCGCAAAGGCATCGTCGGAATACTGCTTACCAAAGGTACCCTTGGATTCAATAAAAGGGTGCAAAAGAGTTTCTCTGCCGGTGGTCAAACGAACCAGCGTCTCGTATATAGATGCATCGCCGTGAGGGTTCAGCATCATGGTCTGACCTACCACCTTGGCGCATTTGGTCTTTGCGCCTGTCAAAAGCCCCATACGGTACATGGTGTAGAGAAGCTTTCTGTGGGCAGGCTTAAAGCCGTCGATGGCAGGAATTGCACGGGACACGATCACGCTCATGGCATAGGGCATATAGTTACTTTCCAGAACGTGGGTGATATTTACGTCAATAGGCTCTGCCGCCTGGATGAGAGGTTCTGTGTTCTTTTTTCTTTTTGCCATA
>JAGBXS010000083.1 GCA_017629175.1 Clostridia bacterium
GTGACGAAAAACATATTGGCGATGGGCAGGAGCAACAAGAGGTCGGGATAAGAACGACCTTGCTCCCACTTGGAGACCGCCTGCACCGTCACGGAAAGGCTGTTTGCCACCTCTCGCTGGGTCATGCTCCGCTGGATACGGAGCTTTCGGATGTTGGATCCGATCTGAAGTTCCATTTACAGACCTCCTGTGAAAAAATGGGGTTTGCCGCACACAGGGTTTCTGCATGATGCGAAGGGGTACGGACGTACCCCCTCACACTATTGCTCGCTACACGCGCTTTTGCACGCAAAGAATTGAGTACTTAAGCGTTTAGTAGGCGAGCAATACGGCGCCTTTGGTAAGACCAAAATAGATTGTCATATTGCTTCGCCTCCTTTCGTTTTGTAATGTTATACGGGAGAAACGGCGGCTGCAGTCCGTACGTCTCTCGGGTATGGCTTGATTGTAGCAGACAAAATGGGTTTTGTCAAGAGGGCGGGAGTATACCGTTGGTTGAATTAGAGGGTGAGGGTGTCGTACACTTCCCCGTCCAGATCCTTCCAAAGGAAGGTGCCGTTTTCGTAGACCATATAGCTATGGGCAGAGCCCATCTTGGGGATGGAAACGGAGCCGGGGTTTAGGATACGGATCTCGCCGCAGGTTCCGTTCTCGGGGATGTGGGTATGGCCGTGGAGGAGGATCTCCCCGGTGCCCATGGGGGGCAGATTTTCCCGGTTGTAGCGGTGGCCGTGGGTGGCGAACAGGGTATGTCCGTCCAGCTCCAGGATGCAATAGTCCGCTAAGATGGGAAAATCCAGCACCATCTGATCCACCTCGGTGTCGCAGTTGCCACGGACACACAAGAGCATATTCTTACGGTCGTTTAAGAATTTTGCCACGGCGGAGGTATCGTAAAGCTCCGGCAGGGCGTTGCGGGGACCGTGGTACAAGAGGTCGCCCAAAAGCAGGATCTTATCGGGATTTTCTGTCTCCACGCGGCGGATCAACTTTTCTACGTAAAAGGAGGAGCCGTGGAGGTCGGATGCGATGAGAAGTTTCATAAAAAATTCCTTTTTCGATTACAGTTTATGGGCTTCCAGCCATGCGGCGATCTCTCTTGCTACCTCGCCCATGCTGCCTTCATCGTAGGGCAAGGGAATGCCTGCGGCGCGGACGGCCTCCTCAAAGGTGACGGTACCGCCAAGGTCTACGAAGGCGAGGTAACGCTTCCAGGCATCTGCGGGATCCTTCAGGGACATGGTCCAGAAGCGGAAGGCCACGGCCTGCGCCATGCAGTAGTCGATGTAGTACAGAGGATGGAGGTAGATGTGGAGCTTGAACTGCCAGCCCGAGCCTCTTCCGTAGAAGGGCAGATCCTCCTGGTGGAGGTGGGGACGGTATTTCTTCTCCAGATCAAGCCACACTTGGTTACGCTCATCGGGAGTGAGATTTTCGTTCTCGTACATGATGTGCTGGAACTCATCCACCATACAGCCGTAAGGAATGAAGGACAAGGCGTTTGCGGCGTGGACGTACTCGTACTTAGCGGTGTTCTCCCCGAAGAAGAGGTGGTGGAAATCCTGGGTGAGGAATTCCATGCTCATGGAATGCACCTCGCAGGCCTCCATGGTGGGAGACTGGGCGTAAAGGGGCAGGTTGTTCTTGAAGGCGCGGAAGGCGGCAAAGGCGTGGCCTGCCTCGTGGGTCAGCACGTCTACGTCGTCTGCGGTACCGTTGAAGTTGGAGAAGATGAAGGGCGCTTTGTAGTCCTCAATGGTGGAGCAGTATCCGCCGGGGGCTTTACCCTCCTTGCTCAGCACGTCAAGGAGCTGATTCTCGTACATGAAATCGATGAACTCCGCAGTCTCGGGGTTCATTTCGTCGTACATCTTCTTCCCTGCCGCAAGGATATCGTCGGGAGTGCCCTTGGGAAGGGCGTTGCCGTCGGCAAAGAGGAAATCGTGGTCGTAGAGGTGGATCTCGTCTACGCCGATGCGCTTCTTCTGATCCTCCTTGGTCATGGTGACCACAGGAACGAGGTCTTCTGCGATCTGCTTGCGGAAAGCCTTCAGCTCGTTATAGCCGTAGCAGTTTCTGCCCAGGCGGTCGTAGCCCAATTGGAGGTAGTTTTCGTGACCCAGCAGTCTTGCCTGGGCGTTACGGTTCTTGACCAGCTTGTCGAAGATGGTATCCAGCTCTTCTCTGTGGGCATCGAAGAAGCCGCCTTCCTTTTCGAAGGCCTTCTTGCGGGTGGCTCTGTCGGGAGATTCCTTATAAAGCCCCAGCATAGGCAGAGGGATGGTCTCCCCTTCCCATTCCACGGTACCGGAGGCGTACAGCTCCTGGTAAGCGGATTCCAGCTTGTTGGCTTCCTGCATCAGAGGAACCAGCTCGGGACGGAAGGAACGGACGGAGATCTCTAAATTTTTGAAAAGAAGGGTTCCCAGCTCTTTTTCCAGCTCTGCACGGAAGGGAGATTCCAGCAGGGCGAGATCTACTGCCTGAGCAGGGCCTTGGAGAAGGGGGCCTTGCTCGTCCAAGAAGGTTTTCTCGGTATTGTAGAATTCATCCTTGGTATTCAAGGTGAAGCGGATGTATGCCAAGGAGGCCATGGAATAGAAATGTGCCTGCTCTTTCATCAAATTGCGGTAGATGGTCAACACGGTTTGAGCATCGGGAGCGTTTTTGATTCCTTCCTCTGCGGTTTTGCACAGGGCGATCATAGCATCCGTATCGGGACGGAGATATTGCATCTCGGTGAATTTCATGGTTACATTCCTTTCTTAATAGGTTTGATATAGGCAGAGAAGGCGGAGGGGATGGCGTATTTTCCCGCCAATTCCTCGGCGCTTGCCATGATACGGTTTTGATTTTCTTCAAAGTACCCGGTCATCAGGTAGGCGGTCATATGCCATTCCACGTGGGTAAAGATATGGGTTGCGGGAGCGAGAACCTCCATGTGCAGAGGCTGGAAGCCGTTTTCTCTGGCAAAAGCCACCGCTTGGTCGCGGTCTAGCGTCCCCAGCTCGTTTGGCAGTTCGTAAAGACCTGCAAGCAGTCCTTTGGTGGGACGGCGGCGGATCATATAGCGGTCGTGTTCTTGCAAAAGAAGCACGGTACGATGCTCCACGCGTCGCGCCGCTTTTTTGGAACGGACAGGCAATCGATCCGTTTTGCCTTCATGGAAGGCGGTGCACCAGGGATTCATGGGGCACTCAGAGCAGCAGGGCTCCGTATTGGGTCCGCAGAGGGTAGCCCCCAGCTCGATCATGGCCTGGGTGAAATCCCCGGGAGCGTCGGTGGGGCAAAGCTCCAAAGCGGCACCTTCCGCCGCCTTGCGGGTGCGGGGATCCATGATGTCCCGACCGTCCCCGGCGATACGGGAAAGAACGCGCAGCACGTTGCCGTCCACGGCAGGGGCGGGAATGCCGAAGGCGATGGTTGCGATGGCGCCTGCAGTGTAGCTTCCGATACCGGGAAGCTTTTGAAGCTCTTTATAATCGGAAGGAAAGACACCGCCGTACTCCGTCACCACGCGGATAGCGGCTTTTTGAAGGTTGCGGGCACGGCTGTAATAGCCCAAACCCTCCCAAAGCTTTAGCAGGTGGGTCTCGTCGGCTTCCGCCAGGGAGTACACATCGGAAAAAGCTTCCAGGAAGCGGTGGAAATAGGGCTTGACCGCTTCCAC
>JAGBXS010000084.1 GCA_017629175.1 Clostridia bacterium
AATTCCTCAAACTTTTCCTTGCCGCCGAGGTTAATATACTGCTTCCAAAAGTCCATGGTGAAATCGCCGTCGGCGTAGCACCATCCGCAGTAATGCTCATTGAACGAGCCGTCTTTTTCGCGGCTGATATCGGTGTCCTTTAGCGGCATACCGCAGCATTCACAGACGAGCTCGCGGGGACAGCCGAGAAGCGTATTGATGGAAACGTCAAACAGCTTTGAGAGAGATTTAAGCGTTTCGGTGTTGGGTATCGTTTCGCCGTTCTCCCAACGGCTGACTGCCTGACGGGTGACAAATACCTTTTCGGCAAGCTCATCCTGAGAGAGCCCGTGCTTTGTTCTGAGTTCAAGGATAATATCTTTCGTTTCCATTATGCTACCGCCTTTGTTTATTGTAATTCTATTATAGCGTATTTAAGTGCGAATTACAAGCAACGCGTTGTTGCCTACTCAATCTTCAAGATATTTATCTTCTCTTTCCTAAGCATGAATGCATACGCCACGAGCGACACAATGCTATCGAAGGCGTTTCCAATACCGAACAGCAAGGCAATTCCGGTAAGCGTTGGCGTCCATACATTCGTAACGTAAAAGACAAATGCGATGCCGTAGTAGATCGTATTTGTTACCACGGATTCAAAGAGCATATAATTTGTCTTTCCGAGTCCGTAGAAGGTGGAATCAAATACATTCTGAACGGCGTAGAGAACGTAAAACGGTACGAGAAGCAGTACAAGGTCAAGGAGCTTATCTACATCAGTAAACTGCAAAACGTTTGTCATAAACGGTTTCCACGCGGGAATGCTTGCAAACCACAGTGCAGAAATGATAACGGTGATACCGAAATATCCGAGGGAGTTTCGGCGGATATTCTCCTTATCGGTTGCAACCTCTTGCTTGATGAGCTCGCCAAGCTGCAGGATGGGCAAAAGAAGCCAGCCCCAAATGAAGTTGTTTGCCACCCAATAGGTTCCTTGCTCGCCGACCACGTTGACCATTCGTGCGATCATTACCATATAGGCAACGTTACGGACAAGAGATTCCACGCCCGAGATACCGCCGATCTTGACAAATTCCTTTGCCCACGAAAACTTCAGTTTTGCCTTGGCAAATACCTTGATTTCTTCTTTGGCGAGAAGAGCAAGCGATACCGCAAGCAGCAATGCATTGACGAGGATATTGGAATATCCGATGCCGTTCACACCGAGGTTTGCTGATACAGGCAAGGTAGATACGAGGAATGTATCGGAAATAAGACACAAAACGAGACGTGCTCCCGTAAGTGCGTAAAGATATTTACTTTTGTTCACCGTTACCAGAGCAACGAGGGCGAACTGTGTGAGAATGGAAAAGACGTTTGCAACGCTTTCGATGCGTATGTAGGATGCAGATGCGTCAATGATGCTCGTATCGGTTGCCATCAGGTTGAGAAGGGACTCCGCGAAGATCATAATGACGGCAGAGAGAACGGCGTAGATACCGAGTGAGAGGAGCATGCCGGTTCGCACGCGGTTTGAGAAAGCGTTCTTGTCATCCTTGATCTTGCCGATAAAGTAGAACAGCGGAAGGATGATGGCTTCGTTAATGATCTCGTAAATGATGTTCACCCACGAGAGCTGACCTGCAATGGAAAATGACCATTCGCCCGGAAGTTGACCGAGGAAGAAGACGCGCACGGTGGTGTAAACGGTCGGCGCGAGTCCAAGTACGAGAAGTGCCGTAAATAGCTTGTAGTTGATTCTGCCAAGCGACAGTTTGAGTTTGGAAAACATATTTGTTTCCTCCTGTTTGTTATTAGCAAATAGGACAAAAAGAGCGTCTGCGATCAAATGATCACAGACGCAAAAAAACGACACAATCTCGTTTAACGAGTCTGTGACCATAAGAACGTTTCCGCCGGAAGTTACCACGAGCCTGTCAGTTTCGAAGTAAGTATCCCAAAGCTTAAGGTCACTATTTACTTGTATTTATTATAACAGATTTATAAGATTTCGTCAACGCCTTTTCTTTTCTACTGCGGGGCAATCATTGACATTGGTACTAACATATCGGTTCCTATGGAAATGATAAAGCCGATGAGGTTTCGATTGATTCCTCGTCGGCTGTTTGATCTAAATAATTCCTAACTTTTTCAAATAATTCTGTTCCTTCTCGTAAGTATTACAAGTATAAGGTATTTCAATTAATTGAATGCCGTTTTCTTTGGCATATTTTCTTTTTTGTTCATCTCGCTTTTGACGCATTTGAAGGCTTGCGTAACCTCCATATCCGTCACCTATTTCGTAGTGTTGCTTTCCTTGACATTCGATTAAATATTTTACGCTTTCATCTTCATTCAAAATAGCAAAGTCATATCTTAACGGATTCCCTTTATCGCTCAATAAATCCGGAAAAGAAATCTCTACTCTATATGGTATACCGTACTCTTGTAACAGCTTTACCGTTCTCCATTGAAAAGAAGAACTATTCTCTCGGCACTCACAGCACGCAATACAATAATATCCTATTTCTGCTCTTCTGCCGTGGCTATCTGATTTGATCTCAAATTGATCCGAACGAAAAGTATACTCTTTTCCGCATAGATAACATCGGCAACGATACTCTTTATAAAGATATACTTGTCCAGCACCTTTTTTGCGTTTATCATAAACGATAGGATCGCCCTCTGCTCTATCGTTTGTGCACTCAATTATTTCTAACGAATCATGTATTGTATTCAAAAAAGTAATATCGTATGTTTCGGATTTAATCCGCGGATATGAGGCAATTAGTTTTGTTTCTCTTTGATTTTTTAAGCCACATTCATCACCGCAATCTCTCCATTTTTTGCGCAGAAAAAATTCTTTAGAACCGAAAAACTCTCTGCCACACTTGCATCTTATTTTATAAAGTTTCAGATTCTTTACATCTTCTATGTGTCTATCAAATGTTTCAACCGAATCGAAATTATGCCAAGAACTTTTCTCTCCGTTGATAAACTTTTGTTTTTCTTCTTCAAACTTTGCAATTCTTTGTACTGCACATTCATGTTGGTATGCTTCGAATCCTGCTATTATAGTTAAGCATCCAGACTTTGTCCCAACATTCAATACGGTTGGAAAGTTATTCATCTCTGGCCTCATAATTACAACCCTTATTTCTCATTCTCGTTCTATTTTTATTTTAACATAAAATCGGTTCTTTTTCAATAATTGCACTGTTACAAATCTTTGAAAATTGCCTTTTCTTTGTCTACTGCGTCGCAACCGTTGACATTTATATAATCCGCAAAGGCCTTGACAAATCTCTGATTCAGAGTTAACATACAGACGACAAAGCTCCCCCGAGATGTTTTTCATCGTTTCGGGGGAGCATTTTGTTGACCACAGTTAATCCCACTTTGACGCACGGAGTACACGGAAACAGTGTGCACGAGAGGTCAGGAGAGGGCTTAAAAATAATTAGAACGCATTAGAAATAACGCGAAAGCAGCAGAAACAAGGAGTTCAAAAGCCTTTGGGACAGAGACAGGGCAGGTTCGATGAATGTCGCGGGTTCTTGCAAACGCGTCATCGCAAGGAACCGTTTCGTGCCGGGCAGTGTGAAGCTCGCGTTACTTTTCGAAATTCTTTCGGTAATGAATATAGCGTTCGTACAGACTCTCGGCGTCGGGGTGACCCAGCCGTGCGATACTGCCCGGCTTGCTCATAAGCGCGGGATATTCGTAGCAGAAAACCTTTTCGACATACGGCGAAACTGCCTCGAGCTGCCTTTGTATGCGTTCGAACGGTGCAGGAAGAAGCGCCGATTGATAAACCTCTCCTTCGAATCGGAACAGTTCGATATTTGCCCAAAGCTTCGCTCTGCCCACTTTATCGTGTGCTATTTTCAGCGATTCAAAGTACCCTGCAGTTTGGTCCGGAGTGCTTTTTTCAACGCCCACCTCGTCCTGATAAGCGATAAAGTCTATATCAAGGCGTTCAAGATCGAACACGTAACGGTCATCGGCGTGAAGATCTTTCGTTCCGTACGGGCCAATCAGTGTCTTGAATCGCTTGTCGAGCCTATGCACCTCCGCAGACGAAAGATTCACGTATCGAATAAAATCCTCGTCCATATAGCCGTTTATCCAGGTTTCGTCGGGATAGTACCAGCCATAAAAGCTTGCGTGATGACCGTAAAGTGCGGCGAGCTCGTTCATGGCGCGAAGCATCTTTTTGAGGATCTCGGGATCGGTCATATTTTTTCGCGGGTCACGCCAGTTTCCGTAAAAACCGGTGCTCATATATACCTTAAGCTCGATCTTATCGGCCTCGTCAAGAACGATCTCGATGGGATCGTCAACGGCGAGCTGCCATTTCTCGGAGAAAATATCGGTTTTGAAATAAGCCTTGTCTTTCAATGCGGTGGCAAGCAAGGCAATCTGATCCAGCCCCGCCTCCTTCATTTCACGTATCTTGGCGCGCCATTGCTCTTCGGTGAAGTTGTGGAGCGTATCGTTCCAATATTTGCCTTCTTTGGTATTGTGATGTCGGAATTCAAACCATGTTCCCGTTATAGGCCTTGTGAATATCGGCTTCATTTTTTATCCTTTCTTATCACCCAATTATGCTGCTTCATAAGGTTCCGCTTTGTCGTTGCATCAGTTCTTGGAGCATCCTACACCCCAAATACTCATCCCAAGCCGCACTGCTTATACAAGTCCTCAATACAAGGGGACTTATATGCGATATATCCATCCATATCGTCGGGGAATAGCTTCGCCGCGGTTTCTTTCACCTCACTGTACTTCCCTACCGCTTCCCGGTTGCTTCGCAGAAAGTCTCTGAACGTAAGGTGTCGGTGAAGCTCCTTAGAATCCTGCGGGCACACGTACAAATGGTGCTTCATCAAATGGGGCTTGTCCGAATATTTGAACGCCTCTCTATCCTTGATGCCAAGGTCACCCTCGTGAGTATAGCCGATGGATGCAAGCTTCGCTACAACAGCATCAAACGCCGTGTAATCCTTGATGACCACGTCAATGTCAATGCACGGCTTCGCGGACATTCCTTCAACCGAGGTGCTTCCAACGTGCTCAACGCCGAGAATCAGATCACCGATGGCATTTTCGAGTTCCGTTTTTATATGCTCAAAAGCGGAGTTCCATGTTTCGTCATAAGGAAGAACTATAACTTTTACCGTTTTCATCAAAATTCAATCACTACGGGAGCGCCGCCAAAGGAGCTGATGGTTGCAACCGCGTTGTGCATATAAAGCACCTGGGTGTTACCGTCGTTCTCGTCGTACATACCCCGGAGGTTGGGATAGGCATCCAGCATGGATTTCTTGGCCTCCAAGCGATCGTCCTCAATCAGTTCGCAGGCAACGCGGATCCATGCGCCATCGCAGAACGCACAGAGCTCCGCCTTGGGATTGGCGGCAAGTTGTTTGGAAGTGGGCTTCGCCTTGCCCGTTTGTATGTAGAGCTTGCCCTCAAACTCGTTTACCGTTCCGAAGGGACGCACTCTCGGCTGGTCACCTTCTGCCGTTGCCAAATAATAAACTGACGCCTTTTTCAAAAATTCAAGTACTCTTTTCATGTTCGTTCTCCTTTATGGTTCTTATTCCAATTCCTCGGTTTTGTATTATTCAACCAAGGCATTAAACGCAGCCACATATTTGTCCAGCCTTTTTCGCCCCTCGAGCTTTTTAAGCACCTGCGGTTTCATCGGGTATATGCCCTACGTAGTTTTAAATACATCTATATACTTTATTTTATCACACTTCCTTTCAAATAGCAAGAAAAAATATTCCCCCGCAAAACGGGGGATTTCGTTTTCGGACATAGCCCTTAACGCTACCGGCTACGCACAAGTGCGTTTTAGATTGGCCTGCCAGCCATGCAATTGTCCCCCTACCCGCAAACAGGTTTTGATAGACACCTTCGTATGTTCCCGGTGTTGGACAAGCATTAGCCTCCCCTTAGTAAGGTGAGCCCACCCTCTTCCCCGCTTTGTTTTTCTTTTAATCCCTTTGTTTCCGCATGATGTCTCTTGATCGGTTAACCTATTTTGACCCGCGCAACTATCCCGTGGTTTTCGCTATACAAAAACGCTCACGCCCGGGCTTTCGCCTTAGCGTGAGCGCTATTGTTTACATGGGTACCGTTAAACGGGCATTTGATAGAAATTTGTGTACCAGATCACGGAAAAGAGAACACCCAAGGCGAGGAAGGATAAGCCTGTCACAAGGATACAATGATCTCCCTCTTTTTTCAGCCTCTCAAGCTTACGCGCACGGTAATCGGCGTAACGCTCGTGTTTTTTTCTGCCGCCGGGAATAAAAGTCAACACCACGTTTCTAAGCACGAAACCGATGCCGATAAACATCCCTTCTCCGCCCACAAACAGCAACCCGGCAACCGACGACACAACGATTCCGGAGACGAAAAAGCCGTCGGATAAGATTTGAATGTTTACCGCTGCGCTGTCTGTGAAGAAGCCCTTGCTCCAAAACACAGCCACCGTGATCAGCAACGCGACGCCAATGCAAACGGCATATTTCAGAAGCAAATTCTTCTTTTCGCTTATCACTGTTTCGTCCGTCCGTTCTTTTATTTCAGCTCTTGCTTATACTTTGCTTCTTCTGCGCTGTTGCAGTAGACGAAATGTCCGGGAGAGATCTCGCGGAAGGAGGGGCCTTCCACAGAGTAGTCATGCTCAGCAAGAGGATTGTAGGTCACGCGGGTACGCTGCTTCTCGTAAATGGGGTCGGGCAGCGGGATCGCGGACAGCAGAGACTTGGTATACGGGTGCATGGGGTTCTTGAACAGCTCATCGGAATCCGCAAGCTCTACCATTTTGCCGAAATACATAACGCCGATTCTGTCGGAGAAGTATTTGACAACGGAAAGGTCATGGGCGATGAACATAATGGTCAGACCCAAGCGATCTCTCAGATCGTTGAGCAGATTGATGACCTGCGCCTGAATGGAAACGTCAAGGGCGGAAATGGGCTCGTCGGCAATGATCATCTCGGGCTGCATAACAACCGCTCTCGCGATACCGATACGCTGACGCTGACCGCCGGAGAACTCGTGAGGATAACGGTCTGCATGCTCACGCACCAAGCCAACCGTCTCAAGGATCTCATACACCTTCTGATTGATGTACTCCTTGTCGGTAATACCGTTGATCACCAAGCCCTCGGCAATGATGTCGCGAACCGTCATACGGGGATCAAGAGACGCGATAGGATCCTGGAAGATCATCTGGATCTGCGTGCTGAGCTTGCTCCTCTTGGCAACGCGAAGTTTGTTCTTGTATTCCTTGGTAAGCGCCTTCAGAAGCATGGAATCATTGGCCGCGGAGGCCATTTTCTCTTCGTACTCCTTGTTCAGGGCAGCAATCAAAGTGGCGGCGTACTGTTTATCCACGGACGTTCGATCTGCCTTAGCATCACGGATCAATGCTCGGTTTTGTGCCACGATGGCTTTGTAATCCACCTCACTGATGGTCTTTGCGGCGAAATCAGCCTTGGCCTTCTTGATAGCATCCTTGTAGGAACGAATGCCTGCACCGATTCTGTGCCCTTTGAAGTAGATGTTACCGGAGGTAATGTCATACAGCTTGATAATGGAACGGCCCGTGGTGGTTTTGCCGCATCCGGACTCACCAACCAAGCCGAAGGCCTCGCCTTTTTTGATTTCGAAGCTGACATCATCAACCGCCTTCATATCCTTGCGCCCCATACGGAAGTATTGGCAAAGATGGTCTACTTTTAACAGAACTTCGTTATGATTCTCCATAATTGCCTCCTCTTTCTTCCATACGTTTAATGCGTTCGGTGATGATCTTGGGGATCTCCACCTTAGGTGCATCGGGATGGAGCAGCCAGGTTGCCGCGTAGTGGGTGGGGGTCACCTCGTACATGGGCGGCTGCATCTCAAAGTCGATCTCCAGAGCGTACTTGTTTCTTTCTGCAAATGCATCTCCCACAGGAGGATAGATCATGTTGGGCGGGGTACCGGGAATAGCATCCAGCTTTTCGTTGGTGTCAAGGTCGGGCATAGAGGAAAGCAGAGCCCAGGTATAGGGATGCTGAGGATTGTAGAATACCTCGTTTGCTGTACCGTACTCAACGATCTTGCCTGCGTACATAACGGCAATTCTGTCCGCCATGTTGGCAACAACACCCAAATCATGGGTAATGAAGATGATAGAAAGGTCACGTTCCTTCTTGAGCTTGTTGATCAGCTCCAGGATCTGCGCCTGAATGGTTACGTCCAATGCCGTGGTAGGCTCGTCACAGATCAAAATGTCGGGATTTGCAGACAGCGCGATAGCGATAACGATACGCTGACGCATACCGCCGGAGAACTCAAAGGGATACTGACGGAAACGGAGTCTCGCCTCGGGGATACCAACCTCTTCCATCAGCTTGATGGCCTTTTCCTTGGCAATACGCTTGGTCAGAGTGTAAACCACCTGAGAAGCCTTTTCCTTGAGGTAGTCAATGATCTCAAGGCAACGCTTGTCTGTGTCAAAGCTTGCCGCCGCTTCCACATCCGCCTTGAACTTGTTCATAACACGGGTAATAACGGAAACGATGGCCTCAATCTGCACCTCAGGCTCAATAACGGATTTGGGGATAACCTCCCAATCCACAGATTTGCCCTTGGCAAGCAACGCCTCTTTCTTCGCAGTCTGCTTGGCGAAGCGCTCCTCTTCCTTGGGGTTATTCTTCAGATAGAAGAAGTATTTTTCCACTTCTCTTTCCAAAGCACCGCCGAAGGTATACGCCACGTTGTCCTTGATAACGGCAAGGCAATCGATTGCCTTGCGAACGGCATCGCCAACCTTCTTGCAGACCTCTTCGGCCTCCTTCTCGGAGAAGCTGCCCTTCTTGAAGAAGTCGATGGTCTCCTGCAAGACGGCAATGGCACGCTCCTTGTTGCCAAGCGTCTTCTTAAAGGAGTACTCCACGGCAGTCTTTTCCATCGCCATAAAGGAGCGCATGAAATCTTCCGTAAGGAAGTTATATGCCAGCTCGTTGGCTTCCTCTGCGGGCATACGGCTCAAATCGGTTTCGGGCTTCTTGTAAACGTAGTAGCCGATTCTGAAGAAATCGTACTTGGTGCGGGCCAGCATTTCTGCCGCGGTCTTGGAAATACCTCTGAGGATCTTTGCAGTCTCGTCGGAAGCGTCCTTCTTGATAGCGCTCATCATAACCACGCGCTTGACGGAATCCGCAACCGTAACCTTTGCCTTTTCGACACGCTTGACAGAAGCAAGGTCAGCCTTATGCTCCTCCAAGGCTTTCTCGTATCCGGTGGCAAAATACTTATCGTTCATGTCGCCCAGCTTACGTTCGATGAGCTTCAGGGTGCCGACGGCATCCACCTTCTGCTTCTTCTCGGTCAAGAACAGGAAGTCCTCGATGATGGCGATCATTTCCTCCGCCGCAGTACGGGCGGCATTGTAGCTGTTTTCCAGCTTGATGGCCTGGATGTTAAAGTTATCAAAGGTCTTGATATACTCCGCAACCTGGTTTGCGGGGATCTCGCAGTGCGCACCGGCAGAAAGCGCCTCCATGGTCATAGAGGAAAGCTGTGCCAGCATCTTGTTGAAGGTCTCGCGGCCTTCTTTGCGGTTGGCCTTGTTCTTCAAGAGCATGGCCTCGGTGATCTGCTTACCGATACGCATGATGGGGTTCAAGGAAGAAAGGGGATCCTGGAAGATCATTGCGATCTTATCGCCGCGCAGCTTGTGCATCTCCTCCTCGGGGATACGCACCAGATCCTGGCCGTCGTAAAGGATCTCGCCGCCCTCGTGGATAGAGTTTACCGCAGAGATGCCCATGATGGCCTTGGATGTAACGGACTTACCGGAGCCGGACTCGCCAACGATGGCCAGAGTCTCGCCCTTGTAAAGGTCAAAGGAGATATCTCTTACGGCTTGTACCTTACCTGCATCCGTACGGAAGGAGATCTTCAGATTGTTAACTGATAATTTTACTTCTTTGTTCATCGTTTAATCCTCCGATCCTCTCAGCGACGGGTTGAACGCATCGCGCAAGCCGTTGCCGAACAGGTTAAAGCTGAGCATCAGCAGAACCAGGAATACGCAAGGGAAGAGTGCCACGAAGCCGGCATCCGCCGTAATGGACTTCTGTCCTGCGGCAATCAAGGTACCTACACTGGTGATTTCGCCCGCTTCCAGGTTGATAATGCCCAAGTAAGAGAGACTGGTCTCCGAGTAGATCATGGCAGGGATGACCAGTGCAACGCTGGTGACGATGGTACCCAAGCCGTTGGGGAAAATGTGCTTGAACATGATTCTGAAGTCGTTTGCACCCAAGGTTCTGGCCGCCAGAACGTACTCTTGGTTCTTAAAACGGTAGAACTGCATACGGGTGGTATGCGACATACCGATCCATCCCGTGGCAAAGAAGGCTATGAACAGCACCAACCACTGAGGGATATCGGCGCCCAAATGATACTTCAAAAGGGTGATAACGATCATGGTAGGAACAGCACCCAAAATCTCTGCAAAACGCTCCATGAAGAGGTCGATCTTACCGCCGTAGTAGCCGGAGATGGAGCCCCAGATCACGCCGACGATAAAGTTTGCCACAGCTACCAGGGTAGCAAAGATAAAGGAGAATCTCGCACCGTACGCCAAGCAGGCAAGGATGTCCTTACCGGTATCGGTGGTTCCAAAGAAGAAGCTGGGCTCCTCGATGCCGTCCTTCTTTTCCATGACGTGCTCGTAGATGTAGTATTCATAATATTCGGCTCTGATCTCAATACCGCCGTCTACGATTCTGCCGTAGGCGTAGTAATAGGTTTCGCCGTTTTGGGTAATGCCGTTTTCGCCCTCGATTCGCAGGGAGTTGTAATCTGCAACGGTTTTGCTCTTGGTTTCCTCGGTATATTTCCAATAGTTGGGAATGATATTGCCCTCTGTATCCACCTTAGGACGGATGGTCTTGGCCTTGGGATCCTCGGTCACGTAGTAGATGTTGGCATCGTATTTGTTCTTTTCCAGAGTGGGTCTGGCGGTAACATCCACAATGGGATACAAAACCTGTCTGCCGGTTTCCAACTGATACTGCTGGATCGCCATATACTTTTCCAAGGAAATGATCTTGTATTTACCAAAGCCTACGCCGTAGTAGGTGTTGTAACGGTAGGAATAAACGGAGCCGTCCTCGCTGACGGTGTACTCATTTCTCTTGATAACTTCTCTGCCGGTTTCTTGAGCGATGGCCTGATCCTTCAGGAAGCCCACGTAGTTAGCTTCCTTTTCCTTACAGCCATCCCAGAAATCAATGCCCGCATCCACGAACAAGTCATTCTTGGGTGTTACGTAGTTATAGGTCATGTCATAGTAGCCGGGAGT
Organism: Clostridia bacterium; assembly: GCA_017629175.1. Classification (GTDB taxonomy): domain Bacteria; phylum Bacillota; class Clostridia; order Oscillospirales; family CAG-382; genus Coliplasma. The sequence continues at coordinate 11,363 of JAGBXS010000084.1, forward strand.
AAAGGGGGTAAAGAAGGGCACGATGATAGCAAACAGCACCAAAACCAGAATGACCACACCGCCAACAACTGCGCCCTTATTTTTGGCGAAGCGGCGGAAGGCGCCCTGGAAATAGCTTACGGGCTTGGTGGACAGCTTCTTATCATGGAGCGCGTCAGACTTCTTGGCAAACCGTAATTTTTCGACGGGGATATTTTCATATTTGTTTGTTGTATTTGCCATATTACTTCGCCCCCATTCTGATTCTCGGATCGATAAAGCCATAGCTGATGTCAATTACAATAGCAGCGGTCAAGCTGACCAAGGTATAGAAGCAGGACAGCAGCATAAAGAAATCGTAATCCTGGAAGGTGATAGAGTTCAGATACAATCCACCCACGCCATTGATGGTAAACATTCTCTCAATGATCAGAGAGCCGGAAAGCACGCCGACGAATTCACTGAGGATGGAGGGGAAGATAACGACCATGGAGTTACGCATAGCGTGGCGATAGATCGCCTGGCGCTTGGTCAAGCCCTTGGTTCTTGCCAGCAGCATGAACTCGCCGGTCAACACCTCGGAAAGCTCCGCTCTGGTGTAACGGGCATAGCCGGCAATGGAGCCAAGGCAGAGCGCGAACACTGCGGGCAGCATGGAGTGGAATACCTCCCAGGTGAAGTATTCGTCACTTGTTGACATGGTTAGCGGGAACCAGCCCAGTTTGAAGCAGAAGAAATACTGCAAGCCCAGCGCCAATACGATGGAAGGCAGAGAGATCAACAGAATGATAAAGACGTTGATCACCTGGTCCTGCCACTTATTCTTCTTCAGTGCGGCCAGGATACCCAAGCCTAAGCCGATTGGCACACCGATCAAGGTAGAATAAATATTGATCAAAATCGTAGGAGGCAAATGGCTGACGAACACATCCCAAACGGGCATATTCACATACTCACCGTAGGTGGTGGCGATACCAAAGTCACCCTGGGTAACAATACGCTTGATGTAGTTGCCGTACTGGATCAGAATCGGGACACGGTCATATTTAAAAGTACCGTTTGCACCCTCGCGAACGTTGGTGATCCAGCCTCTACCCTCAAGAGTCTTCATAACGATGGCAGGATCCTGCCCGGGAAGAGCATTTGTGGGGATGGGCAAAAGCTTGACGAGTGTAAAGCACATCGTAACGATGATGAAGAACGTAAAGAGCATCAAGCCCACACGCTTCATCACATATTTAAACATATACATAGGGATTTCTCCTCTGCTGTGTTATTTTCGAATTTAAGGTCGCGGCAAAAGCAAGAGATAAAATATTGTACGCAAATCCTGCGCTCCTGCTTTTTAACACTGTACGCCGCACGACGAAACCGTCTTTTTTGCAGTTTTTCGATACGTTCGCCGGAGCATTTTCCGGCTTTTGGCTGCATGGGAGATTTCAAAATTTGCCAAGCAATATGGCCTAAAAAGCAAGAATCGTTTTATTTGATGTTTTACTTAGGTAGAAAGGTCGCCATAAACGAGCAAATCAGCGGTGAGCGCTTTGCCCACCGCCGTTTGCCCAAAATGAATCGTATAGCTTAAGCTATCGTATCCAACAATTACTCAGACTTCTTATACTCTGCGGAGAGGTCGTTGTTGTTGGACTTAACGAACTCGGTCCACTCAGCGTCGGTATAGTTAACTTCCATGTATCTGATGCCGCCGAAGCCCATGAACACGTTCTCTACGTCGGAGAAGTAGGAGAACTTAGCGCCGAGGAAGGATCCGCCGGAGTCAGCGATCAGCATAACGGAACGGCTTTCCTTGATAACCAGCTCCTCAAGAGCAGCCAGGATGGTCAGTCTTGCATCGGTAGGAGCAAAGCCTGCGCCCCAGTTGTAGGTCTTAGCCTGCTTCTCATCAGCTGCAAGGCCGTTGAGGCAGTAGTACCAGTTCTGTACGCTCATGGTGATGGTCTCGCCTGCACCCTCGTAGTCGCCTGCGGGCATGGTGAGAGTCATATTAACTGCGGAGGTATCCCAGTACATATGATAGTTCAGGTCATCCTCGTAGTTTGCGAATGCGCCGATGATATCGAAGGGGTTGAATGCGTTACCGGTGAAGCCATAGCCGAAGCCGATCTGGGTAGCACCGGAACGGAACGCCTCTGCCCACTGTGCGCCTGCAGATGCGTCGAACTTAACCTCGATCTTGCCCTCAAGAGCGGTGCCTACGGTGAGTTCATCGAGAACGCCCTGGAGGTAGGTAGCACGGAATCTCTGCTTGTCGTTGTCAGCGGAGGAACCGTAAACGATGGTGATGTTCTTGGAAGAATCGTAGCCATAGGTCTCAGCGTCAGCAGTGAGGATGGCGATAGCTTCCTTCATCTTCTCTTTTGCAAGAGTGGGGTTGTAACCGGTCAGGGAGTTGTAAGCCTCGTCCAGAGTCAGACCGGTCAAGTCGCCGGTGGACCACTTGCCGTCAGCGCCCTGGGTAAAGCCGTAAGCGCGGAGGATACCTTCCTTAGCCTGCTTGGTGTTACGGTACTGACCGCCATCAGCCAGGGTGGGAGAGTTCTCGATATCGTAGTAGTAAGCGGGGTTCAGCAGACCGAAGCAAGGAGTAGCGGAACCGGGCCAGATCTTCTCAACGATGTCGCTTCTGTTCAGAGCCAGGTTGAACGCCTGTCTGAATTCAGCAATTGCAAGGATACCGTTGTTGTTCTCGCTGTTCTTCAGAGTGTTCAGATCGCTGAAGATCTGCATACCGAAGGTACCGGTGGAGGTAGAGGTAAAGTAAACGTACTTGGAGTCGATGTACTCAGCTGCGTTGTCGGTGGTCAGAACGCCATCGTCAACCTCACCGCTCAGGAAGCTCAGCCACTGAGTGGAGGGCTCGTCGATCTTACGGCAGTAGATGGAGGTGATGTTGTACTGGTTCTTGTACTGCTCCATGTTCCAGCCGTACCAGTTCTCGTTCTTAGCCAGCTTGTAGTGGCTGCCTGCCTCAAACTCTACGAGCTTGTAGGGGCCCCAGCTTGCAGTGGTCTCGAAGGAGGAGTTGTACTTAGAGGTCCAGAGGGTTGCACCTTCAGCGGGCTTAACCTTAGCTGCCTCATACTTTGCCTGGTGTACGAGAGGCAGGCTAGACATGTAGTAAGCTGCCATGTAGGAGAGCTCACCATCCTCGTTCAGCAGCTTGTAAGCTACGTCGAGGCAGATAACGATAGCGTTCTCGGAATCGATGGAGTAGATACCAACGGTATCCCAAGCAACGTCACGATCCTGGTTCACAACGTAGATAGCCAGGTCGTAGCCTGCGCCAACACCAACTTCGGTGTAGCTTGCATACGTATCCCACAGGAACTTACCGGAAACGGGGTCGTCGCCTGCTTCGTTGTTATAAACGGTCTCGTCGGTGAGGAGAGCCCACTCGGGAGCCTCGTTACCATCGGCATCCTTGTAGCCCTCTGCGCCCCACATGCTCCACAGGTTGATGTACAGAGTCTCGCCTGCATCCATAGCTGCCTGGTTGGAAGCATAGCCACGGCTTGCAACGGTCTCATAGGTACCTTCCTGGTTCTGGAAGAAGTACTTCTTAGCGTTCTTCATTCTCAGAGTGTCATAGTAGGTATTTGCACGGAAGTTCATGAAAGCGGGATCGAGCTGTGCCTTCATGGAATATACGAAGTCAGCTGCCTTAATGGGAGTGCCGTCATCCCACTTCAGATCATCGCGAAGGGTGATCTTCCAAGCGTAGCCGCCTTCTGCCTTCTGCTCTGCGGTGTAACCCCACTTAGCATCCACGGTGGAGGTCACATCCTCCAGCTTGGTTGCTGCAGAGTAGTTGGTGGTGTAAGCGCCGGGAACGATACCAGCCTTGTTGATGGAACCGTCGGCGTTGTACTTAACGTCATCTTTGAACTTATAGTCGTAGTCAAAGAAGGAAGAACCGATGTAGCTCATGATCTGAGTATCGTTGTTATCAGCATAGGTCAGTTCAATCCAGTTGCTGGGCATGGTGGTGGTGTAGGTGTTGTACTGTGCCTGCTTGAAAGTTGCAGGAACAACTTCGGGATCCGTGTTACAGGAAGCCAAAGTACAAGCTACCATGACCAAGCACATAACCAGCGCGAGCGCGGATTTGAATTTCTTGTTCATAATTTTTCCTCCATTATGAATTGTTTTACAGTGCATCGCAGATCCGGGTCAGTCTCCCCTCTTTGACCCTCGCTGTACGCGAGCAATAACGGCATTCTCCCGCAGGAGCTTTTGGCCAAAAGGAGAACATCTCTCCGAATATACGATATATGAACACAGTTATCGTACCATAAATCCATTGTAATGTCAAGGTTATTTTGCAAAATTCTCGCAAGTTTGTTCATATTCCTTTCATTTTTTTACGTTTTTTTCAAAAGCAAGGTCAAAAAATGAAAGAAGAAGCCTCCTGCCTCTCAAAAATTTTCACGGCATCGAAGTAAATTCCTCTTGTTTTTCGGCTTTTTCTGTTGACATCCGCATTTTCGCGGAGTATAATGGTTGCGCAAGAAACAGTTGCATCCGCAACAGTCAAAAAAACAGAGGTATCTATGCCGAGATTTATGAAGCTGCTGAACAACATCAGCCGTTCCCAAGCCGTCTACCGCCACAGCAAGGTCTCCGCGACCGATCTGCAAAGCGGACATTACGCCTACGCCTTGGTCATCTGCCGCGAGCCGGGACGCTCTCAGGAGGAGCTGGCCCGGGAGTTATGCGTCAACAAAAGCACCGTGGCCAGAAATCTGAATTATTTGGAAGAAACGGGCTACGTCATCCGCCAAGCACTGCCGGAGGACAAGCGGCAGTTTTCCGTCTTCCCCACGGAAAAGCTGTTGGCCGTGCTCCCCGAGATCAAAAAAGCCTCGGAGGAATGGATGGCACTTTTGTCCGAAGGGATCCCTGCGGAGGAGCTGGCCGTATTTGATGCAGTCCTGCTTCGCATGCAGGAAAAAGCAAGAGAGATCGTAAAGCAACAAGAGGAAAATAAATGAAGTGGGTATTTTCTTATTTAAAGCCGTTGACCGGCAGGATCTGCGGCGGAATCACCGTAAAGATCATTGGCACCCTGGCGGAGCTGTTGATCCCTTTTTTGCTCAGCCACATTTTGGAAAACGTCATTGAGACCAACGATATCGGCGCCATTCTGTTCTACGGCGGTCTGATGGCCGTCTGCGCGTTGATCGCAGGCTTGGGCAACATCATCGCCAACCGTATGGCGGCAAAGACCACCATGCTCTTTGCCACGCAGATGCGTAAGAACCTGTTCTCCAAGACCTTGTATCTCTCCGCGAGAAGCACCGACCGCTTTACCATCCCCTCTTTGGAGTCCAGGATCACCTCCGACACCTACAACGTGCAGAACTTCATCGGCATGATGCAGAGAATGGGTATCCGCGCCCCCATCTTGCTGTTGGGCGGCACCTTCATCACCATGCTGATGGATAGGAAGCTGGCCTTGGTGATGATCGCTACCCTGCCCTTGATCTTCATCGTGGTGTACAGCATCTCCCGCAAGGGCGTGCCCTTGTACGCAAAGGTACAGCAGGCGGTGGATGGCATGGTACGTGTGGTCCGTGAGGATGCCCAGGGCATCCGCGTGATCAAGGCCCTCTCCAAGGTGGATTACGAGAACAACCGCTACCAAAACGCAAACCTGGCCTTGAAGAAAAGCGAAACCAAGGCAGGCATCATCATGGGCGTGGTCAACCCCGTCATGACGCTGTTGATGAACGGCGGCATCGTAGCAGTTATCGCCGTGGCGGCGTATTTCGTCTCCACCGGGCAATCCTCTGCCACCACGGTGATCGCGTTTATGCAGTATTTCACCTTGATCTCCATGGCAATGATGTCTCTTTCCCGTATGTTCGTCATGTATACCAAGTGTGCCGCCTCCGCCAAGCGTATCTCCACGGTGATGGAGAGCGTTGACGAGCTGGAGCAGCTCCCCGACGACGGCAAGGGAGATCCCTCTCTTCACATCGCCTTTGAGAACGTCTCCTTCTCTTATCTGGGGAAGGCGGACAACTTGAAAAGCATCTCCTTCTCCCTGAAAAAGGGGGAGACCCTGGGCGTTATCGGCGCAACCGGAAGCGGCAAGTCTACCCTGCTGAGGCTGCTCATGCGGTTTTACGATGCCGATAAGGGCACAGTACGCATCGGCGGCAAGGACGTACGTTCTTACAGCAAGGAGGAACTGACCGCCATGTTCGGCGTGGTGTTCCAGAACGACTTCCTATACGCAGACACCGTTGAGGAAAACATCCGCTTCGGCAGAGAGATCGAAAGTGAGGACATTGTCGCCGCGGCAAAGATCGCCCAGGCTCACGATTTCATCTCCTCCTTCCCCGAGGGGTATCGCCACGGCGTTTCCACGGGAGGCACCAACCTTTCCGGCGGACAGAGACAGCGGGTGCTGATCTCCCGCGCCATTGCGGGGCGACCCGAGATCCTGATCTTGGACGACTCCTCCTCCGCCTTGGACTACAAAACAGATGCCAACCTGCGGCTGGCGCTTTCCGAGGCTCTGCCCGACTCCACCATCATCACCGTGGCGCAACGGGTAAGCTCGGTGAAAAGCTGTGACCTTATTTTGGTCATTGAAGACGGTGCCATCATCGGTTGCGGCAAGCACGAGGAGCTGATGGCCACCTGCCCGGAATACAAAGAGATCAGCGATTCCCAGATGGGAGGTGCTTTCCTTGACTGACAAGAACAAAAAGCCCAAAAACAGAAAAGGCATCTTCCTCCGCTTGAGCAAATACGTTTTACAGCAATGGCCGCTGTTTCTCCTTGCGGTGTTGCTGACCCTGGGAGCAAACCAGCTTTCCCTGTTGGGCCCGCGGTACTCCGGCGCGGCCATCGATGCCATTGAGCTTACCGAAGGGGTGGACTTCCCCACCGTTTGGCAGAACGTGGCGTATATGCTGGGCTGTTACCTGCTTTCGGCGTTGCTCTCCTACGCCCTTTCCGTGGTGATGATCCATTTGAGCCAGCGGATCATCAGCAAAATGCGCGGGCAGGTCTTTGAGAAGCTGACCACCCTTCCCGTCAGTTTCTTTGATACCCACGCCACGGGAGACATCATCAGCCATCTTTCCTACGATATCGACACTATCAACAGCACCCTCTCCCACGATCTGGTGCAGATCCTTACCAGCATCTACACCGTGGTGGGTTCCTTGGTGTTCATGTGGCAGATCTCCAAGCCCATGATCCTGATCTTCGCCTTGACCGTACCGGTTTCCCTGCTGTTCACCCGCTACCGCTCAAAAAAGGTGCGCCCCCTGTTCAGCAAGCGTGCAAAAAAATACGGTGAGCTCAACGGGTTTGCCGAGGAAATGCTCACCGGCTCCCGTACCATCTCCGCCTACGGCAGGCAGGACGTGATCTCCGATCGTTTTAACAAGATCAACGACGAAACCATGGACGCCTACTACAAGGCGGAATACAACGGCGCGTTGCTCTTCCCCACCATCAACTTCATCAACAACATTTCTCTGACCTTGGTGGCTATCATGGGCGGTATTCTGTATATGTACTCCCAAAACGGCACGGTGCTGGCAGGCTCGCTGTTCTTCATCACCCTTGGGGGCGTGGGGCAGTTTGTGCAGTATTCCCGTAAGTTTGCAGGCCCTATCAACGAGTTCTCCAACATTCTCCACGAGATCCAATCCGCCTTTTCCGCGGCGGAGCGTGTGTTCGCCATTCTTGACGAGGAGCCGGAGAAGCCCGATGCCATCGACGCCAAGGATTTGCCTGCGGTGCAGGGCGACGTTTCCCTGGAGGACGTGACCTTCGGCTACACGGCAGATAAAACCATTCTGAAAAACGTAACGGTTCACGCCAAGAAGGGGCAGACGGTTGCCATTGTAGGCCCCACCGGTGCAGGCAAGACCACCATCATCAACCTGCTCATGCGTTTTTACGACCACCAAAGCGGAGAGATCCGTATCGACGGCATCCCTTCCATAGACGTCAAGCGCAAGGATCTGCGATTGGCCTTCAACATGGTGCTCCAGGACACCTGGCTGTTCTGCGGAACCATTTACGACAATATTATATATGGAAGAGAAGACGCCACCCCCGAGGAGGTCTACGCGGCGGCAAGCTCCGCTAAGATCGATTCCTACATCCGCAGTCTTCCCGACGGCTACCAAACGGTGCTTTCCGACGACGGCGTAAACATCTCCAAGGGGCAGAAGCAGCTGATCACCATCGCCCGCGCTTTTCTTTCCAAAGCACCCATTCTGATTTTGGACGAAGCCACCTCCAACGTGGACTCCCGCACGGAGATCCAGATTCAGAACGCCATGACGGCACTGATGGAGAACAAGACCTGCTTTATCATTGCCCACAGACTTTCCACCATCCAAAACGCAGATACCATTCTGGTGGTCAAGGACGGCACCATCATCGAGCAGGGCAACCACGAGGAGCTGATCCGCAAGGAAGGCTTCTACCACGGGCTGTACCATTCCCAGTTCCATTAAGAAAAACAAAAGATGCTGTGCAGAGATCGCTTGCTCTGTATAGCATCTTTGTTTTTGCACCTTACGGTATGGCATATCATCAAAGCAGGGAAACCCTTGCTCCGCCAGAGGCCTGCCTTTTCGGGGCGCCGAAGGGCGTCGCCCCCTACGGTCATGGACAGCGTAGTGTGTAGTCAAAACTACTAACAAACACATACTGCGGGTACCCTTGTTGCAATCCCACAACGGAGTTTCGTAGGGAATGGCTTTAGGATGCATCGCATCCGTAAGACGCCCCGCATGGTGTAGCGCTACACGCAAAAAGACGGTTCAAGCGAACCGTCTTTCGTTTTCATATTCAGTTCCCGGACATTGCCTCGGAGATGATGGCCAGCACCTTTTCGTAGCATCCGCCGCATCCGCTGGAGCACTTGGTGGTGTCCTTCACCTTCTCAAAAATACCAAGCAAATCCGTGGCGTTGCTCTGCTGGTGGATAGCGTCCAAAATATCGAAGTAGGTTACGTTGTTGCACTTGCACACCACGTAGTTCTCGGTAGCCTTGGTGTTTAAGGGAGTCAACTCGCAAACCACGGGCTCCTCGATCTCAGCCATCCAAAGGCCGTGAAGGTTGCAGTAGGCGTAAACGGCAATGGGCTTCTCGTCGGCGAGAGCAAAGGTCACGGTAGGCGCCTTGCCCACCTCCAGGCACTTCCGCTGGCCGCCCTTATCGGTCTGGAGGTACACCCAAAGAATGCTGTGCTCCTCCACCATGGGATGCTGAACCTCGCCTACGGTAACGGTGACGGTGTTGCCGTCCAGGGCATATACGGGGATATGCTTTTCCGCGCTGGCTTCCACCACACCGGGCTCCAGCTTGGTCATCTTCTGCCCACAGCACATCATGGGAACCCCCGCGTCGTGGATCATCCCGATCAAATTGCCGCAATGCTCACAAATATAAAACTTAGACATATCATTCTTCCTCCTGCTTCAAAATAGGTCGCCTTTATTGTATCACAAGAAAGACGGAAGTGCAACGGTTTTTCAAAATTTTCACAGTTCTTCCAGCTTCCAGCCGTGATCTCCGTGGTAGATCATCTGCTTGGTCATTCCACCGTCGATGCAAATATTTTCCCCGGTGATAAAACCCGCCATGGGGGAACAAAGATACAGCACCATTCCCGCGATGTCCAGGGGATTCCCCACCCGTCCCGCAGGCTGTTGGACGGCATCCGCCCCTTGATAAACCGTGTACGCCGTGTCGATCCATCCGGGAGAAATAGAATTCACCCGCACCTTGCCTCCAAAACTGACCGCCAGGGCGTGGGTCAAGGCAGAAATGCCGCCCTTGGCCGCGGTGTAGCTTTCCGTTTGGGGTTGGCTCATTCTGTCCCGGGAGGAGGAGATGTTCACAATGCTTGCCCCTTCGGCAAAGCAGTGGGCAAACAGCTTTGACAGATAAAAGGGTGCCGTCACCCCCACCCGCAAAGCGTATTCAAAATCCTCGTAGCTGCCCGCTTCCACACCGCACATTTTGGGAGCTGCATTGTTGATCAGAAAATCCACCCGCCCGTAATCGGCGATCACCTTTTTTGCAAAAGCCTCCAAGGTCTCCCTCCGGGAGAGATCTCCCGTGAAGTATTCGTTCTCCAAAAGATCGATGACACAAACCGTCGCCCCCGCCTTGCGGAATTCCTCGCAGATACATTTTCCGATGCCCCGCGCTCCCCCGGTGACCACGGCAACCTTGCCCGTAAAATCAAACATCGCCATCATTCCTCCAAGATCTTTACCAGATCGTCCAGGTCCTTGCGCTTCTTGGGGCGGAGGGGATCCCCTTCCTTTGCGTACCCCAGGGTGATCACAAGGCGCACCGTGCCCTCTACACCGCAAAGGGTGCGAAGCTCACCGTCGTCCAGCCAGCCCAGAATGCAGGTGCTCAACCCTTGAGCCGTGGCTTCTGCGGTGATATACGCCGCAACGATCCCGATGTCAATGGAACGGTAGTCGTTTTTCTTTACCCTTGCTCCCAAGGCCGCGGTGGCAACGTAGGGCTTCTCGGAGATCACCAGCA
>JAGBXS010000085.1 GCA_017629175.1 Clostridia bacterium
CATCCACATCTACGCGAAACTTGCCAAACTCAAAAATCATAATATCCCTCCTTGGGTTTATGATACCACACAATTCCCCAAAAAGCAATACACTCCCCCTTAAATCTCTTCGATGTGATTGACGTATTCCAAGCTGCCCAGAGCAGAGATGATCTCGTCGTGAGTCTTGTATTTCCGCAGCTCCTTGCCGGTGATGGTCACTGCTATGTAATACACCGCCAGCCCGGAATTCTGGTAGGCGGTATTGGCCTCGATGTCATCGATGGTCAGCCCCAGCTCACGGATGGTGGCCACGAAGTTTTGCAGATAAGCGATATTCTTCAGCTCCAAATGCACCTCGAAGTGGTTGGAGCGGTTCTTCAGATATCCCTCCACGTGGGGAAACAGGGAGAGACTGCAGATCAACGCAAAGAAGGCCACCAAGGTAATGGTATACAGCCCCGCGCCGATGGCAAGCCCCAAGATGCCGCAGGCCCAAAGACCCACGGAGGTGGTGAGACCCTTGATCTGGTTGCGGGAGGTGAACAGCACGGAGTTCACGGTGATGATGGCGATGCCCACCACGGAGGCGGCGGAGAGAAGGAACAGATGTCCCTCGGCGTTTCTGCCGAGATACTGATCCATCAGAATGGCCACGGTGCTGGCCAAGGAGACCAGCATAAAGGTACGCAGTCCCGCGGCGTGACGCTTGCTGGAACGCTCACAGCCGATGAGCATCCCCAAGATCACGGAAACCGCTACGCGGAGTAAAACGGAGCAGAGATTGATCTCCAAGGACCAAGCTCCCAAAAGGTCGGAAATAGGATCGATGATCATAGTCATTACCTCCAAGGTTCATCATCAGCGGCGGAAGCCAAAGCGGCCCCGACGGTAACGGTAAGCCTCCCAGTGCTCCTCGGCGGCTTCCGTAAAGGCCTGCTCCTCCTCCTGGGGAGGGGGCAGGGTTTCTTGAATTTTGCGGATACGGCGGATCAACAGCTCCGCCTCGGAGAGGGTCTCTCCCTGGGGGATGGTCTCCGCAGGCACCAGATCCTCCAATTTCTCGGAGTAAGAGCCGGAGAGGTACAAGGCCAGCTTGGCCAAGGCAGGGCCTACCAGCTCGTAGAGAATGCCCGCCGTCAGGATCACGGTGTGCAGGGCACTGCCCACCTCACCGTCCAAGGTACGGGCACCGATGGCGGCAAGACCGATGGCAACCCCCGCCTGGGGGATCAACGCCAGCCCCAAATTGTTGCAGACCTTGGCAGGCAGCCTTACCAGCTTACACCCCAGGAAGGCGCCTATGTACTTGCCCACGATGCGCACGGCAAAATAGGACACGCCCACCACCAAAAGGGAGCTGCCTCCGATACCTCCCGCAGTGGAGAACAAAGCGCCCAAATCGAAGCGCAAGCCGCTGCAAACGAAGAAGATCAAAAGGATAGGCGGGCTGAAATACCCCAACTGCTTGAACAGCTTACTGTCGTCGGTGGTATTGATATACACCGTTCCCATGGACATACAGCCCAACAAGGGAGAGATGTTCAGCACGGCGCAAACACCGCAGAAGGCCGCCAAAAGGGAGACGGAAATGATGAGACGGTTATCCGTGGAGCGCTTGGTGGGCATCAGCCACTTCATCAAAATACCGAAAACCCCGCCCAGAAGCAGGGCACCCAGATTTGCCACCAAGGGGAACAGCACGTCCCCCAAGGCAATTCCCCCACCGGGAGACAGCAAGGACATGGCAAGGGACAGCGCCACGCTGTACGCCGCCAGCCCAAAGATGCCGTCCAAGGCCATGGTCTGCAAAAGGGTGTTGACGAACACGCCCTTCGCCCCGGTTTGCCGTATGGTCACGGCGGTGGAGGTGGGGGCAGTCACCGCCGCCAGGGCGGCAAGGACGATACAGAAGGCCAAATGCAGTCTTAATACAAAGTATAAAAGCAGGAAAACCGATGCGGAGGCCAAGGTGGCTTCCGCCAAGGCGATCAACAGCACCTTTCCCCCGTTCTGCTTCAAAACAGAAAGGCGGAAGAATTCCCCGATGGAAAACGCCACGAAGGAAAGGGCCACGTCGGAAAGGAAGTCCATCCCCTCCGAAACGGCGGCAGGGATCAGATCCAGGCAGTAAGGCCCCAGCAGGATCCCCGTGAGAATGTAAGCCGTCACGTTGGGCAGACGGCAAAGCTTGGTGATACGGGTCATGGCGAAGCCGAAAAACAAAATGGCGGAAATAGACACCACCACCCCCGCCGAGGGAGAAGCGGTATACAGTCCTTCCGCAAAAGAAGACAGCAAAGCGAAGGCACTCCTTTCTCTTTTTGAAAAAGATTTATGGCAGGACACCCCTAAAAGGATGCCCCGCCACGTCATGCGATTTTTTTGGGTAGGAATTACTCCTCGGCTACCTCAAACTTATAGCCAACACCCCAGATGGTCTTCAAGGTCCACTTCTCGGAGGCGCCCTCCAGCTTCTCTCTCAGACGCTTGATGTGTACGTCCACGGTACGGCTGTCGCCCAGATAATCAAAGCCCCAAACCTTATCCAACAGCTGATCTCTGGTGAACACGCGGTTGTAGTTAAAGGCCAGGAAATAGATCAGCTCCAGCTCCTTGGGGGGCAGATCCACGGGCTTGCCCTTGATCTTCAGCTCGTACTTTTGGAGAGAGATCTCCAAATTGTCGAACTTGATCACCTCGCCGTCGGCGTTGTCGTGCTTGGCGTAGCGGCGAAGCACCGCCTTGATGCGGGCGCAGACCTCCTTCATATCAAAGGGCTTGACGATGAAATCGTCGGCACCCAGCTCTAAGCCAAGCACCTTATCAATGGTCTCGCCCTTGGCGGTGACCATGATGATGGGCTTGGAGGACTGCTTACGGATCTCCTGGCATACCTGCCAGCCGTCCATACGGGGCATCATAATATCCAGTAGCACCAGATCGGGCTCATAGGTGCGGAACAGGCTGATGCCCTCCAGCCCATCCTGAGCGGTGCGTACCTCATACCCCTCCTTCTGCAAATACATGCAGAGAAGATCGCAAATATTGCTGTCGTCATCGATGCAAAGAATACGGGTTGCCATAGAGAAACCTCCTATTTCTACTCTTGTTATTTTTATCGTTCTTTACGATAACACTATACCACACTATTTTCCCGTTGTCAATAGATTTTTACAAGGAAATATAAATTTTATTCAAAAAGAATTATGAAACAAAATTGTATATTGCAATCCAATAAAAAATAGTGTATAGTATAGAATAGGAAATTATGAGATTTGATACATTCACATCGAAGAAACAGAGGTAACCTTTCGTTATGAAGCTTGGCATCGTCGGTCTTCCCAACGTGGGAAAAAGCACCCTTTTCAACGCCCTGACCAAGGCGGGTGCGGAAAGCGCAAACTATCCTTTTTGTACCATCGACCCCAACGTGGGCATCGTTGCCGTTCCCGATGAACGGCTGGATAAGCTGGCGGAGATGTATCACCCCAAGAAGGTGACCCCCGCCGTCATCGAATTCGTGGACATCGCCGGTCTGGTAAAGGGTGCGGCCCAGGGCGAGGGCTTGGGCAACAAGTTCCTCTCTCACATCCGTGAGGTGGACGCCATCGTACACGTGGTGCGTTGCTTTGGCGGCAGCGAGGTCATCCACGTGGAAGACAGCGTAGACCCCGCCAGAGACGTGGACATCATCAACACCGAGCTGATCCTCTCCGACATGGAGCTGCTGGAACGCCGTATCGACCGCGTGAAGAAGGCAGGCAAGGGGGACAAGTCCGCTTTGGCCATTCTCCCCGCCTTGGAGCGCATCGGGGACGCCCTGCAGAACGGCAAGCCCGCCAGAAGCGTGGAGCTTTCCGACGAGGAGAAGGCGGAGCTGTTTGATCTGCCGTTGCTCTCCTGGAAGCCGGTGATCTACTGCGCCAACGTAGCGGAGGGTGACCTGGCAAAGGATCCCACCGAGAACCCCTATTACAACGCCCTTTGCAAGGCAGTGGAAGGGGAACGTGCAGAGATCATCACCGTTTGCGCAGGCATTGAGGCAGAGCTGGCAGAGCTGGACGAGGAAGAACAGCAGGCATTCTTAGAAGATCTCGGCGTTACCGAGGCAGGTCTCGCCAAGCTGATCCGCGCCTCCTATCATCTGCTGGGCTATATCAGCTACCTTACCGCAGGCGAGCCCGAGGTACGTGCATGGACCATCGTAAGAGGCACCAAGGCACCCCAGGCGGCGGGCAAGATCCACTCCGATTTTGAGCGGGGCTTTATCCGTGCAGAGGTTGTTGCCTTTGACGCGCTGATGGAAAAGGGCTCCTACGTAGCTTGCAAGGAAGCGGGCTTGGTTCGCTCCGAGGGCAAGGAATACGTGATGCAGGACGGCGATATCGTTCTCTTTAGATTTAATGTTTAATCGCTCCGCTCTCACCTGAAGTCTTGCGACTTCAAGTGATTTCGCGCCTCTTCCGCGAGGCGCGGGTCCCTTACGGGGTTTAATGTAAGTTTTGATGAGAGAGTCCGAAAGAGAAACTTTTTTCCAAAAGGTTCTCTCTCGGAACAACCCAAATAAAAAACAAGGAGACAGACACTATGCATTTTAAGAGACTTCTCCCCGCATTGCTGGCGGTCATCATGCTGCTGGCTGCTATCCCCTTTGCTGTATCCGCAGAGACGATAACCGCCAAGCTCAACGGCATTGACTGCACCCGCGGCAGCGGACACCTGATCGTTTACACCAACGAATACGGCGAAAGAACCGCCACCAACGAGTGGGGTGTTGAAGCACAGGTCGACGCTAACAACCAGGTTATCTACGTAGGCGGCAACAACAGCGAGATCCCCAAGGGCGGCTTCGTTGTTTCCGGTCACGAATCCGACGTTGACGGCAAGATGCGCACCTGGATCAAGGAAAACATCCACGTGGGCGATTACGTATACTACAATGATCGGACGATGACCCTCACCGTCTCCTCCGAGCCCA
>JAGBXS010000086.1 GCA_017629175.1 Clostridia bacterium
ATATCGATATCGCACTGAACGAACTCACGGAGTCTGCCCTTCTGCGGGCGCTCCGCGCGGTACACTCTGCCGATCTGAATGGTCTTGAAAGGGGTCTCCAGTTCGTTTTTATGGCAAGCGTAATAGCGGGACAAGGGCAAGGTCAGGTCATAACGGAGACCC
This sequence comes from Clostridia bacterium, assembly GCA_017629175.1. GTDB lineage: Bacteria > Bacillota > Clostridia > Oscillospirales > CAG-382 > Coliplasma. The sequence continues at coordinate 163 of JAGBXS010000086.1, forward strand.
AAGTCGCACAAGTGAGCGAAATCCCCTGCTTCGATGGCCTTTTCCAGCTTTTGCCCACGCTTTTCCAAGCGGTAGATCAGCTTCAGGTTGTCGCCGCCGTCGCTGTTTTCGAGGTTTTCCAAGCTTTCCACCGCAGGAGTCTCAATGGCGCGGAAGCCGTTGGCGCGGTAGATGCCTCGAATGGTCTGCATCAAGCTGTCGCGTATGCTGTTTTCGGAGGGAAGATAATCTCGCATTCCCTCGGTAGGTGTGAGTTTCATAATTCGGTCTATCCTTAAATTTTTCTGCTTTCTAAAAACCTATGCGCAAAAATGCACCGCCGATGATCTCGGCGGTCATTGCCGCTGAAGACGGGTTATCCGACGAAGGCCGTGCTTCTGTCATTGGCACGCCAATCCAGATCTCCGCGCTCCAGCGAAAGGATCAAAGCCTCTGCGGTGGCAATATTGGTTGCCGCAGGGACGTTATGGGTATCGCATTCACGGATCAAGGGAACCTCGATCTCCATGTACTCCTGTGCATCGCGGGTATCGCAAAGCAGGATCAAAAGATCCACCTCTCCGTAGGAGATTTTGGATGCCAGCTGATGGGCGCCGCCGTGGGTACCGGAAAGAAGTTTTTCGATGGAAAGCCCGGTAGCCTCGGCAATATATTTCGCAGTCGTCGCGGTAGCGCAAATATTGTGACGGGAAAGCACCCCGCAGTACGCCATACAGAACTCTGTGATCAGTTCCTTCTTTTTGTCGTTGGCGATGATCGCAATATTCATATCCTAACACAACCTTTCTTTATTCGTTCGGGGGAACGCACCTCATATCAATCGGGCAGATTGCCCAAAACGGTACACTCTTCCAAAATAGATTCATTATAAATATATCATTTTCGGTGGATTTTGTCAAGAGGAAACCGTCAAAAGTTGGCGCGTTACCTACATATTTTACAAAAAAATCACATATTTATTACAAGAAAGGAGTCCATTTTCCCATGTATCATTCCGACAGTTATTGCCACATGCCCTCCCGGGCAGAGGAGATCGGAAAATTCGTGTCGGACACCGGAGCCACCGTCCGCGCCGCCGCCCTGCGATTCGGCGTCAGCAAATCCACGGTGCATAAGGATCTGACATGGCGTTTGAAAATGCAAAACCCCATTCTGCACCAACAGGTACAGTCTGTTTTGCGGATCAACAAAGAGGAACGGCATAAACGGGGCGGGAACGCCACACGGCTGAAATATTTGGCGGCAAAGCAGGATAGATATTGACAAATACTTATTTTAGCGGTATACTATGGTAAAGGATCCGACAATTTTCGCACATGGAAAGGGAACGTTATGGCAAAGAGAAGAATGCTGTTCGTCGGCAACGCCCTCATCCGCTTTGCGGTGGGCACACCCTATATCCCCGCTCCCGGAGAATCCATTCTCTCCGATGGGAACTATACCTTCGCCCCCGGCGGAAGAAGTGCGCTGAGCGCCATTGCCGCTGCAAGATTGGGGTACGATGCCGTGCTTTGCGCCCGGGTGGGCGACGACTATTACGGTGACAGATTGGTGGAGGTCTTTAAGAACGAGGGGCTTCACATCGCCAATGTTACCGTGAAGAGAGAATGCCAGACAGGCCTTTCTCTGGAGCTGACCGAGCCGGACGGCACCAATCGGGAGATCTACTTCCCCGGTGCAAACGCCTTCCTGGATCGCACCTATGCAGAAGGTGCTATGGGCTGTTATCCCGATGCCATCGTCGCTTCCCTGGAGGCAGACGAGGAAGTCGTGCTTCGCCTTTCCGCTTTGGCGGAGGAAAAGGGCATTCCCTTCTTCTTGGACGGTTCTGTGCGGAAGGAAGCCATCCCCAAGGACTTTCCCTTTGAAAAGCTGGGGGCAACGGAGCTTTTGATCTTGAACGACGAAGACGCCAAGCTGTTCTCCGGCATCACCCCCAACACCGAGGAAAACCGCAAGCTGGCGTGCTACACCATTCGCAAGCGGTTTGACGTGAGATATATTCTGTTGCAGTTGGGGACCACCGGCTCCTTTATCTACGACGGCAAGTATTTCAGTGCTATCTCCGGCCCGGAAAGCGAAGTGGTTGACCCCGCAGGGGCTTCCGAGGCCTATACCGCCGCCCTCATCGGAGATTACATCCAAAGCGGTGACCTGCGCGCCGCCGCGGAATTTGCCTCTGCAGTCTACGCCGCCTCCGCTTCCCGCCATGGCGGATACCAATCCCTCCCCCAGAAAAAAGCATAAGACAAAAAAGCAAACCACCGAGGCAACTCGGTGGTTTTTGTGTATGCTTATTCATTTCGAAGGACCGTACCGAAGGCTTCGGGATGGAGATACCAAAAACCATCGATGCAAAGCACGCGGTAGGTCAACTCGGCAGTAAAATCATCCAAAGATCCCTCAAAGGTGATGCGCAAAGAAATCTCCCGCATAGCGGATATGGCTTCCAAGGGCATCTCGTACAGAAAGGCATCCAACCCGGTATAGCCGTAATAGGCTTCCAGGGAGGAAAGCTCCTGCTCCCGACTTGCCGTGATCTGATAGCGGATGTTTTTCAGTTCTCCCAGCTCTGTGCGATTCTTTTCCGATGCTACGGAAAGCAGATCCCGCAAAGTAGTGGAGAGATCCGGATAGGTCGTGCGGTACTGCGCACAAAAGCTTGGGTGGAAGGCAGATTCGTAAAGCCCGGTGTTCCCTGTGTTCAGCGCTTCAATGATGCGGTCGATGGGGACGGTGGTTTGGTTGCCGCGGGTCTCTTCCGCAACGGAACACCCCACCAGCAGAAGCGCTGCCAAAAGGAGAAGCACTCCCCTTTTAGCCTTCATTGTCTTCATCCGCCTTGTTCATCCGCATTTCCATCAATTCCTCGCGGGTGATCAGAATCTTACGAGCCTTGGTGGCGGTATCGTAGGAGCCGATATAGCCCTTCTGCTCCATGACGCCCACGATGCGCGCCGCGCGGGCATAGCCCAGACCCAAGCGGGTCTGCACCATGGAGGTGGAAATGTTCTGGGTATCGATGGCAAGCTCCAAGGCATCCAGGAATTTCTCGTCCAACTTGGGCTCGTCGCCGCCCTCGCCTTCTGCCTCCATACGGCGGTTCTTGGGCGCACCGCACAGCTTGGCTTCCTTTTCGATCTGGGAGATGATCTCCTCGTCGTAGGAAGCGGTGGCGGCATCCTTGATAAACTGGGTGATGGCGACCACCTCGGATTTACCGTCTACCAATGCACCCTGGACACGGATGGGCTTCATGGCACCTACGGGATAATACAGCATATCGCCGCGGCCCAAAAGCTTTTCCGCGCCGGTGAGATCCAGAATGGTACGGGAGTCCACCTGAGATGCCACAGTGAAGGCGATACGGGAGGGAATGTTGGCCTTGATCAAACCGGTGATAACGTCCACGGAAGGACGCTGGGTACCGATGACCAGATGGATACCCGCGGCACGGGCTTTCTGCGCCAAACGGCAGATAGAGGTCTCTACGTCGTCGGGAGCGGTCATCATCAGATCTGCCAGCTCGTCGATGAAGATCACGATGTAAGGCTGCTGCTCACGCTCGGGATCGTCCTTGACGATCATGTTGTATTCCATCAAATTCTTAGCGGCAACCTCTTGGATCAGGTTGTAACGCTTTTCCATTTCCACGCAAGCCCAGTTCAGGGTACCCGCCGCCTTCTTAGCATCGTTGATAACTGGAACCAGCAGGTGGGGGATGCCGTTGTAATCCGCCATTTCCACCTTCTTGGGGTCGATCATAATGAATTTCACTTCATCGGGGGAAGCGTGGTACAACAAGGAAACGATCAAGGAGTTCATACACACGGATTTACCCATACCCGTTGCACCTGCGATCATCAGGTGGGGCATCTTGGCAATATCCAAATATACGGGAGTGCCGGAAACGTCCTCGCCCAAGGCGGTGACCAGCTTGCTCTTATGGTCGCGGAAGGTGCTGTTTTCGATGAGTCCCCGCAAGCGCACCACGGAGGAGCTGCGGTTGGGGATCTCGATGCCGATGGCACTCTTCCCGGGAATGTTCTCGATACGCACGGAGGGTGCGGCAAGGTGCAGGGCAATATCGTCGGAAAGGTTGGCGATCTGCTTTACGCGGACACCCGTCTCCGGCTGAACCTCGTACTGGGTAACGGTGGGGCCGAAGGAAGCGCCGATCACGTGGGCTTTCACCTTAAAGCTTTCCAGCACCGTCTCCAATTTACGGCTGACGGCAGAAACGTCTGCGGCGGTGGGCTTGGGGGAATCCCCCTCCCCGGGAGTCAGCAGAGAAATGGGCGGAAATACGTAGGGAGGCGGAACGTTCTCCTTCATTTCCAGCTCCGTGACCTCTTCAATAGGTTCGGGCTCGGGTTCAGTCTCCGCTACGGGGGCAGGCTCGACGGCCGGCTTCTCCTCTGCGGGATCCGTAGGACGGACGAAGATCTCCTCTTCTTCCTCTATGCATTTGGATTTTTCGGCAGGCTCAGCAGGCTTTTCCTCCTCCACGTCTTTGTTCAGAGGAGGCGCGGCAACGGTCTTTTCCCCACCGTCCTTGCGGAACAGCTCGATGGGCACGCGGGAGAAGACCTCCTCCTGCTCCTCCTCGGGGAGGATGAAGCGGTGCTGACCGCTCTTTTCCTGCACGATATGCTCGTTCTCGGTGGGGGTATCCGTAATGGGACGGTCGTCCACCAGCACCGTGGGAACCTTATGCTTCATTTCTTCCTTCTCCTCCTGCTTGGGGGCAGGGGGATCCTTGGGAATGGCGGGAGTCTTCTTTTTGGGCGCGGGGGCGGGCTCAAGGGGAATAACCTCGTCCTCGTCATCCTCGTCGGAAAGGGTGAGATTTTTGAAGAAGTTATAGATACTCTTCAGCGTTGCCACGGGGGTACTGCCGCACAAAAGCACGGTGGTGATAAACACACCCAGCACCGCAAGAATGGCGGTGGAGACCCAACCGATCACACGGGCAACCAGGGCGCAGAAGAAACCGCCCACAGCACCCGCAGAGGTCATGGCTTTACCGGAAAGATACAAGCCGTCAAAATTCTTTACCGCATCGCCAAAGGCCACGGGCTGGGTGGTCTTTACGGCAATGAGATGGATCAAGCACAAAAGAAACAGAAAGTCGGTGAACAGCAGAACCGCCTTGGCGGCATTGGTGCTGTTTTTCTGCTTGGGGCTCCAACGGAACACTCCGATCAACATAAAGAGGGGAGCAAAATAATAGCCGAAGCCGAACAAGCCCTTAAAGATCTCCCGCACACCGCCCAGAACACCGGAGTCGATCCCCGGGAAGAAGGTGATGATCAAGAACAGGGCAAAAAAGCCTATGCCGTACCGCACCACCGCTTGATACTGTCGGGTGCGTACCTCCTCGCGGGCGGTCGCCTTGGAGGATTTTTTCTTCGTGCTTCCCTTGGAGGCAGTGGATTTCTTTTTCGTATTGGTGGTTTTCGCCATAAAATCACTTCCTTACGATTGATACCAAAATGGGGCTTACAAACACAGATCGGCGATCACTGCCGCCGCGCCCACCAGCACCGTATATACGCTGAACACGGTAAAGCCCTTCTTACGGGCAAAAAATTGCAAAAGCTTGATGGCACCGAGACCTACCGCGAAGGCGGTCAGTGCGCCGCCGATGCAGGGAAGCACCAGCTGGGAGGGCATGCCCTCCGCAAAGAAATCAGGAAGCTCCAGCACGCAAGCACCCAGGATGGCGGGCATGGACATCAGGAAGGAGAAGCGCACCGCGTCCTCACGGTTGAAGCCCACCAGTCTACCGCCGGTAATGGTGGAGCCGGAGCGGGAGATACCGGGCAGAACGCCGATCATCTGCACGCATCCCACCAAGAAGGGGCGGAGCCAGCCTGCGGTCTCTAAATTGATCTTCCCTTCCGCCAAGCGGTCACTGCACCACAGCATCAAGCCGTTGAAGATCAGCAGGCAGCCGATGATCCAGCTGACCCCGCCCACCGCCTCTACGTAATCGGAAAGCAACGCCGCGGGTACCAAGGGGATGGACGCCACGCAAAGCATCAAAAACAGCTTTTCGCCAAAGTCCAAGGGGGATTTCTTGAGTCTTCCGGTGAACAGCTTCCCCATCAGAGTGAAGAAGCCCTTGGCGATGAGGAAGACCTCCTTGCGGTACATGATCAGCACCGCGAACAGAGTTGCCAGATGGAGCAACACGTCAAACGCCAGATACTGCACGCCCTCTGTGCCGAAGAAGTTATGGGCTAAGGACAGATGCCCCGAGCTGGAGATGGGCAGAAATTCCGCGATCCCCTGTAACACGCCGTACAAAACAGCTTCCAATATACTCATAACGATCTCCTTTCCATGATAGCCTATGCGGCGCACCGCCGCAGCATGAGCGTACAATCAGTTTATTATACTCTATTTTGTTCCCCTTGTCAAGAAAAAACCGCAAAACACCTGCGGGATCTCCTCCCCTGCACGTTTTTATAGGAAAATGATCTTTTTCCCCTTGACAAGTACACTTCCTTAGGCTATACTGTCGCAAGCAATATTATGATACAGAAAGGTTGATCAGTTATGACAAAGTACGTTTGTGAGCTGTGCGGATGGGAATACGACGAGGCCGCAGGTGCACCCGAATATGACATTGAGCCCGGCACCCGTTTTGAGGATCTGCCCGAGGGTTTCGTTTGCCCCTTATGCGGTGCAGGAAAAGAAGACTTCTCCAAAGCCGACTGACGATAAAACAGGAAAGGAGCCGCGCAGGCTCCTTTTTGATTTGTTTACATCCGTACCGAAACCTCTCCGCTGGAAAGGGTGATAACATTACCTTCTGTTTCCACCACCAGCTCACCGCGGAAGTTTACATCCAGCACTTTTGCGGCAAACCGTTCCGTTCCTCGGAGCACCGTCACTTCCCTGCCGAGGACAAAGCATTTTTTGCGATAGGCTTCCATGAAATCCCCGGATCGCAAGGCTTCCTCCATATGTTCAAAGCGTTCCAGCAGGCGGTTCAACAGGAGATCTTTATCTAACTTGACCCCCGTTTCCCTCTCCACGTCGGAGGCGATGGCAGAAAGCTCTTCGGAAAACGCCGTCTTCCCCACGTTGATGCCGATGCCGATGACGGCGTAGGCGAACTTCCCGGTCTCGTAGTCCACGGAGCCCTCCGTGAGGATGCCGCAGATCTTCTTGCCGTTCATATAGACGTCGTTGACCCATTTGATGGCGGTTTCCCCGCCCGTCAGCTCCTCCAAAACCTCCGCCACACAAACAGCGGCAAAGGTGGTGAGCAGGGCACCGTCCTCCCCCTTCACGGCGGGAGAGATCAACAGGGAGAAATACAGCCCGCTCCCCTCGGGAGAGAAAAACTGTCTGCCCATACGGCCTCTGCCCCCGGTCTGGTAATCCGCGGTGACGCAAATATTCCGTTTTCCTGCCGCCGCCAGCTCTTTGGCGCGGGTGTTGGTGGAGTTGATCTCCTTGTGTTTTTCGATGGTGAACATACGTCTTCTCCCATTATTTTCTTCATTATACCCGTTAGACTACGGGTTGTCAATGTTTTTTCGCATACCTGCGGGATGTTCTTCATAGATATGTGGTGAAAGGAACGGGATGAAACGTGAAAAAAACCGTGGGCAAAAGAAAAACTTCGGAAGGCGGAGGTGCCGTCTTCTTGCTGAAGGCAGGCGGGACAGGCTTTTTGGTTGGCATGGGGATCTTGTTCGCCTTGGCGGCGTGCGGAGCGTTTTTGGCGCTGAAAAGCACCTCCCCCGGAGGGATGGCCGTCCCTGCGGCGGCGGTAGCGTTGTTTGGGGGCGGCTATATAGGTGGGTTGTTGGCGGGAAAAATGACCGAGAAGGCAGGGATGAATCCCTACTTCGGGGGCCTTGCTTGCGGCGGGATGCTGTTGCTGTTCGGAGCGGTGACGTCCCTGTTCTTCCCCAACCCCGAAGGACAAATAGGATGGGGTGGGTGGCTCCCCCTGGGGATCCTTCTGCTTTCCACCCTGCTGGGCAGTCTCACCGCCGCCGTCCACCGCCCGGGAAATAAGAAGAAATTGAAGAAGCTGAAAAGCCCCAAGGTCGCAAGAGTACGCTAACATATGAAAAAAGAGCAACCCTCGGGCTGCTCTTTTTATGCTTATTTTGTCTTGTAGACGTTGTATTCGTCCCAGATCTGTTCCATTTCCGTCAGACGGGCAACGCTTTCCTCGGGGCGTTTTGCGGTGACGGCGGCGATGATGGCGTTGAGGACTGCCATGGGAGCCACCAGGGAATCCACAAAGCAATCGTTCTCGTTGTGAGCGTACACCGCGGCATCTGCAAGAGCCGCAAGAGGGCTGTAATCGCTATCGGTGATCCCCACTACGTAGGCGCCCTTTTTCTTGGAAAAATCCAAAGCATCCAGGGTACGGCGGGAATATCGGGGGAAGGAGATACCGATGACCACGTCCTCCGCATCTACGGAGAGCATACGGTCAAAGACCTCACCGCCTGCCACGGTCTGCACCAAACGCACGTCGTCAAACAGCTGGGTCAGATAGAACTCCAGGAACATTGCCAAAGCGGTGGCACTTCTGGCACCGATGATGTAGATGCGCCGTGCAGAGATCAGCTTTTCGGCAACCAAGTCGAAGATGTGTACGTCGGTCTCCGCCATCGTCTTCTTGATGTTCTCCATGTCCGCCCGCATGCTGCGGTAGAAGGCTTCTTCGCCGGTGGTAGCGCCGGAAAGCTCCATGCGCTGCAAGGAGGTCAAGGTTCCGCGGATGGACTCCTTCAAAGCCGCCTGCAACTCCGGGTAGCCCCGATAGCCCAGGTCTGCCGCGTAGCGTACCACGGTGGATTCCGAAGTACCCACGGTGGCGGCAAGCTTTGCGGCGGTCATACCTGCGGCGGTGGCGTAGTTCTCCAAAAGGTATTTGCCGATCTTCTTTTGTGCTTTGGAGCCGGAGGAAAGCCCGGCTTCGATCAATTGCAGTGCGTCACTCATAAACAACGACCTACCCTGTTTCTGATTAGTATGCGATGCGCTCCTCGATTACCTTCTTCAGGTCTGCGATCGGAACACGGATCTGCTCCATGGTATCACGGTCACGAACGGTCACGCAGCCGTCGTTTTCGCTCTCGAAGTCGTAGGTGATACAGATGGGAGTACCGATCTCGTCCTCACGGCGGTAACGCTTACCAATGGAGCCTGCTTCGTCGTAATCCACCATGAAATACTTGCACAGATCTGCGTAGATCTCCTGTGCGGGGCCTGCCAGCTTCTTGGAAAGGGGCAGAACTGCCGCCTTGAAGGGTGCCAGTGCGGGATGGAGACGGAGCACGGTACGCACGTCGGGCTTCTCGGGGGTGCCGATGTCCTCTTCGTCGTAAGCATCGATGAGGAAGGCCAGTGCCACACGGTCACAGCCCAGAGAGGGCTCGATTACGTAGGGGATGTAATGCTCGTTGGTCTCGGGATCGAAATAGGTCATATCCTGGCCGGACACGTTCTGGTGCTGGGTCAGGTCATAGGAGGTACGGGAAGCAACGCCCCACAGCTCGCCCCAACCGAAGGGGAACATGAACTCGAAGTCGGTGGTTGCGTTGGAATAGAATGCCAGCTCCGCGGGGTCGTGGTCGCGGGTACGGAGGTTTTCGTCCTTCATGCCCAGATCCAACAGCCACTGATGGCAGAATTCTTTCCAGTAGCCGAACCACTCCAGCTCCGTACCGGGCTTGCAGAAGAACTCCAGCTCCATCTGCTCGAACTCACGGGTACGGAAGGTGAAGTTACCGGGGGTGATCTCGTTACGGAAGGATTTACCGATCTGTGCTACGCCGAAGGGAACCTTCTTGCGGGTGGTACGCTGGATGTTCTTGAAGTTAACGAAAATACCCTGAGCGGTCTCGGGACGGAGGTATACGGTAGCCGCGTTGTCCTCGGTAACGCCCTGGAAGGTCTTGAACATCAGGTTAAACTTACGGATGTCGGTGAAGTCGTGCTTGCCGCAACCGGGGCAGGTCACGCCTTTGTCGCGGATATAAGCCACCATGTCCTCGTTGGTCATGGATTCCACAACCACGTCGGTGATGTTGTTCTCTGCGTTGTAATCCTCGATGAGCTTGTCTGCGCGGTGGCGCATCTTACAAGCCTTGCAGTCGATCAACGGGTCGTTGAAGGTGGTGACGTGGCCGGATGCCACCCACACCTGGGGGTTCATCAGGATAGCGGAATCCTGACCTACGTTGTAGGGGCATTCCTGGACGAACTTTTTCTTCCAAGCCGCCTTTACGTTGTTCTTGAACTCCACACCCAAGGGGCCGTAGTCCCAGGTGTTTGCCAGACCGCCGTAGATCTCACTACCGCTGAAGACGAAGCCTCTGCCTTTGCAGAAGGCAACGATCTTTTCCATTGTTTTTTCTTGGTTTCTCATGGTTTGCATTTCCGTTCGCACGACGGGCTGCCGTGCGCCTTTCTATGTTTTTTGTTTTGATTTTGTGGTTTTTGTCGTGGGGTGCTACCCCACACTCCGTCAGGGGCTCGCGTCCCGCGGAAGGGATGCGGAAGCGGAGGAATATCCGTCAGGATGTTCCGACGAGAGCGAAGCGATTTATTTGCTCATCTTGTTCATTTCGCGCTGTGCCATCACAAGGCGATAGTATCTGCCCTCTTTTGCCATCAGCTCCTCGTGAGTCCCCAGCTCCTCCAGCTCGCCTTTCTCGAACACCGCAAGCTTGGTGGCGTTGCGAAGGGTGGAAAGTCTGTGGGCAATGGCCACGGTGGTGCGCCCTGCGGAAAGAGCCTGAAGAGCATCCTGGATCTGCCGCTCCGTCTCCGTATCCAGAGAAGAGGTGGCCTCGTCCAAGATCAGCAGCTTGGGGTTACGCAGAATGGCACGGGCAATGGCGATACGCTGTTTTTCGCCGCCGGAAAGGGTATTGCCGCGGGCACCCACGTAAGTGTTGTAGCCGTCGGGCAGTTTCATAATAAAGGTATGGGCTCCCGCCAGCTTTGCGGCGCGAAGCACCTCGTCACGGGTGGCACCGGGCTTGGCGTAAGCAAGATTGCTGTACACCGTACCGTTGAACAGATAGGTCTCCTGCAATACCACGCCGATCTGGGAACGGAAGGCGGCGGAATCGAAGGAGCGGATGTCCTTTCCGTCGATCAAAAGCTCGCCCTCGTTGATATCGTACATACGCATGATCAGGTTGATGGCGGTGGTTTTGCCCACGCCGCTACGCCCTACCAGCCCGATGAAATCTCCGGGCTTGATCTGCAGGTTCAAATGCTTGAGAATGTAGTCAGGGGGATTGTATCCGAAGGAGGCGTCCTTGAATTCCACCTCGCCCTTCAGATCGCAGACCTCCGTGCCGTCCGTCATATCGTCCTTCTCATCCAGCACCTCCGCAACCTTGGTCATGGAAATAAAGGTGTTGGAGAACATACGGGGTACGCGGGAGAACCAACGAATGGGCTCGTAGAGAGTGGCTACGTATGCCAGGAACTCCGTCAACTCACCCAAGGTGGCGTTCCCCGCCACCACGTCGCCGCCCACCATGAACAGCACCAGGAACTCACCGATTCCCAAAAGGAAGCCGGAGAAGGGCACCGTTAAATTCCAGGTCAGCTCCGTCTTCTTGGCATTGTCCGCCAGACGGTGTGCCATTTTGGAGAACCGCTCATGCTCTCGGTTTTCGGTACCGAATACCTTCACCTCGCGGATGCCGGAGAACACGTCGTGAAGCAGGTTATTGGCATCGCTGGACAACTGCCATTGGCGATGGTACGCCCTGCGGGTGATCTTATTCACCGCCATGAACATCAGCACCAAAAGAGGCGCAGGAGCAATGACTGCCAAGGTCAGCACCCAGTTGCGGGAAAACAGGATCGCCGCCACGGCAACCAGCGTAACCGTTTGCTGTAAAAGGCTGGGCACCAGGTTTACCAGAAAGCGCTGTAACTGCTCGGTATCTCCGGAAAGCCGTGTGATCAACTCACCTGCGGAGCGCTTGGAAAGCCCTGCCAGAGACAGAGATTGAATTTTCTCGTAAAGCACCTGACGGATCTTCACCAAGATCCGCGCGGAGGCCTTGGCCACCAACATACGGCGCAGGCAACCAAAAAGCGCCAGGCTCAAGCCGCAAGCCGCCAAAAGCAGTACCACAATCACCAGCCCGCTCTTCGTCCCGGGCACTACGTCCGGTGCGGGAGATAGGAAGTTATCGATCATATACCCCTGTACCCGGGGCAAAAGCACGCTGATACCGGAGGTTAAAAGCAGGAACAATCCGCCCAGCAAAAGCAACCCTACGTTGCCCTTGGCGTAGACGAAAAATCTGCCCACCAGCTTTTTCTTATCTGCGCAGTGAACGCAGGACTCCGCTCCCCGCTGGAAGGGCTTCCCGCATTTCTCGCACTTGGTAGCTTTGGGACGTTTCATCTCCTTGCCCTTGCGGCAGGCTTCCAGCTGACCCACCGCCCCTTCAAAGGCGGTGCAAAGGGTCATGTCTCCGCGGCAAAGCTCCAGTTCTTCCCCGTGGGTCTTCGCCTCGATGGCCACCGTACCCACGCCGCGGTTCAGCTTGATCTCCTCCATGTCCGCAAGGACATAGCGGGTCACACTCTCTCCGCAGACCAAGACCAAGTTCTTTCCGTCGCAGGCACAGGCACCGCTGACTGCATTTCCGTAAAAATCCAGATTGAAGTCGAAGGCTACCTTGGGCGTCGTCTCATCCGGTGTGGGAGGCACAATATGCCCTTTGCGGGGCTTCTTTGCCTTGGCAGGCTCCTTGTACGTCAGTCCCAGTTCCTCCGCCGCCCGCTTCCGCGCGGCGATCTGCTCGGGAGAATCCTGCCTTTTATTCTTTTTTTTGATGAAAGGCAACTTCAGTTTCATGAATTACAAATACAACTCGATCTTTCGGTAGCTCTTGGCGTCCAGCTGTAAAACGTCCTTGATCACGTAGCGGTTTCCGTCCACGTCGGTCAGCACCACGCCGTTTTCGGAATTCTTGAACATATTGCGGTAGGTATCTTGCATGGTGAAGGATTTTTTGCCATGATCCGTCTCTACCTCCCAATAGGAAAAGCCCAGCTTATCCTTAAGGGAAAGGATCTTGGTGATGGCGGGAGAAAGGTACTTCCGCGCCAGCTCTTTTTGAATTAACTCCCCTGCCTCTCCTGCAAAATCGGCGAGACTGCGGATAATACCGTATTCCTTTCCGTCCATGTTCAAAACGGAAATATATTCATCCGGCGTATCAAAGGGGAACGCGCGGTGAAACTGCACTCTGCCGAAATCCTGCCACTGAGGGGGCAGCTTCTCCTCCGTGAGATCATCCGTCACAGGGGGCAAAAACGCCCGCATGACGGGAAAACCGTTTTTCGTACGGGAGAAAACGGCATTCTCGGGGGTTAAGTATGTAATATCCGCAAGATCGAGAAAGCTCTGCTGTGCGTTTGCTTCCATATTCACGTTCCTTTCACAGTCGGCTTGAAAGAGAGGATGGGCTGTTTTTTTGAAAGGGAAAGCATTTGCGTTCCTTTTTTCTTCCCATCTGTTGACAAGCAAAAAAATATTTGCTATAATACGAATTAACTCAAAGTACATTATACTATCTTTTTTCGGTTTTTGCAATAGCTGACGCCGAAAATTTCAAAAAAGATATCCGGAAAGGATGCAAAACGATATGGCAGAGAAGAAGCTTGTGGAATCCATCACCTCCATGGACGTGGATTTCGCACAATGGTACACCGACGTTGTTCGCAAGGCGGAGCTGGCGGATTATTCCGGCGTCAAGGGATGCATGATCATCCGTCCCTACGGCTACGCCATTTGGGAGAATATTCAGAAGGATCTGGACGAGCGCTTTAAGGCGTTGGGGCACGAGAACGTTTATATGCCCATGTTCATTCCCGAAAGCCTTCTGCAGAAGGAGAAGGATCACGTGGAGGGCTTTGCCCCCGAGTGCGCTTGGGTCACCGTAGGCGGTGAGAACAAGCTGGCGGAGCGTCTTTGCGTACGCCCCACCTCCGAGACCTTGTTCTGCGAGCATTTCAAAAACATCATTCAGTCCTACCGCGATCTGCCCAAGCTGTACAACCAGTGGGTCAACGTGGTTCGTTGGGAGAAGACCACCCGTCCCTTCCTGCGCACCTCCGAGTTCCTGTGGCAGGAGGGTCACACCATGCACGCCACCGAGGAGGAGGCACGCACGGAGACCCTGCAGATGCTGAAGGTTTACGAGGACTTCTACCGCGACACCCTGGCCATCCCCGCCGTCACCGGCAGAAAGACAGAGAAAGAGAAGTTTGCCGGCGCTATGGAGACCTATACCATTGAGCCCATGATGCACAACGGCGTGGCTTTGCAGGGCGGTACCACCCATTACTTCGGAGACGGCTTTGCCAAGGCCTTTGACATCACCTTCACCGATAAGGACAACACCGTGAAGTATCCCCATCAGACCTCCTGGGGCGTTTCCACCCGTATGATCGGTGCCATTATCATGACCCACGGCGACAACAATGGCTTGATCCTGCCTCCCAAGGTGGCTCCCATTCAGGTAGTCATCGTTCCCGTGCAGATGCACAAGGAAGGGGTTCTGGAGAAGGCACAGCAGGTTGCCGACGCTCTCCGTGCCGCTGGCATCCGCGTGAAGCTGGACAGCTCCGACAACTCCCCCGGCTGGAAGTTTGCGGAGTACGAGATGAAGGGCGTTCCCGTTCGCTTGGAGATCGGTCCCCGCGACATCGAGAACAACTCCTGCGTCCTGGTCTCCCGCGTGAGCAGAAGCAAGAACTTCGTTTCTCTGGACGGTTTGGCAGACACCGTCAAGGAGATGCTCACCACCGTTCACAACGAGCTGGTTGACCGCGTGAAGAAGAACGTGGAGGCTAAGACCCATATCGCCACCAACTGGGAGGAGTTTGCGGATCACGCCGAGAACCATCCCGGCTTCATCAAGGCCATGTGGTGTGGCGAGACGGAGTGCGAGGAGAAGGTCAAGGAGCTCACCGGCGGTGTGAAGTCCCGTTGCATTCCCTTTAACGAAGAAAACCTTGCGCCCACCTGCGTTTGCTGCGGCAAGCCCGCCAAGCATATGCTGGTTTGGGGCAGACAGTATTAAGATAAAATGTGTTGCACCCTCGGGAACGTGGTTTCCGAGGGTGTTTTTTAGTTTCGCCTTAAGGTTTTTTTGAGAAAAAGCCCCAAAAAGCTTTCAATGCCGAAAACTGCCGCTTGCAGGAGATACCCGTCTTGACAGTCTTTGCGGCCTATGTTATACTTAACAAAGAAAGGACGTGAAGCCATGCTTGCTTATTATTTTCAGACTCTGCTCTTCTTGGTGCTTTTGGCAATCATTTATTTCATTTTCCGAGGCGGCGTGCAGACTTGGCTGCGGATGAAAAAGCGACTCAGCAAGACCCATATCCGCAAGCTGAAAAAGGGAAAGAAAAACTTTTGGTGGTATCAAGCCCTGCACGCCGAGACGGGTATGGGACTGCTGTATCCGCTGAACAAGGGCTTCACCCTGGTTTACACGTTGGCTTTAGGCCTTTCTCTGGTTTTAGGATGGTGGAAGCCTGTGTCCGTGGTGCTTTGCGGCTTGATGCTTCCCTTATGCCTCTCTGCCGGAATTATGATTGCTTTCGCGTTAATTTGGGGCAACATAGAAGAGCACGGGAGGCCTATTGTGTTGCTGGCGCAACGGAAAAACAAAGGCTTTGATTCCGTAATTTTTGACGTGGCAGCAGTTCTCTTCTGCTTGCTGGTGGGATACGCCCATTTGCTTCTGACAGCAGATCTGCGGGGGATGGATCTGCGGTTTTGGTAAAAAAAGACGAAGCGTTCTACTTCGCCTTCTCACTGACAATACAATAGGAAAAAGCACTTCTGACGAAGTGCTTTTTTCATGGGGTGGGAGACCGGATTCGAACCGGCGACCCTCAGAGCCACAATCTGATACTCTAACCAACTGAGCTACACCCACCATATTGAGAGACCGAAGCAGATCAACGCCACCCATCGGTCTCAAATTGGCGCGTCTTGGGGGACTCGAACCTCCGGCCTACTGCTTAGAAGGCAGTTGCTCTATCCAACTGAGCTAAAGACGCATGGAATGTGATGGCGTATTTTTGGAGCGGGTGACGGGAATCGGACCCGCACGGCCAGCTTGGAAGGCTGGAATTCTACCATTGAACTACACCCGCACGGCGCACTTCATTGCACAAAACAATGTTCACGGACAGACCGCATACAAACCGTACGCGGTCTATCCGAAAAATGCATCGTTACTGAGCGTTGTTGAGCATCTGAGTAAACTTGCTCTTCTTTCTCGCTGCGTTATTCTTGTGCAGAATACCCTTGTTGACAGCACGGTCGATCATGCTGACTGCGTCGAGGTAGGTCTTGGAAGCAAGCTCCTTGTTACCTTCAGCAAGTGCAGCCTGATACTTCTTGATAGAAGTCTTCATTGCGGAACGGAAGCTCTTGTTCTGAAGAGTCTTGGTTTCGGTAACGAGAACGCGCTTCTTTGCAGATTTAATATTAGGCAAACAACTCACCTCCTACTTCTTATTTTTGGAACCTACTTATATTAGCACACTTTTTTCCATTTTGCAAGAGGTTTTTCAAAAAAACCTATAAAAAACATATATTTTTTCAAACAGCACAAAATAACAAAAAAGCACACCTTTTGGAGTTGGCAAAGATGTACAGAAAAAGAACCGACTTAGCCTTGGAAACCCGGGAAATGCAAGGAATGGCAGGAGCAAACGACGGTATTTCGGTCACCGAACGACGGGAAGAGGGCATCCTCGTCACTGCCATGGAGATCGCCGAAAAGGGTGCCTCCCTCTGCGGCAAAGGAGCGGGGCATTATATTACGATAGATGTGGGAACCGCTTGGCGGGAAGATCCCCGTGCCTTTGAAGCTACCGCAACAGTGATCTCAAAAGAACTTGCGAAAATGCTCCCCGCGGGGAAAGGATGCGTTCTGGCGGCAGGGCTGGGGAACGAAGGCATCACCCCCGACGCGGTAGGACCTTTGGCGGTGAAGGAGCTTTTGGTCACACGCCATATCAGGCAGGCAGACGAGGGCTTGTTTCAAGCCGCGGGCTTCGGGGAGCTTTCCGCCCTCTCCCCCGGCGTGTTGGGGCAAACGGGAATCGAAAGTGCCGAGATCCTTTCTGCGGTGGTAAAAAGAATACGCCCGCGATGTGTGATCGCCGTGGATGCCTTGGCCGCCCGCAGGGTTGCCCGCCTCGCCTCCACCGTTCAGCTTTCCGATACAGGGATCCGTCCCGGCTCGGGAGTTTCCAACCACAGAGCCGCCTTGACCCAAGAGACTTTGGGGATCCCCGTGATCGCCATGGGTATCCCCACCGTGGTGGACGGAGGCACGTTGGCGCGTGATCTTTTGGAGGAGGTCGCCCCGCAGGACCCCCGTGTTGAAGAAATTTTAAAAGACTTCCCCGCCGGCAAAGGAAATAACCTCTTCGTCAGCCCCAAGGACATGGACGCCTTGGCAAGCGCCGCCGCAAAGCTGTTGGGCACCGCCGTCAATCTGGCGACCCACCCCGATCTGACCATAGAGGAGCTGTTGGCGTTTCCCCGGGGATTTTGAGCCCGCAGGTAAAACGATGCCGAAAAGCATCGTTCTTTTTTTGGCAAAAACTTGGCGGGAACACTTGCCATTTCGAAAAAAGTATAGTATAATAGAGTGATATATACTATAATTAGGAATAGTATGCTTTTCCGACAGGAGTGAACCGCTTTGAAATCCATTCCCAACCTTCAAGAAAATATCCGTATCGCCCCCTACACCTCCATGCGTGTGGGCGGGACGGTGCGCCGTTTATACCGCCCCGAAAGTGTAGAGCAGTTGACCGATTTGGTGCTGTCCTGCCGTGAGGAGGGCGTGCCCTATTTGGTGATCGGAAACGCCTCCAACCTGCTATTCCCCGACGAGGGGTACCAGGGCGCCGTGATCTCCACCGTGGGAATCAAGGAGCTGTCTCTGCAAGGCGGAAAGATCGTCGCCTCCTGCGGCGTTTCCCTCTCTGCTCTCTCCGTTTTTGCCATGGAGCATGGCATGGACGGTCTGGCATTTGCCTACGGCATCCCCGGCACGGTTGGCGGCGGCGTTTACATGAACGCAGGGGCGTACGGCGGAGAGATCTCCGATTGTCTGGAGTCTATTCTCGCATTGACGAAAGATGGAGCGATCCGTACCCTCTCCCGGGAGGAGCTTTCCCTTTCCTACCGTCACAGCCGTTTGCAGGAGGAGGAGCTGCTCCTTCTTTCCGCCACCTTCCGCTGTGAGGAAGGAATTCCCGCGGAGATCAAAAGCGTGATGGATCGCAACATGGCCTCCCGCAAAGAAAAGCAACCGCTGGAATATCCCTCCTGTGGCAGTGCCTTCAAGCGTCCCGCAGGACAATTTGCGGGCGCATTGATCCAGGAGGCGGGGTTGAAGGGCTTTTCCATCGGCGGCGCCCAGGTTTCCGAGAAGCACGCGGGTTTTGTGATCAACAAGGGCAGTGCCACCGCCGAGGACGTAAAGGCATTGCTTGCCCACGTGCAGAAGATCGTTTACGAAAACAGCGGTGTTCTGTTGGAGCCCGAGATCCAAATTCTTTGAGTTTTAATTCATTATTTTGAAAGGAGCAGGAATATGTCTTACTCATCCGAGCTGAAGCAGCATTTGCAGACCCTTGGCTTCAAAAAAGAATGCTGTATGCTGGCCTGCTCCGCAGGTTACGACGGTGAGCCCTTTGACGGTCAGTGCGAACGCTGTCTGGGGTGCTTCCTCCGCGGCGTATTCTTCCGCTACGGGTATCTTACCCCGCCGGAAAAGGATGCGCTGTTGACCTTTGATTTCTACGACGACTACGCATATCACGTGCAAGAGGTTTTGCAGACGGCGGGGTTTGATGCAAAGGTAACCTCTCGCCGCGGCAAAAAGCTGATCTATCTCAAAAAGAGCGAATCCGTCTCGGATATCGTCTCCCTGATGGGTGCCACCAAGTACTCCTTGAAGATCATGGAGGTGCAGGTAGACAAGCAGTTCCGCGGTGAGCTGAACCGCAAGGTCAACGCCGAGACGGCAAATCTGAACCGCACCGCAGGAGCTTCCGCCAAACAGCTTGCCGCCATCGCCAAGCTGAGAGAGGCTAAGAAGTTCGCCGCCCTTTCGGAAGAGCTGAAGGTCGCGGCAGAAATGCGGGAGGCGCATCCCGAATCCAACTTAGAAGAATTACGTTTCTTCTTCGAGCCGCCCATCAGCAAAAGCGGGCTGAACCACCGCTTGCGCAAGCTGATCGAGCTGGCCGAGGAGTGTGAATAACGGGGCATCCACCCCGTGGGAGTGTTCTATGGCATTTGTGCATCTTCATCTTCATACAGAATATTCCCTGCTTGACGGCGAATGCCGCATTGAAAAGATCCCCGAGGCGGTAAAGCTTGCGGGGCAGACTGCCGTCGCCATCACCGACCACGGCGTGATGTACGGCGCAGTCCCCTTTTACAAGGCCTGCAAAAAAGAGGGCGTCAAGCCCATCATCGGCTGTGAGGTCTACGTTGCCCCCCGCAGTATGGAGGACAAGGATCGCATGGCGGACGGGAACAGCAGTCATTTGGTTCTGCTGGTAAAAAACGAAGTAGGCTACCGCAATTTGATGGCCATCGTTTCCCGCTCCTTTACCAAGGGCTTCTTTGAAGTCCCCCGCACGGACAAGGCCACCCTGGCAAAGCATTCCGCCGGGCTGATCGCCCTCAGCGGATGTCTCCGCGGCGGGATTGCCCAAAGCATTCTGCTGGGTGACCGTTCCGGGGCAAGAGAACAGATCCTCTGGTACAAAAAGACCTTTGGTGAGAATTTCTATTTGGAGATCGGCAGACACGGTCTGCAAGGGGAGCGGCAGGCGGGGGACGAGCTGATCCGTTTTTCCAAGGAGCTGCAGGTTCCCCTGGTTGCCACCAACGACGTGCATTATCTGAAGCAGGGGGATCACCAGATCCAAAAGCTTCTTTCCGCCATTAAAAACGGCACCACCTTGGAGGAAAGCGGCGGCATGGAGGGGTCTCAGTTCTATCTGAAGACGGAAAGCGAGATGCGCTCCCTCTTCCCCGATCTTCCCGAAGCGTTGGAAAATACGGCACGCATCGCAGAGGCTTGCTCCTTCGATTTCGATTTTTCCACCTATCATCTGCCGGTATTCCCTCTCCCCATGGGAGAAACCGCCGTCTCACGCCTCCGCAGTCTGGCGGAAAACGGGTATCGCAAGAGAATTGCGTTGGGACACACCCAGGGCGGAAACGAATACGAGAAACGGCTGGACTACGAGCTTTCCGTGATCGGAAATATGGGCTTTGCGGACTACTACCTCATCGTCCACGATTTTGTACGATACGCCAAAAGCAAGGAGATCCCCGTGGGTCCCGGAAGAGGAAGCGGCGTGGGAAGCCTTGTGGCATATTGCATGGGGATCACCGACGTGGATCCCCTCCCCTTCGGCCTGCTGTTTGAGCGTTTTTTGAACCCCGAACGCATCAGCATGCCCGACTTTGACATTGATTTCAGCGATGAACGGCGGGGCGAGGTCATTGACTACGTCACCGAAAAATACGGAAGAGACCACGTGGCGCAGATCATCACCTTCGGCACCATGGCCTGCAAGCAGGCCTTGCGGGATGCAGGGCGCGCCATGGGGATGCCCTACGCCCAAACGGACGAGATCGTCCGTCTGATACCCCGTTACGCCAACGTCACCGTAGAAAGCGCCTTGCAGGAAAGCGAGGACTTGCGGAAGCGCTGTGAGGAGGACCCCGAGGCAGACCGCTTGGTGCGTTACGCCATGCAGCTGGAGGGCCGCCCCCGTAACACCTCCACCCATGCCACGGGCGTGGTGATCACCGATAAGCCCTTGACGGATTACATTCCCCTGGCGCTGAACGATGCCGTTCCCGTGACTCAGTACACCATGAACGTGGTGGCAGATCTGGGACTTCTGAAGATCGATTTCCTCGGGCTCCGCTATCTTTCCATCCTGCGGGATGCGGAGGTAAGGGTGCAGAAGGAGCATCCCGATTTCCGATTGGATTCCATCCCCATGGATGATGAGAAGGCCTTCAAGCTACTTTGCGGCGGCAATTCCCTGGGGCTGTTCCAGCTGGAAAGTGAGGGGATGCAGGGCTTGCTGACAAAATTACAGCCCAAGAGCCTTGCGGATATCATTTCCGTCATCTCCCTTTACCGACCGGGGCCTGCCTTGTCCATCGAGACCTTCTTGAAGAACCGCAAGCACCCCGAGCAAACGGAATACCTTCTCCCGGAATTGAAGCCGATCTTGGAGGAGACCCACGGCTGTATGCTCTATCAAGAGCAGGTGATGCAGGTCTGCCGCAATCTGGCGGGCTTCACCTTCGGCCACGCAGATCTGGTGCGCCGCGCCATGGCCAAGAAAAAGCAGGCGGAGATGGAGAAGGAAGCAGTCTTCTTCTACGAGGGCTGTGAGCAAAACGGCATCCCCCGAGACAAGGCCGAGGCCATCTTTGACCAAATGCGGGAGTTTGCCAAATACGCCTTTAACAAGAGTCACGCCGCGGCGTATGCCGTGATCGCGTACCGCACCGCTTATCTCAAGGCGCACTACCCCAAGATCTATATGTGTGCCCTTTTGAACACCTTGGGCGGCAACCGGGAAAAGCTTCCCGAATATGCCGAGGATTGTGCTTCCTTGGGAATTTGCATCCTGCCCCCTCATGTAAATCATTCCCTGGCGGAGTTCTCCGTGGAAGGGAACGATATCCGCTACGGACTTTCCGGCGTCAAAAACGTGGGCGGATTGGTTGCCTTGCGCATCGTAACTGCAAGGCAAACGGGGCGTTACCGCTCCTTTGAGGATTTTCTGTCCCGCACCACTCCCGGCATCAACGCCAAGGCGGTGGAAGCTCTCATCAGCGCAGGGGCGCTGGACGGGCTTGGCGGCTCTCGCGGGAGTCTTCTGGAGGCGTCGGAGCACGCCCTGGAACAGCTTTCCCGCCTACGCAATACCCAATCCGAGGGGCAGATCGGTATGTTCGACACCGATGACCACAAGGAAGAGATCCTGCAGATCACCCTGTCCGCCGAGGAAACCTTAACGGATACCCAACGGCTGGCCGCCGAAAAGGAGCATACCGGGCTTTACCTTTCCGGCCACCCCTTGGATAAATACGCCTCCCTGCGAAAGAGCATGGGGCTCCCCACCGTCTCCGAGCTGTACACCGCCTTGTCCCACGGCGCGCCGCATACCAAAAAGGAATGCACCGTTTTGGGAATGGTGACGGGAAAACGGGTGCGGCTGACCAAAAAGAACGATTCCATGGCCTTCGTTGCCATTGAAGATACCGGCGGGGAAATGGAGCTGATCCTGTTCCCCAAGGCCTACGAGCAATTTGGCAAGCTCACCGAGCCCGGAGCCATTCTGCTGTTTTCCGGCGAGGCGGAGCTGGCAGACTCCCGCATGGAGGATGCCCCCGCGGAATTGAAAATGATTTTAAAAAATGTTTCCAATCCCGAAACAACCCGTCCGAAAAAATCTGCTACCATACAAGAGGTAAAAAAGAACGCAGCGCTGTATTTGAAAGCCACCGCGGCCAATCGGGGCAATTTGGACCGTGCCCTTGCCCTCTCCAAGGCCATTCCGGGAGAGGCGCGGATCTTAGTCTACTTTGAAGAAGAAAAGAAGCTGAGAGCCGTAAAGGATGCCACTTGCTCTCCCGACGAGGGGCTGATCCATTCGTTAAAGCAGCTGTTGGGCGACGATTGCGTCGCATTAAAGTGAGAAAGGAGCGTTTGATCTGATGAACGAAGAGAACAAAACGCCAAGAGAGGAATCTTCCGAAGCAAACAAGGAAGAGCAACTCTCCATAGAAGAGCTTTTGGCAAGCGCCAGGGTGGAAAAGGCATCCAAGCCAGAAGACACGCCGCCCTGCGAGGCCACCTGCAAGGTGGAGCTTCCCACCGATACGGAGGTCATCACTCCCCCGGAGAAACGTGCCCTCACCCGAGGAGACGAGGACAACAAGACCCGCTTGTTTGACACACCACCTCAGCCGTCCAAGAAGAAAGACAAGGAAAAGAAGCCTTGGCGAAAAACCAAGATTGCTTTGGCCATTTTGAAGTACACCGGCAAATTCTCCGCCAAAAGCGTGCTGTTTTTGATCCGAAAGGCCTTGACCTATACGCTGAACGTGGTGCTGACCTGCATCATGGTGGGCGTTTTGGTGGGCGCGGTATGCGTCATGGCCTTTATGATCTATCTGAACAACTACGTCAATGCGGACTTTACGGGCTTGGACAATCTGAAATACGATTCCTCGCTGACAACTTCCCTATATTATGAGGATGCCTACGGCAACGAGATCGAGCTGGAAGAAGATCGACTGTCCTCCAGCGAGAACCGTCTGTGGGTGCCCTACGACGAGATCCCCAAGGTGCTGATCGATGCATACGTCGCCATTGAGGACCAGCGTTTCTGGGAGCATAACGGCGTGGATACCAAGCGTACCCTCTCTGCGGTATATAACTTCTTTGTACCCTCCGGGTCAAACTTTGGCGGCTCTACGCTGACCCAGCAGTTGATCAAAAACGTTACCGGAGAAAACGACACCACCATCCAGCGTAAGATCCAGGAGATCTTCCGTGCCTTGAACGTGGAGAAGAAGTACGATAAGACAGAGATCATGGAAATGTACCTCAACACCATTTATCTGTCTCAAAACTGCTACGGTGTCCGTGCCGCGGCGGAGACCTATTTCGGCAAGCAGCTTTCCGAGCTGACCTTGAACGAATGCGCCGCCATCGCATCCATCGGTAAATCTCCCGTCAAATACGATCCCATCATCAACCCGTTGGATAACTTAGAGCGCCGCAATCTTGTGCTTCGTGAAATGCTGGCTCAGGGGCTCATCACCCAGGAAGAGTTTGACGAGGCCTACGATGCGCCCTTGGTGTTCGCAGGCGATGACGACGAGGATCTCGGCACCAAGGTACACTCCTACTACGTGGATGCCGTGATCGAGGACGTTATTGCCGATCTGATGGCAACCTACGGCTACGACGAAAGAACCGCTTCCATCCAGCTGTATTCCGGCGGTCTGCAGATCGTTACCTGCATGGATCCCAAGATCCAAAGCATTCTGGAAGAGGTCTACACCGACGAAAGCTACTGGCCCACCTCCACCGGCTTGCTGGGGCAATCTGCCATGTGCGTGATGGATCCCGAAACCGGAGACCTGCTGGGCATCGTGGGCGGCAGAGGCGAAAAGAAGGTCGCCCGCGGCTTGAACCGCGCCACCCAAAGCCGCAGACAGTGCGGCTCCTCCGTCAAGCCCATCTCCGTTTACGCATTGGCTTTGGAATCCGGGCTTTATAACTACGCAGGCCCCTGCGACGACGTCCCCGTGCTTTACGACGAGACTGCGGAAGCCCACTGGCCGCAAAACTTTAACAAGACCTTTATCGGCAGCACCTATCTGACCTACGCCATCAAGCGTTCTATGAACACCGTAGCGGCGGATACCTGCGGTCTGCTGGGTGTAGACGCCGTATACGAAAATATGCTGAAGTACGGCTTTACCACGCTGGTGGAAAACCATGTCTCCTCTAACGGCACAGTTTTCTCCGATGCCGCGCTGTCTCCCCTTTCCCTGGGCTCCTTCACCTTCGGTGTCACCGTGCGTGAAATGACCCAGGCCTACGCCTGCCTTGCCAACGACGGTTATTCCGTGAAGGCACGCACTTACTCTGTGGTAAGAGATTCCATGGGGAACGTTCTTTTGAGTAACAACACTGACAACCAGAATAAGATCTACTCTGAGGAAACGGTGTATATGATCACCCGTCTGATGCAAAACGTTGTTACCAGCTCCACGGGTACGGCGTACCGTTATATCAACTTCCAGAAGAACTTCGGTGGACTTGAGGTTGTGGGCAAGACCGGTACCACCAACGATGATAAGGACTTGTATTTCTGCGGATATACCCCCGATCTGGTTGCCTCCTGCTGGTATGGCTACGATAACAATAAAACCATCACCACCGGCGGCGGTGCCGCGGCAACCCTTTGGAACAACGTATTCCAAAAAATCTACGAATACTACGAAGAAGCGGGAATCCGCTACCAAAAGACCTTCACCCAGCCCAACACCATTGCTTACGCCAAGGATACCGGGCTGAGGATCTGTACCATCTCCGGCAAGCTGGCTACGGATGCCTGCGACCTTGATATTGCCGTGGTGGTAGACGGCGAATCCTCTGTGGTGACCT
Source organism: Clostridia bacterium (assembly GCA_017629175.1). Classification (GTDB taxonomy): domain Bacteria; phylum Bacillota; class Clostridia; order Oscillospirales; family CAG-382; genus Coliplasma. Next base: position 25,461 of record JAGBXS010000086.1, read on the forward strand.
CCGATTTCTACTATGTCCGCGCAGAAGCGCCCACGGAATACTGCGACAAACACGTTACCGTGCAGTGGGATCAGAACACCAAGGCCATTTGCCTCCCCGGCTGTCTGTGCCCCCAGGAGGATCTTATCACCGTCAGCTTCCGCCTGAAGTCCAAGGAGGATCGCCTTTTCTACTCCGATCTCCGCATTTCCGACAGCCAATATATCTTTATCCCCGTTCCGGAGAACTACGAGTTCCCCACCAAGCGCTCCGTTCCCTTCTTTATAAACCTCTACGATCAAACAGTGGAGGAAGGCAACGAAGACAAGCTCAAAGAGTATCCCGGACATACCTCCGGCGCAACCTATCCCTATAACCGCTATTGCACCGAGCATAGCTCCGGAACCGTATTTGCGCCCTCCATCAATACGGGAGGCACGCCGTGATCAAATCCTGCTCTTTGCGATATGACCGTACCTTGACCCCCGAGGAATGCGCCAAGAATCTGGCGGAAGCGGGGTTTACCCACGTCTTTCCCATCTGGGGCTTGGAAGACGAGGGGCTGCGAGACGTTATTGCCGCCCGTGCCCACGGGCTGACCGTAGAAACTCTTCACGCCGCTTACGGCGGCGTGAACGAGATCTGGGTGGACGATGCTCGGGGAGAAGCCCGCATGGACTTCTTCCTGGATTGCATCCGTGCTGCTTCGGATCTGCAGGTCCCCACAGTGATCACGCACCTCTCCAGCGGGCTGACACCCCCGCCCATCTCCGAGGTTGGTCTTGCCCGCTATCAACGCATCTGCGACGAAGCAGAGCGTCTGGGGGTCGCCGTGGCGTTTGAAAATCTGCGTTACGTAAGTTACCTCCGCGCCATCTTCGAAAACGTTCATTCCCCTGCCCGAAAGTTCTGCTATGACTGCGGGCACGAAAACCTTTATGACGGCGGAGACGGTGTTTTGGAGGCCTTCGGGAAGGATCTTGTGGCGATACATCTCCACGACAATTTGGGAAAGCGTGACGATCATCTCCCGCCTTTCTCCGGTACTGTGGATTGGCAGAGGCTCTGCAAGCGGCTGAAAAGCAACGGCATCGACTGCCCCATCACCCTGGAGTTAAAGGCCAACGGCGCGGAAGCGGATTTTGCCAAGCATCTCTTCGCCTGCGCTTGTAAGATCGAAAATATGATCCAAGAGGATACAGAGATCTGCGGTTAAGTGCCGCAGTTCTTTTTTTGCGCAAAAAAGGACTCCCCGTTTTGGGGAGTCCAATTTTTTTGTTTTGTATCAGATCAAAAGCAATCAGATCTTGCTCTTGATGGTAACAGCCGCACCTGCGATAGCAACGAGGCCCAGGAGTGCGAATACCAGGATACCCTCATCGCCGGTAGCGGGAGCCTTGGTGCCCAGAGCGATGTCTGCGCAAGCATAGGTCTCGTATGCATCAGCATTGCCGGACCAGCCGGAAGGCATCTCGTCGCAAGCGGTCATGTGGAATGCGTTGTAGCCGGCGGTGCCATCTGCAGTTACACAGTTGGGAGTGGAGTAGGTAACCATCAGCTTGAAGGAATCGGTGATGTTCAGAGAAGACTTAGCGATTGCGATCTCCAGGTTGATGTAATCGTCGCCGGTCTCAGCAGCGAAGGTCAACTCCTCGGTAGCAACCTTCTCACGGAAGGGAACGAATGCCTCGCCATCCCACAGCAGGTCGTAGAAGGTACGGGTCTCCATACCATCGCCCAGGAACCACAGACGGAAGTCGGTAGCGCCAACCTGAGTGAATGCAGCGTTGGGATCCAGAGCTGCAGCAAAATCAACGCCCTGGTTAACCTTGATGGTCAGGTAGATGTTGTCATCGTCGGAACGAACGGTGTACTGAACGTCCAGGTCAGCGATCACAGGATCGGTGTCCTTAGCGCCCTGCCACAGACCGTCTGCGAACCAAACGGCCTTGTCGTAGCCGTCGTCGTTCAGCTTACCATCAATCTTGATGGTTTCCTTAACAACGGGAGCCACGGGCTTATCGTTCTCAACTGCAGGGCCAAAGGTCAGAGTACCGATAGCGGTCTCGGAAGCTGCGTCAGCAGACCAGTCAGCGGTAGAGCTCAGCAGAACGTCGCCAACCTCAATTGCCTGTGCGGCTGCGAAGGAAGCAGCATCGTTGCTGTAGCAGTAAACGATGAAGCCGTCAGCGGAAGCGGTCATTTCCTTAGCCTCGCCATTGCCTTCAATCTGGGTAACGGTGAGAACGCCGTCAACCTTGTCAACCTTGAGAGCGATCCACCAGGTGCAGTCGTAACCCAGCTTGGAGGGAGCATTCTGGCCCTCGCCGGTGATGATCATTTCATTGAAAACGCCCCAGGTGTAGCAGTTAACATGGGAGATGGCGATCACGTGCTCTTCAGCAGCGGGCTCGTCGGGAGTATCCTCGCCGCCCTCGGAAGCTGCGCCGTAGATCTCGATCTCATCCAGGAAGAACCAAGCGGTGGAAAGATCGATAGCCAGACGAACGTACTGTGCGGACTGACCGGACAGATCGAACTCTACCCAGGTAACACCGGACTCGAACTCGGTAACGGTGGAAACGTCGGTGAAGTTCTCGCCGTCGTTGGAAACCTGAGCAACGATGGAATCGGGTGCACAGATACCCCAGTCAGCCTGGTCTACGATGTGAATACGAACGGAATCAAGCTCAGTAACTGCGCCCAGATCGATGGTGGGGATTGCAATACCGTCAGCGCCGGTGTTGGAATACTGAGCGATGACCTCAGGGGAAGAACTTGCGTTGTACCAATAGCCGAACCAAACGCCGTTATCGGTAGAGATAGCATCAGCAATCACGCCGTCAGTCATGTTAGCGCAGTAGTTTGCATTCTGACCGTTGACATTTGCGTTTGCGACTTCTTTGCCGAGTGCAAGGTTAGTAGCATCTGCAGATACGAACATCATACCGCAAACGGAAGCAACCAAAGCAACAACAAGAAGAGTTGCGAGAGTCTTTTTCATGTGTGTTTCTCCTTTATGGATTTTTAGTTACTTTAATCATATCACAAAACATTGCGATTGTAAAGGCTTTTTTGCCTTTATGCCTCGCACAGAAAAGTTTTCGGCGTTTTCGCTTATTTAGGCGTTCATTTTTTGTTCAAAAAGTACAACAAAAGGCTCCCCTTTTACGGGGAGCCTTGGTTTGCTTATTTAGCGTTCAGTCGGTGCAAGATTAGTTTCTAACCTTGATCACAACTGCTGCGCCTACGATTGCCAGAACGCCCAGGATTGCGAATACCAGAACGCCTGCATCGCTGGTGGGAGGCAACTCGGAGGAATCATCCTCAGAGGGCTCAACGGAAGGCTCAACAGAGGGCTCAACGGAAGGCTCTTCAGAAGGCTCTTCAGAGGGCTCAACGGAAGGCTCTTCAGAGGGCTCTTCAGAGGACTCTTCAGAGGACTCCTCGGGGTCTACGGAAGGTTCATCGGGATCTTCGGGCTGCTCGGGTTCTTCGCCTTCAACAAAGATCAGATAACCGATGGGAGTCTCGGATGCAGCACCCTTAGACCAGTCTACGGTGCAAGCAGCCATGGTATCGCCAACCTTGATCGCCTGTGCAGCTGCGAAGGAAGCAGCATCGTTCTCGAAGCAGTATACGATGAAGCCGTCTGCGGAAGCGGTCATTACCTTATCGTCGCCGCAACCCTCGATCTGAGTAACGGTATATACACCATCAACGTTATCAACCTTGAGAGCGATCCACCACTTGCAGTCATAACCCAGCTTGGTTACACAGTTCTGGCCCTCGCCGGTGATGATCATTTCGTTGTAAACGCCCCAGGTGTAAGCGTTAACGTGAGAGATGGAGATCTTGTTGCCCTGGATTTCGGGCTCTTCGGGCTGCTCGGGTTCATCGGGAACCTCGGGAGCATCCTCATATACGTTAACTTCCAGCTCGCCGATGAACCAGAAGGTGTCAGCGGTAGTACCAACGATGTCCAGCTTGATATAACGAGCGGTCAGAGTCTCCTCATTGTCGGTGCCTACCCAAGTGGGAGCGCCCTTTACGCCTGCAACAGAGGTAACCAGGGTGTAGGTCTCGCCGTCTTCGGAGATGTAGAAGTCATAGGACTGAGGAACTGCGATACCGGCTCCGCCTGCGGGCCATACGAATGCACGGATCTCATCCAGGCCGCTGTACAGCTTGCCAAGATCGATGATGATGGTACCAACGGCATCGTCGGTCTTTCTACGGTCAAAGCCGTACCAGATGGAAGTATCATACTTGCCCTCGGTATCGATCTTGCCGTCGGTGATGTCGCCAACGTAGCTGGAACCGCTCTCGGTGTCGCCGGTCCACTCTTTGCCTGCTGCAAGGTTGCCGGGTTCTGCGGGAACAGCTACTTCAACAACCTTGGGGTCGTAGGAGTTAACTTCCAGCTCGCCGATGAACCAGAAGGTGTCAGCGGTAGTACCAACGATGTCCAGCTTAACGTAGCGAGCGGTCAAGCCCTCTTCGTTATCGGTTCCTACCCAAACGGGAGCGCCCTTCGCGCCTGCAACAGAGGTAACCAGGGTGTAGGTCTCGCCGTCTTTAGAAACGTAGAAGTCATAGGACTGAGGAACTGCGATACCGGATGCGCCCAAGGGCCATACGAATGCACGGATCTCATCGATGTTGGTGTAGATTGCGCCCAGATCGATGATGATGGTACCAACGGCATCGTCGGTCTTTCTACGGTCGAAGCCGTACCAGATGGAAGTATCATACTTGCCCTCGGTATCGATCTTGCCGTCGGTGATGTCACCAACGTAGCCGGAGCCACACTCGGTGTCGCCGGTCCACTCCTTGCCTGCTGCAAGGTTGGTGGGGATCTTTACTTCATTAACAGCAAACTCTGCAACGGAGATGAACTCCCAGAAGATCTTGCCGGCTGCAGGGTTCGCACCCAGAACTGCTTCGTTGGAGCCTGCGTACAGCAGAACCTTAACGTATGCAGCCTCAACTGCAGTGAAGGAGAAGGTGTTGGATACAGTGCCGGACTTGTCAAGTGCCAAATCAGCGGCTGCCAGATCGTACTTGCCAGCCTCGGTCCAGGTCTCGCCATCTACAGAAACGAGAACGGTAGCCTGACCTTCGGGATAGCCGATCATTACGTTTGCGCAGTGATACAGATCAACAGTCACGCTGTCGATCAGCTTGGTTGCGCCCAGAGCGTAGGACAGAGTTACGTCCATACCTGCTGCGGTGCAGTTACCGTTAGTAACCAGAGCCACGTCGCCGGTGCCTACTGCGCCCCATGCGCCGGTGAAGCCGGTCTTGCCATCGGTGAGGATAGCGTTTTCGTTAACGTTTACTTCAACCTTGGTGTTCTCTACGGGCTCTTCCTCGATGGTGCAAACGATGCCGTATGTGCCGTTGAGGTACATGGGCTCGAAAGACTCGTCGCTTGCATAGTTGTCATCATTGGAGGGGATGTACAAGCCTGCCAGGGATTCGCCCTCTGCAAGCTGGAACTCCAAAGTGAACTCCAGGCTGGATTCGTTGATATAAGTAGTCGCCTCAACATTCAAAATGCTGAGAGTCAACTGGCCGATACCGTCTGCAATCTCACCCATGCTGCAGAAATTCTCCCAATCGCCGGAATCATCAGGCATAACGGTGATGCAGTCAATGGAATTGTCCTTGCTGTTGATCGTGTTCAAGAGGGTCAGCTTATCGGCATCGTAGAACACGGGAGCCTCAACGATAACGATTCCCTTGTCCTCAAGGCCTGCAATATTAAATACTGCGGTGACCTTACCTGTTTCGTCAACGGTAACGTCGACGTTCCACTCGCCGGCAGCATTCTCAACGTCTGCGCCAACCAGTGCTTCCAACTCAGCCTTCAGTTCTGCCACAGCATCGTTTGCGCCAGCAGATGCAAACAGCATACCGCAAACGGAAACAACCATAGCCAAGACGAGAAGGGTTGCAAGTGTCTTTTTCATGTGTTTTTTCTCCTTTATGGATTTTTTTACACAGTTATGTTACCACAAAAAAAACGATTTGTAAAGAGCTTTTTTGCAATTTTCTCACATTTCTTTTCGGAAATTTATAGAAATTTTATTTTACTGACAAAAAATCACTTTTCGGGAAGAATCAGGGCTATTTCGGGAACGAAATCCACGGGGCGTTCCGAAAGATCCTGCAATTCCACGCAGGCGTTTTCCAGATGATACAGATACAATGCGCGGCGGCGGTACTGCGCTACGGTCTCTTGCAAGGCCAACATTTCGTGAACGTCGGTTTTTATCCCCAAGGTTTCCGGCAAGCCCAGGAAATCCTGCCCCAAAAGCCCCTTCTCCCAAGCAGCGGCTTCCTTCTCCAGCTGCTCCTTCATTTCGGGGAAGCAGGCGGAAACGTGGGCAATGGATTCTTCCATCTCCCGCTTCCAGTTGGTGATCAGCACCTCCGCATACCAAGTATATCCCTCGGAGGCCCCTTGATATTCCTCTGCCCAGGCATCAATGGGGTTGTCCGTAACGGATGAAGCAAAAGAGGCGGAATTCCAAACCCAGTAACGGTCTTCGAATTTCTTGGCCAGCGCAGAGGAAGGCTCTGCCTCCATTCCCACCGGAACGACCATTTGGAGCTCAAGCTTGTGAGCGGTATCTTTTTTGGTTTCCTTGCAGACTGCCTCTATATAAAACAATCGGAAGGCGCGTTCTCTGTAAAGCTCGCAACGGTCAATCTCTTGGTCTACAAGATCCATCGTTCCGTGGCAGCCGGCATAATACCGCAGATTTGCGGTAAGTTCGCCGCAGATATCTGCCGCCACTTGCCAAAGGATCTGCTCTTCCTCCAGCTTTGCGCCGTACTCCGGGTAGCATTCCTTGATATAGGCGAGAGATTCTTCCATCTCACGCTGCCAATTCAGCCGCTGTTGCGTCTCACCATCCACCATTTCCTGAGTGGTCATGGCCTTCTTTGCGTAGGCACTCCCCCATGCGTCGATGGGGTTTTCCAGCCAAAGCCTTGCCAGCTCTTCGTTGGCCTCGTTGCTTTCCAAGGCATAGAACAGATCCGGGTGGAAGCCGTAGATCTCCATAAATTTGTTTTGCCATTCCATATCGGGCAGTTCAGGCAGGCTCTCCTCCGGAGCGGCCTCCCCGCAAGCGCACAAAAGTATCATGCTCAACACCAGCAAAAGTGCGGTCAGTTTTTTCATTTCAGTTCCTCCCGGTTCGCTTTTCTTTATTTTACAAAACCACAAAAGAAATGTCAAGAGCCGCGGTGTTTTTCGGAGCCAAAAAGAGAGCCTCTCCAAGAAGCGGAAAGGCTCACTGCGAAAAGCTTATTCCATCACCAAAACCATGGGGCAGGGATGCTGGTTGACGGCTACACTGTCATCGTCGTAGTTGCCGTCGTACAGCTCACCTTTGGCAAGGGCTTCCCGCACTTCCCAAGGGCGGCAGACAGCAGGAATTCAATTTGTTCTTCTAAAACTTCTTGTGTCATAGGGTTCCTCTTTTGAAAGCTTTCACCCTTAAAGTCGGAAAAATGAAGAAAGGTTCGGCGGTTTTTACGATCAATTATAAAAAGATCAATTCTCCCGCTTCGTTTGCGGTGGCAAAGCGGAAGGTCATGGTGCCCGCGTAGCACTTGGGCGGCGCGGCGTATCCCGCAAAGAGGATCTTATCCTCCCACAAAGCCCCCTTGGGCACGGAGGCGCAGGGAATACGGTCGTCCGCAGGGTTCTGCCAGCCGTGGAAGGGATGGTCGGAATAACGGTAGTGCGCCTTTCCCTTCAGGCTGAAGATCAAGTAATACCGCCCGCGGTAGCGAATGTAATCGGGGCATTCCGGCTGTTCTCCGTCTTCGCCTACGTAGATGGGCGTGCCGGTATCCTGCCAGGTGTCCAAATCGCGGGAAATAAAGTGGGCGAGACAGCCCTTCCCCTCCTCCCGCAGAGCGGTGGTAAGAAACATATGAAACACACCCTCGTCGTCCCGGATCACCTTGGGATCTCTGGCAACGTGGGCCAGGTAGCGATCCGAGAGGACGAAGCCAAAGTCCTTATCCTTGCGGAAGTGATAACCGTCCTCGGAAACACTGCGGCTGATGGGAGCCGCCACACCTCCGCCCTTGCGCACGGTGTAGAATAAGTATTCCTTCCCTTGGTGGGAAATGTGAGAGCCGGTGCAGATCGAGCCCTCCTCGGGATCATCGATGGCGATGGCGGTTGGGTGGATCCGCCAGGTCTTTAAATCGGTGGTGGAGATATGCTCCCATTGGTGCGCCCCCAGCCACCATTTGCTCTCGTGGTGGTGGCGATCCTTCAGGTACAGCACGTGGTATTCCCCGCCTCTGCGGTAAGGCATACAATCTCCCACAAAGACGTTCTCTTCCGGCTTCCAGCCTTCTGCATCGGAAAAGGCTCCCAAAACCGCAGGAGGCTCTTCCTCGGCGAGCAGATAGTCTTCCACCGCAAAGCCCGCAAAGCGGAAGGCGTCGGCATCCGCAAGCAAAGCGCCCTTGGGCCATTCCTCGTCACAAAGGATCTCCCCCACGTACAATTCCAAGCGATAGGGCAACAGCACCAGCCGCAGGTCTTCCCCGAGCGCATATTTTCCCCGCAGCGTCAGGGGGCGGGGGTCAAAATCGTAGTATACCTCGCAGGTAAGCTCACCTTCGGCAAAGGTGCAGGTAAAGACAGCTTTGCCGTTTTTACGCAGGTTGATCTGCTTATCCGATGAGGTTATCTTTTTTCGGATCATCAAAGACATAGAAACCCTCCTTTTAAGGAAAAGAGCGGGAATCAAGCCCGCCCTTTAGTTCTGTTACGTTACGCCTTCTTTTTCTTCCGCAGAAGGTATTCATCCAGCTTTTCCTTCATGTTGTCGGGCATTTCCTTGGCAACGGGGCAGATTGCCGCGTTGGCCATGCGGGAAGCAAAGGCCGTGATGAAGTCAACGTCCTTCCGCATCTGCTCCATCTTCATCACCGCCACGGTGTCGTAGCTGTTGTGGATGGGAGCCAGATCTCTCCCTGCCGCACGGGCAAAGGAAACTGCGGGCACGCCCTTGTCCGCAAAGGGAGTGGAATCGCTGGAATACACGTCCTGATAAGCCTTCACCTGGAAGCCCAGCTCGCTTCCCAAGTAAGAAATGTAGTTCACCAGTGCCGTCTCCGCCGTTACGCAGGAGATAAATTTGCCCATGATACAGCCGATCATATCCAGATTGATCACAAGCGCCACATCCTTCAGCTCGGTCTCGTGCTGAATGCAATAGGCCTTAGAGCCCAAAAGGCCTCGCTCCTCGCTTCCACAGAAGATAAACCGCAGGCTGTAACGGTGGGAATTTTTTGCAAAATATTCCGCCATGGCCATAATGCCCACGCATCCGGACATATTATCGTAAGCACCCTGGGAAAGGGAGGTGCTGTCGTAATGGGCGGTAAAGATGATCTGCTCCGGGGTCTCTCCGGGAAGATCGATGATCACGTTGTGGGAGTTACCCTTGTATTCTCTCTGCTTCAAAACGATCTTAGCGGTTTTCGCCTCGCTGTTCACGATGTCCACCGCGTCCTTGGCGTTGATGTTCACACCAAGAAGCTTCTCCCCTTTTGCCACGTGGGGACGAAGCTCTCTGTGATCGATATCTCTGTCTGCGTAGTTCACGTTGCCGTCGTAGGAGATAAAGCCCACCGCACCGTTTTCCAGCAGCTCGCGGTAACGCCAATAGCCAAGATAACCGTCGAAGAGAACGATCTTGCCCTTGCAGTGAGACAGGGAATAACGGTCACCCTCGGTGAGATAATACAAGGGTGCTTCCACCTCGCCGGAGCCTGCCAGCAGGTAGCCCTTGCAGGGGATCTCTCTGCCGTCAATGGTCAGGGTCGCCTCCTCCACGGTGGCAAGCTCCACCTCAAAGGGCTCCAAATACGCCTCCAAGCCCAAGTCCGCCGCAGTCTGCCGCAGATATTCCGCCGCGCGCTTCTCCGCATCGCTTCCGCCGGTACGGACGTAGGCGGTATCGTCAAAAATCTTTTTCATCAGTTCTTTTTTCATAAGTAACATAGCTCCCTTGCGGCATCGCCACTCTTTTTTCGCTTTATTGTACCAAAAAACAGCCCTGCTGTCAAGACGGTACCTTTTTCAAAAGAAAAACGCCTCCGCAGAGGCGTTTCCCGATTACGTTTTCGCTTGCAGCAACCTGCCCAGCAGACGGTAGGAAATGCTCTTCCCTTTTCGTCTGGCCAAGGAGAAGGAGGCCGCCAGCCCCAAAAGGAACAGGCAAACAAAGAATCCCCATCCCGCGCCGCCGTCGTCGCCCAAATCATTGTTCAGCAGAAGAAGGGCAGAGCGTAAGCTGGCGCCACGACTGAGTTTGGTGACGATCATGGAGATATAGAAAAACAATGGAACTAACAAAGCGGCAAAAGGATCCACCCACCACTTCAGCAGGCTAAAGCGCGCTATCAGCACCACCGCAATAGGCGTCATCACAAACAAAATGCCATACGTCCACGCAATCGCGGTACCCAGGCTTTTGGTGGGCAAAAGGGCAAGAAAACAATAGCAGAGAGCATACGCCGCAAACGCCAGGAAATAATACAGAATTCCAAACAGGATCACTTTCTTCTTACTCATAAAAGCCTCCGTCCCTCTTTCGTTTTTCTGCTTTCAGTATAGCAGAAGCCCAACGCCTTGTCAAGAGGCTGGGAAGCCTCAGTAACACATGGCAGGATACTGCGCCCTCAAGCAAGTATACAAGTTCTGCCGCATATTGAGAACTGCCTTTTTCACTTCGGCAAGGTATTCTCTAAAGAAAAGATTGATGTATACCGCCGGTTGACTCGCCAGGTTAAAGCCGTAATTCCCCCAACACGGAGCGTCTTACGGATAAACCCTAAATCCGCTTCGATTCGCCTATAAAAGTTTTATTTCAAATAAGGCTTCCGTCTGCCGTCGTAGTTGACGTAGAAGTCATACCACAACTTTCGGTTGTTTGCAACGGAGGCGAAATCGCATAAAACAACTCCGGGTTGATTTGGAGCAAAAAGCGGCACGCAATGCGTACCGCCAAGGGTTAAAATTTTTCGTCCCGATGCCGTTGGGAAAGGAAATGAGGCCGACCGTTTTCCGGATAGAGATAATTGGTGAACTGCACCGGACCGATGCGCATATAGTGTTCTACATCCGCCTTATTCAAAAGCACCACCTGCAAAAAAGTAGCCGTCCAACCAAAGCCCGCTTTACAGCGAAGCACGCCGAAATCCTCCAACACCTGCGGAAGCTCCAAATACGCCCCGATCATTTCGTCTGCAGGATCCTCGTTTTCCCACCCGAAGCTGTGCCCGTAGGTCACGTACGTTTTCTCGCGGAAAGCATAGGTGGCAACGTGCAACAGATGATTATAATACCAACGGATGACCTCCTGTTGCGTAAGGTCTTCCTCGCTATCCACAAACATCATGTACTCGTTGCGGGTAGAAAAAGGCTTAGCTACCATCTTTGGCAGTTTATAATCGCTTGCTCCAACAGTCACCAATTTCCAAAAGGGAAACTTTTCGTTGGGCGGGTAGACGAATACGTCTACGTGATACCCACCATCTAAAACTTGATGCAAAACCGTACACTCATCCTCTTTCGCCCCCAAATAGCGGTCGAGGTGCGCGCTCAGTTTATCCATATGCTTTAATTTCACGTTTTCATCTCTCCTTTTTTAAGGATACAAAAGGTCGGCTTCATCGCTTTTATTACAACAAAAACACGACCGGATGTCGAGCAGGAAAAACGCCCCTGAGGAGGCGTTCCCCGATCGGACTTGGCCCGTTTTCCTCTTTATGCTAAAGTTTCCAACAGCAGAAGTGCCAGCAGGAAGTTGATGCCAAAGGTTGCCAGAACCATTCCCAGCCACACGGCAAACTTTTTCCCAAAGGTACGAACGGTGCGCAGCAAGCCGATGGTTAAAACCACCATAAAACCGCAGACTGCTCCGCCGATAGCGCCGCCCACGATGGGGACGATGGAACACAGTGCTACGCTGTTTCCCCACATAAGCACGAAGCCGAAGCCAAGTGCCAGCAGAAGGATCTCGTACCAGGCAGGCTTTGGGGTGATTACGATCTCGTCCCTGCCGATCATAAGGCTGGCACCGAAATAAGCAGAGCCTTTCACGTCAACGGTCACCGTCTGTTCGCCGCACTGATACGCATAGCAATTCTTTCTCACCTTAAAAAGCGGAATGCCGCCAACGGAAATCTCCTTTTTGCCGGTCCAGAAGCTTTCTTCGTAGACGATCTCCCCATAGGTCTCGTGGTTTACAACAACTCGCATACAAACCTCCCGTGAAATATTACTTTTTTGTTTTATTATAGCAAAAAATGCGTTGCCTGTCAAGGCTACGTCTCAGCTTGCAGCCGAGGAAAAATTGTATAAAGCAAGAAAGATGATTTTTGGCAAACGCAAAAAGCAAGCCTTTCGGCTTGCTTTTTCAAAGAAGCTTATATCCACCCAAAGGATTTTGCCAGGGTAATGAACACAAAGATGGTTCCGATGGAAAGCAGGGTGCCCAAGGTGATGATCTCCCCTGCCAGTTCGTGGTCAGCCTCATAATTTCTAGCCATGGCGTAGCTGGAAACGGCGTTGGGGGTCACAAAAACCGCCACCAAAATGGCCATCTCCAAGCGGTCAAAGCCCAAAAACGCAGAGAGGGGGAGCATAACGGCAGGGATCAAAAGGATCTTCCCCATCACGGAAAGAGCAGAGAACTTCACGTTCTTCAGCAGATTTCCAAACTTCAAATCCCCGCCCAGGATCAAGAACGCCAAGGGGGTTGCGATGGATTTGATGTTGTACAGCGTGGTGTCCAACATAGTGGGGAGGGTGAATCCAAGGGAATTGCTCACCAGGGAGAACAAAAGTCCGGAAACACCGCCGATGATCAACGGGTTCTTCACAATACCGATCAACGCGGACTTCAGATTTTTGTTCTTGGAATCACTGAAGGCATACAGAGAAATAACGGAAAGCATATTGATCACGGGAACGTAGAAGGATGCCACCACCGCCGCCAGAACAGCCCCCTCGTCTCCGCCGATGCTCAGCCCCAAGGGAACGCCAAACAGCAGGAAATTGGAGCGGAAGGTTCCCTGGATCATAACGCCGCGGCGCTTGTTGTCCTTCACGAACAACGGCACCACAAGGAACAGCAACCCGCAAATCACGCAAGCACAAATACAAACGTAAAGGATCAGCTTCCCGTTGAACACGTCGAAGATATTGGCGCTTGCCACGTTGTAAAACAGAAGCACCGGCAACAAGCATTTAAAACAAACTTCGTTGGCGATCTTCAAAAAGTGCTCGTCCCACAAGCGGAGACGGGTCAGCACGTACCCCAGCAGGATCAGCAGAAAAATGGGAACGATCACGTTCGCAGAAAACAAAAAATCAGACAACATATACCCTTTTTCGCGTCGAAAACAAATCGGCGCACTCCATCAAAACTTTCAATTTACGCAAAGCGAAAAAACTGCTGTTTCCGCCGTTTTTTGACGTGTTATGATAGCACACTTTATTTGGTTTTTCAAGTGAAATATTTGCTCAATCGAAACGTATTTTTCATAGAATTTTGTGGAATATTGCTTTAAGTGCCTGCCGGGAACGATATAACGCCCGCTGCAAAAGCAAACAGCCTCCGCCGGATAGCGGAGGCTGTTGTTGTTGTTCAAAATCGATTAATTGTCCGAACGGCACAACAACAGAATGCCGCCAATGGTGTTAACGAGCAAGAGCGCGCAGATCTTCAAGCCAACGCCCACAGGTTCGCCGCGCTTCATCTTGCCGCAAATAGAAATAGTAATCGGCAAGCACCAAGCAAGGGGCAAAAGGAATAAGCCTTGCACAATGCACCCCAAGATCAAAAAAATCTTACTTGCAACTGCCAAGCCGTCATTACCGCCATTCACTTGCGTTTTATTGGAAGATACCGCGCAACCGCAGCCCGGGCAAATAACAGTCTCCTCCAAAATTTCTCTTCCGCATTTCTGGCAAAATTTCATAAAGTCCCTCCGTTTTATTTATTTCGTCGTCATTCGACGCAACCATTATACTCAGTTTTTGAGTATTTGTCAATACTCAATTTATGAGTATGTTAGAATTTATGAAAGAAAATATAGATGGGAGCATTTATGAATTACAGAACCAGAATGAGAAATCTCCGCGAGGACAACGATCTCACGCAAAAAGAAGTGGGTGCAATCATCAACAAGTCACAACAAGGGTATAGCCATATTGAAGACGGGCGCGCAGAGCTAAAAATAGACGACCTAATCAAGCTTTGCCGTTTTTACAAGGTTAGCTCCGACTACTTCATCGGTCTGTCTGACCAAATTTAGACAAAACAGCCTCCGCCGGATAGCGGAGGCTGTTATTGATCAGTCTTCCTTCAACCAAAGATGCGTCGAGAACGCAACGTACGTCAAGCGCAAGAGTACGTATGCCAGGGGCAGGATCCAAAAAAGCTCTTCCGGCAGGAAATCACAATCAAAGCGGGCATACAAATACATCAACACAAGGGAAAGCTGGGCGCAAATATTCAGGATCGATTTCACCTTGGTTTTCGGCAACACAAAAAAATAATACACCGTATAAAACAGATCGATCTCATAAACCAGCAGAAAGCCGGTAACGATCATGATCATGGCGACTCCCAGCCCCTCCAGGATGTCAACGCCGTTGGCAGGATCCATATCGAAACGGTAGGATTCCACCGCATAGAAAATGCCTAAAGCCAGGGTCGCGGCAATCAATGCCAAAAAGCCGAAAATGATGATCTTCTTTTTCACGCCTCAATCTCCTTCTTCATGCGTTCGGCTTTTCTTCATTTTACCGTAAAATTCCAACGGCTTCAAGCAAATTGATGCAGAAAATCATGTCGCAAAAGAAAACTTTATTCCAAAGATGGGGCTCTTTGTTCAGATCCATCACGGAGAAAGGTAACTGCCCCTCCGAGGGTTAGTAGTCAATGAACAAGTGGATGGCGTTTCCCGCCACCTGCAAAAGCGGGGCTCTAATTGCGCCGGCAACACGGAATCATACACGTGCTCCAGCCACAGCCCGGGATATTGCTCCGAGATCAAAAACAGCGGCTTCTCCATCCCGCGGAAGCAGGCAATATGCACTTTTTCAATCCGCTCCAACGCCATAGCGTAAAGCGCGGCAATCTTTTCTTTCATAGTTAGGTTCATTCCTTTCGTAGCCCGCATTTTGCGGGCGGGTACATGTTTGAAAAAGGATCCCTTTTTCAAACTTGCACCTTTTTAGGTTGGTGGAGGTGAGTTTTGTTCTAAATTGAATATAGCACAAAAACAAAGCTGTGTCAATTAAGGCGGATACCATGCTTTGGATCGATAAATTTACCAAAAATAAATTACGACTTATACACCAATATCGCTTTCTATTCTTTTTACAAGATCAATGAATCTTTGATCATCATGCAATTTCTTGTAGAAGATATCGTTTGGATCAAGCAAGGTTATGTTTAACAATTCGGGAAGTGCCTTTGTTGCATAGACATCCTTTGAATAATCCTTAAGGCTATCCGTAAACGTTGACGTATAGCCGACCTCACCCTCTTTATGAAGCTTATCAAGAAAGACATCAAAATTCTTTGCATGATCATATGCATTTTCCAGTGCCGAAAAAGCTTCCTCGATCCGTTCTTGTTGCAATAAAACATCTGCATAATCAATATATAAATGTTCCATTTTAGCATGAAGAAACGCATAATTTCCATCGTCAAACACAAACTTATGCAACTCAATCGTTTTTTCGATTGCTTTCGCTTTCAGCGTTAAATCCTTAGTTTGTCTCGGCAAATGAACACGAAGCCAGGAAAGCGCGCCCTGCAATAATATCTGGCTGTTTTCGCGAGCCTCTTTTTCGTGGATTCCATTAAATGCAGCAAATAAATTGGCAGCTTTGCAATCGGGACAGTATTCGGCAAGCCTATACACATTTCCTTTCTCACCAATCTGTCCATATAATCTTATAAGAATATCTCTGCACTCACTTCTGATTTTGTCATCGATAGATGTGGCAAGCAGCTTTTCCATAATTTGAGCAGGTTCTTCCCAACCCTCGGTTGCTCTTACCTTATCAAAATTATATACGGTTTTTCCATCCACAAACAAAAAGCATTCGTTGGATGCATCGTCGCTCCATTTTTCCCACAAAGCTGTTGCCAAGCGAACAAGCAGTTTTTCCTCTGCAGGGAATTCTGCAAGAGCTTGCCGCGCAAGATCTATGCGCGTGTTTACATCCACCCAATTACGGTGCATTTCATCAAGTTTTTCGCAATATTCATTGATCTTATTTTCGCTTTCGCTTCTATCATGTCCAAAAAGCTGATCAATGGTAACATTGAAAAAATTTGCTATCGGAGTGATATACTCAATATCGGGATATCCACTTTCATTCTCCCATTTTGAAATAGCCTGACCGGTTACACCAAGTGCTTCGGCGAGCGTATCCTGCGTTACTCCGTCACGATTACGCAACTCTTTAATGTGTTTCCCAATTTTTACGTTCATATAGAAACCTCTTTTCTAAATCATCACCGGTGTAATTGTATTATATCACGCTCATGCAGGAATATCAATTGCCAATCAGTTGTTGTAATATCATCGAATCGTTGTGTTGTAAAAAATGCACATCGGTTAAGTTTAAGATACACACTGACGCGTGATGCCATGCCAATCCTTCGGATTGGATAGAAAAAAGCAAGTCTTTCGACTTGCTTTTTTCTTGAGTTGCCCCAACAGAACCAAACCTTTAATATATTTTTATGTGTTTCGATAAATTTTCGACATAATACTCAAAGCCCTTATCATTTGGATGCAACCTTAAGTCGGCAAACAGAGTTTCCTCTTGAGGAACGAATTCAAATCCCCAAATCACCGATACATTGCCAAGCCCGACAGCTTGTTTTTGAATCAATGCGCCCAAATCCTTAAAATCACCACATGGTCTGCTTTCGTTCATATCTTTACGCCATATCGGTGTGATTACGAAAATTTTGGCATTGGGGTAATTATTGCTTAAATTATAAAGAAACGCTTTACAGTTATGCGCCAACTCTTCCTTGGTACACTTGTTCCAATCGTTGGTTCCGTATGCGACGGTGATATAATCCGGCTCAAAATCCTCTCTTGTTTTTGCAAGTTCCGGAAAGAATACCTCTCCGCCAATCGCCTTGTTATATTCCTCTGCGTCAAGTATATTGGCAAGCTTTGTGGCATATTTGTTACTTGGATATAAAACATCGTAGCCTTGTGTAATCGAATCGCCAAAGCATAGTATTTTCTTCCTCGGTTTGACAGGCTTGATAAACGAACCGTCGTCGATGCAAATCTCCTTCAAGATTGCTTTCACCGACCAAGGAAAATAGATACAAACCTCCTTTTCATCCTCTCCCAAACAAAACGTCTTGGAAAAATTTCCAAGCGAAAATTCAAGGTTGGTATAATTTTCGGATAATTCTGATTCAGAAAAGTTTTTGAGAGTGTCTATTCTTTTACCGTTTACAAACACTTCAAAGGAAAAATATCTTCTGCTGCTTCCTTTAACCGTATCCACATTTAAAAAAAGGGTTTGACTATTCGTGCGAAAGCGCATTTGTACGCCGGAGATAGAAAATGTTTTCGCATAAAAATCATTCTTCTTATCATTACTGCGATCCAAATATAATTTCTCTTGGCACTTTGTAAAACGATAAAAATGAAATTCATTATCAATTTCTTCGATTCGAACTGCACCTGTAGTAATGTCTCTGACTTGTGATAAATTCAATTTCATAAAACTACCGCCTTTCCTGAATTTATTATATCACAGCAGCATATTTGTGTCAATATCTGGCTCGAAGCGCAACCTCATTTACGAGAAGCATCACATCATCGCGAAGCACATCATTTGCGGCTTGCCGCAACCTCATTCATTTGTGCCGCACTCATGAGGAATGATATTTTCTCTACGCTCAAAATGATGTTGCCCTCCAGTCAAATGATATTGTGCCTGCGGCACAAATGAAAAAGTCCAAGTCTTTCGACTTGGACTTTTTGGGCTCGTAGTATAAAAATACAACTCAATGTATGATACTATTTTTTAATTGTTTTGTATAAATTGGCTTATTCTCATCAGGATCGATCAAACCGCTGTCTTCAAACCCCATTTTTGCCCAAAATGGAACACCTGTAACTGAATCGGGGCATATATAAAAATTCAAAGCACCGTCTGCGCGGAGTGTATCTTCAATATGAAACCAAAATTTTTTACCAAGTCCCATTCTCCTGTATTGGGGATGAATATAAAACCCCATAACTGTTCCATATCCCTTTTCAAGCAATCCATATACCGTACCTAAATCGATAGCAAACATTGCAATTGCCACCGGAGTATCATTCAGAAACAATATTTCGAAGTGCATATCTTTACGTTTACCTTGAATGTCAATTCTCTTTTTCAAACCATCTGATATTTTAGCTTCGTTGGGGATTTTTCCGTCGTGTTCATTAACCTCCTTGATAAACGGAACCCATAATTCCTTCGCTATTTCGCATATCGCTTCGTTTTCTTTGCAAATTTGCACAAATTCAATTTTTTCCATAATTTTCACTTCTTTCAATAAAACTCCATTGAAACGCGGCTTGAACAATGGACAAAAGGGCGCTTGACAGTATCGGACTAAAGTTTACCATTTTGTCCACCTCACCTTCATTATAGTTTATAGATATTATAGCATACAGTTCATCAATCGTCAACCAACTGTCGGTTGATAATATGCGACTACAGCGAGATCTAAACTACAGAAAAAAGGTGCTTACTCCATTCTACCGGACTTGAACCATGTGACAAGGCTCGCAAGCTCGCCGCGAACTTCCCTGTGGGAAGATTCGCCCCTGTAGCGCAACAAGTTGCGCCAATGTATCGCTAAACCTCAATCCAAGAGAAAAGCAAAACAAAAACGGAGTCCGTTTGGACTCCGTTTTTGTTTTGCGCTCGTAGCACAAAAATGCAGCTCGCAAAATCACGGCGAAGCCGTGTATGAAATCCGCAGCTAGTCTGCGGTATGGAATCAACACGAAGTGTTGAATGTAATCAATCCGAAGGGGAAATACACGCTGACGCGTGATGCCATGCGCCTGACGGCGATTACATACACGACTACGTCGTGATTCCATGCCAATCCTTCGGATTGGATAGAAAAAAGCAAGTCTTTCGACTTGCTTTTTTCTTGGCTCCCCCTGCTGGGCTCGAACCAGCGACAAC
>JAGBXS010000087.1 GCA_017629175.1 Clostridia bacterium
GCCGGAGGTATTCTATTTCAATCTTGCGGGGGTAACCTTTTGCGATTCCTCGGGATTGGGGCTTGTGATGGGACGGATGCGGAAGTGCGGTCAGATCGACGCGGTGTTGATCGTGGAATCCCCATCGGAGGCTGTGGTAAAGATTTTGAATATTGCGGGGATGGACAAGCTGATCCGCATTGAAAGGAGCAACGGAAATGGCAAGGCGAGCTGAAAACACGGTAAACGAAATGAAATGCG
Organism: Clostridia bacterium; assembly: GCA_017629175.1. Classification (GTDB taxonomy): domain Bacteria; phylum Bacillota; class Clostridia; order Oscillospirales; family CAG-382; genus Coliplasma. The sequence continues at coordinate 241 of JAGBXS010000087.1, forward strand.
TCTTCCCTGCCAAGAGCATCAACGAGGGGTTGGCGAGGCTGACGGTATCCTCCTTCATCGCCCAACTGGATCCCCCGGTGAGCGTGCTTTCGGAATTGAAGACGGCGGTGAGCGAGGCGGTGACCAACTGCATCGTACACGCTTACCGCAACCAAACGGACAAGATGAAATGCCCTATCTACATAAGTGCCACTTACACCGCAGGCGGGATCTTACGCATTGCAGTGAAGGACAAGGGAACGGGGATCGCGGATATCTCCTTGGCGCGGACACCTCTTTACACCACCGATGCGGAGGGGGAACGAAGCGGCATGGGGTTCACGGTGATGGAAAGCTTTACCGACCGTGTGAAGATCCGCTCCGCACCGGGAAAGGGAACGACGGTAATTTTGGAAAAACGTTTTGATGTGAAATGAACGCGCCTGAGCTTTTGGAAAAGGCACGGGCGGGAGACCCTGCGGCGGAAGAAATTTTGATGCGGGAGAACATGGGCCTGGTGAAGTCCGTGGCGGCGCGGTTTTTGGGGCGCGGGGCGGACTTTGAGGATCTGTGCCAGCTGGGTGCCATCGGGATGCTGAAGGCCATCCGCAACTTTGACACCTCCTACGGGACGGCCTTCTCCACCTACGCCGTGCCTCTCATCATCGGGGAGATCAAGCGTTTTTTGCGGGACGACGGGATGATCAAGGTGAGTCGTGAGCTGCGGCAGAAAGGGGCCCATCTGCTGCGAAAAAAAGAAGAGTTCACCGCCGAAAACGGCAGAGAACCCACGGTGACGGAGCTTGCGGACTACTGCGGCTGCAGTGTGGAGGAGACGGTGGAGGGCTTGGATGCGGGGAACGCGGTGCTTTCCTTCTCCGAGCCGGTGGGAGAACGGGCGTTGGAGGATCTCATCGGCACGGACAACCTGGCAGAGCTGTGCGAAAAGGAAGCCTTGCGGCAAGCGGTTCTCAGTCTCCCCAAGGAGGAAAAGCAGTTGATCCTGTTGCGGTTCTACCGAGGGTACTCCCAGCAGAAGGCGGGAGAGGTGCTTGGGATGACCCAGGTGAAGGTGAGCCGCACGGAAAAGAAGATCTTGGAAAAGCTGCGGCGTGCATTGGAATAGGAAGAGAAAGAACAAAACCTCCCGGGAAACGGGAGGTTTTATCACGTTATTTCTTGATTTTCTGCCAATACTCGTCGGCGGCGCGCTCGGTTTTGTTTTCCCCGGGGGTGTAGAAGGTCTTCCCTGCCAAATCGTCGGGGAGATACTGCTGACGCACCCAATGGTTGGGGAAGGCGTGGGGGTATTGGTAGCCACCCTCCGAGCCGGGGCGGTTCTGATCCCGCAGGTGTGCGGGAACCATGGTGCCCTTCCCTGCTTCCACGGCGGCCATGGCGGCATCGATGGCCGCTTCTCCGCTGTTGGATTTGGGGGAGGTGGCAAGAAGGATCACCGCATCCGCAAGGGGGATCCGTGCCTCGGGGAGGCCAACCTGCAAGGCGATGTCGATGCAGGACTTGGCAAAGATCACCGCGTTGGGGTAAGCAAGGCCGACATCCTCTGCGGCGCACACAGAGATGCGGCGGCAGGCGGAGACCAGGTCCCCTCCCGCAAGGATCCGCGCTAAGTAGAACACGGCGGCATCGGGATCGGAGCCGCGGATGGACTTCTGCAAGGCGGAAAGCAGGTCGTAATGGGATTGTCCGTCACGGTCGTACCGCATACCCGAACGCTGAACCAGCTGACGGGCAAGCTCCTCGTCGATGGCTGTCTCGGAGGCGTAGTAGCAATTCTCCAGAGAACCGATTGCCTTCCGCACGTCCCCGCCGCAACCGAAGGCAAGCACCTCCAAGGCGGCGTCGGAACAGGTCTTGGCGTTTCCGAAATCACCGTTGAGGATATCAAAAGCACGGCGCAGACCCGGAACCAAGTCCTTGGGATCCACGGGCTTGAACTCAAACACGCTGGAACGGGAAAGCAAGGCGGGATAGATGGCGAAATAAGGGTTCTCGGTGGTGGAGCAGATGAGGGTGACTCGTCCGTCCTCCACGTATTCCAAAAGGGATTGCTGTTGCTTTTTGTTGAAATACTGGATCTCGTCGAGATAGAGCAGGGTGCCGTTTGTGCCGAACAGACTGCCGCTTTCGGCAATGACAGCCTTGACATCGGCAAGGGATGCGGTGGTGGCATTCAGGCGGTGGATCTTCATGCCACTCTTTTCGGCAATGATGTTTGCGGCTGTTGTTTTGCCTGTGCCGGGAGGACCGAAGAAGATCATGTTGGTGATGTAGCCGCGCTGACACATGGCAC